>CAVQQX010000096.1:0-14363 GCA_963714645.1 uncultured Gammaproteobacteria bacterium
GGAAAACCGCATCCTCCCCCCGCTGCAGACGGGCGACCGGGTGACGCTGCTGGGCATCGACCGGACAGCATTTCACCGAGCCGCCGCCGCGCTATTCGGAGGCGAGCCTGGTGAAGGCGCTCGAGGAGCACGGCATCGGCCGGCCCTCGACCTACGCAAGCATCATCCAGACCCTGCTCTAAAAAGTATTGCGAGCTCCTGAACCGCAGGTTCACGCCGACCGACCTCGGCAAGATCGTCAACCGGTTCCTCACGGGCAATTTCGAGCGTTACGTCGACTACGGGTTCACCGCGTCGATGGAGGACGAGCTCGACAAAATCTCGCGGGGGGAGGAAGACTGGTTGCCGATGCTCGAGCGCTTCTGGGTCGAGCTCAAGAAGCAGATCGACGATGTGGACGAGAACGTGACGCGCTCGGACGTCGCGATGGAGCGTCCGCTCGGCACCAACCCGGTCTCGGGCAGGCCCGTGAGCGTGCGCTTCGGCCGCTTCGGGGCGTTCGCACAGATCGGGACGCGCGAGGACGAGGAAAAGCCGAAGTTCGCGAGCCTGCGCCCGCACCAGCGCATGGACGACCTCACGCTCGCTGATGCGCTCGACCTGTTCCAAATTGCCGTCGAGAAGCGCGAGGACACGCCGTACGGCAAACGTGAGCGCGACTTCCAGCTCTACCGACGCGGGCGCTACGTCGAGTTCAACCTGGTCTACGACCGCGGCACGATCTGCGGCCTGCAGACCGGCGGGCGCACCGAGTCGATCCTGATGTCGCTGCCGCCGCTCGTGCGCTGGGAGTACGACTGCAAACCCGCGCCGGGCACGGCCGAGGACCGGCTGTACAAGGACTTCCTGCGGCCGCGCGACTGGCTCGCCGAATTCGGCGGCTGAGACGCCGGCCCTCCTCGCACCACGCAGCGGGCGCCCGCTAGTGCGCGTCGCTTGCGGGTCGCTTGCGGGTCGCTTGCGGGTCGCTTGCGGGTCGCTGCGTTTCCCACGTTATGTCACAAACGAGTGCGCCTGATGCCTGCGAGACGGTTGCTTTCCCCAATTTGCGAGGGTAGCTTCGGCTCACGGCACGCGTGAAGGGCACACCCGCTGCGAGGCGGGGCCGCAAAGCCACAGCTCTTGATCAATCAGAACAAGAGGGCTGGGTTGCCGGAAGGGAGACACCGCTCGACGTCGCGTGCATGCGAAGTCCGGCGATTTTTTTCTGTTGAGAGCCTTCTCTCCCGCGAGCGCCAGAAGAAGCTGCCCATGTACCGTCCGGAGGGATATCCATGTCGAAGAAACCGTTGCTGACACTGCTGTCGACGGCCGCGCTGAGCGCCGTTGCCGCAATGTCGGTGCCCACTGCCCTCGTCGCGGCGCCCAGCGCCGAATCGAAGGCTGTCGAGAAGAGCAAGTACACCAACCAGCTTTACATCGTCCGCATGGCGGACGCGCCCGTCGTCACGTACGACGGCGGCGTGAAGGGCTATGCGGCCACCAAGGCGCGCAAGGGCGACAAGATCGACCCGTTGAGCCCGCAGGTCACGAACTACAAGTCATATCTCGAAGCCCGCCAGGACGCGACGTTGGCCCGGGTCGGCGGCAAGAAGGTCTACAGCTACGGATACGCGTTCAGCGGGTTCGCAGCGGAGCTCTCGGCCGAACAGGCTTCGGCGCTGCGTTCGGCGCCGGGCGTGGTCGCGGTCACCAAGGACGAGATCCGCAAGCTCGACACTTCGACGACGCCCGCCTTCCTCGGCCTCAACGCCCCGGGCGGACTCTGGTCGCAATTGAGCGGCAACGCGAATGGCAACCCCATCACCGCGAACGGGCCGAACAGCGCGGGCGCAGGTGAAGGCGTCGTCGTCGGCATCATCGATTCGGGCATCTGGCCCGAGAACCCGAGCTTCGCGGACCGCGATGCGAGCGGCAAGCTGGTCTACCAGCAGCTGCCGGGCTGGCACGGCAAGTGCGTCCCGGGCGAGAAGTTCGTCGCGTCGAACTGCAACCAGAAGCTGATCGGTGCGCAGTACTACACGGCGGGTTTCGGCGGCGCTGCGAGCATCAGGTCGCAGTTCCCGTACGAGTTCATCTCGCCGCGCGGCGCCAGCAGCCACGGCAGCCACACCGCGAGCACGGCAGCCGGCAACTACGGCGTCGATGCGCTCGTGAACGGCAGCAGCCTCGGCAAGATCAGCGGCATGGCGCCTCGCGCCCGGATCGCCGTCTACAAGGTCTGCTGGGGCATCGGCGATGAAGGCGGCTGCCCCAGCTCCGACAGCGTCATGGCGATCGACCAGGCCGTCGCGGACGGCGTCGATGTCCTGAACTTCTCGATCAGCGGTTCGACGACCAGCTTCCTCGACCCTGTCGAGGTCGCGTTCCTGTTCGCGGCCGACGCGGGCGTGTTCGTGGCGGCCTCCGCCGGCAACAACGGCCCGGGCGCCAGCACCGTGGCGCACAACAGCCCGTGGCTGACCACCGTTGCCGCCGGCTCGCACGATCGCTTCTACGAGGCGGTCGCCACGCTCGGCAACGGCGCCTCTTACACGGGCGCGGGCCTCGGTGCCGCGGTCCCGTCGTCGCCGTTGGTTGCGTCGACGGACGCAGCCCTGCCCGGCGCGGACGCGACCGCCGTGCGGCTGTGCTTCTCCGAGCACTGGACCGGCGGTACGGCGGTGCTCGACCCGGCCAAGGTCGACGGCAAGATCGTCGTCTGCGATCGCGGCACGAGTGATCGCGTCGACAAGAGCCTGGCGGTCAAGGAAGCCGGCGGCGTCGGCATGATCCTCACCAACACGAGCCCGAACTCGCTCAACGCGGACCTGCACTCGGTGCCCACCGTTCACGTCGCGGACACCGTGCGCGCAGCCATCTGGGCGTATGCAGCCATGTCCGGGGCGACCGCGTCGCTGAGCCAGGGCGTCGGCACGGTCGGCGTCGCCGCTCCGGACGTCGCCTCGTTTTCCTCGCGCGGTCCCGCGCGGGCGGGCGTCGGCGACCTGCTGAAGCCGGACCTCATGGCCCCGGGCGTGGACATCCTCGCCGCGGTCTCGCCCGTGGAGAACTCGGGCCGCAACTTCGACTTCCTGTCGGGCACGTCCATGTCGAGCCCCCACGTCGCCGGCCTGGGCGCACTCATGAAGCAGCTGCATCCGAACTGGTCGCCCGTCGCGATCAAGTCCGCGCTGATGACGACCGCCAGCCAGGTGCGCAACGACGGCACCGCGATCGCTGGCAATCCGTTCGGCTTCGGCGCCGGCCAGGTCGTGCCGAACTCGGCCGCCGACCCCGGCCTCGTGTACGACTCGGGCTTCAACGATTGGCTGGGATTCCTGTGCGGATCCGGCCAGCTCGTCGCCTCCTACTGCCCGGTGCTCGGGATCGACCCGAGCAACCTGAACTACGCCTCGATCGCGATTGGCGACCTGGCGGGATTGCAGACCGTGACCCGCAAGGTCACGAACGTCAGCGGCAAGAAGGAGACGTACAGGGCATCCGTCGCCGGGCTCACCGGCATCTCGGCCGTGGTGGCGCCTGACTCGTTGATGCTGAACCCGGGCGAGACCAAGAGCTTTACCGTCGCATTCACCCGGACGTCGGCGACGCTGAACGCATATTCGTTCGGCAGCCTCACGTGGACCGGCGACAACGGTCACTCGGTCCGTAGCCCGATCGCGATCCGGCCGGTCGCATTGGCGGCGCCGGCTTCGGTCAGCAGCGTGGACGGCGCGCCGGTGACGTACGGGGTGACGTTCGGCTACACCGGAGCTTTCTCTGCGGCGGCGCGGGGCCTGGCGAAGTCGATCGCGAACGCGGGCACGGTAACCCAGGACCCGGACCAGACGTTCGATCCGGCGGATTCGACGGGAACCGTGACGATCCCCGTCACGATCCCGGCCGGCACCACGTACGCGCGCTATGCGCTGTTCGACGCGGACGTCGCGGCAGGATCCGACATGGACCTCTACGTTTACCAGGGTTCGACGCTCGTCGGCTCGAGCACCAGCGGGACCTCGGCGGAGACCGTGAACTTCTCGTTCACGAACCCGACGGGCGCCCCGCTCGAGCTGACGGTCTACGTCCACGGCTGGGGCCTGCCGGCCGGTTCGTCGCCGTTCGTGCTCAACTCGTTCTACGTTGGCGCGAACGCGGTGGGCAACATGACGGTCACCGCACCGGACAGTGCGACCCTCGGCGCCACGGGCACGATCGAACTCACGTTCGACCCGGCGCTCGCCCCGGGCCGCTGGCTCGGCTCGGTCGTCTACAGTGGCGCGGCCGGCCTGCCCAGCCCGACCATCGTGAGCGTCACCAAGTGACCAGCTGACCGATCGTTTCGGATCGTCGGAACGAGAACGCCCCGGGGAGCAATCCCCGGGGCGTTTTTCATGTGCCTGCGCGCCGGGTTCGGTTGGAAGGCTGCCCGCGGCAGTGCTGGCTTGCGTGCAGATGACCCGTCGGAGCGTACCCGCGATCGCACACAGCCAAGGAGGGCCCATGCACGCACGACCGCAACCAGTCTCCGCGACCGATCTCGCCCGCCGGAACGGCGTCCGGTTCGCGAACGAAAGCCCGGGTACCGTCGTGCGCGCGACGCGCTGCTCGCCGAGGAAGTTCGCACTGGTCGTCATTGCTCGCTCACCGATCGAGCGACTGCTCGAGTTCAAGCGGCAGCGCGGCCGGCGATCCCTGCGGATCGTTGCGGGCACCGGTGGCCGCTATACGCGCGATTACGTGAGTGCCGAGGACGCCGACATGCCCGGCTTCAACGTGTTCACGCGTCGCGACGGCACGATCCGCCGTTTCTGGAGCGGCGAGATGGGCCCGACCACGGCTCTCCATGCGGGTCAGCAACCGCTGGGGCGGGTTCAAGGCGCTGCGCGCCCGCTGGCTCGATCACCTGGGTTCGGCCAGCCGCCGGCCCGTCATCCTGGTCGACGAGGCACAGGAAATGACGCCGATGGTCTTGAGCGAACTGCGGCTGCTGGCGAGTGCGCGCTTCGACTCGCAGTCCCTGTTGTGCGTCGTGCTCTGCGGCGATGCGCGCCTGCTCGACAAACTACGCCGCGAGGAACTGATCCCCTTGCGATCGCGCATCCGAACCCGCCTCGCCACCGGCCTCGCCACCCGAGAAGAACTCCTCGCCTGCCTCGAACATCTGCTCGCCACTGCCGGCAATGCCAGTCTGATGACCCAGCAGCTGCGACACACGCTCTGCGATCACGCCGCAGGCAGTTACCGCATCTTCATCGCTATGGCGGCCGAACTGCTGATGACCGCGGCGCAGCGCGAAATCACCGAACTCGATGAAAAGCTCTATCTGCAGGTGTTCGCACAGCCGCAGCCTCAAACCCCGCGCCGCGTCGGAGCTCGCTGACGTGACCGACGACACCGATCCGTTCGTGTTCCCGGACCTGCCCGACGAGGCCGTGGTTGCCATCGATCAGTTCCTCGAGACGTTCTACCACCGCTTCCAAAACCATTACTTCGCTCAACTGCACCGCTGGTATCACGCACTCGATCAGCGCGAGCATTACAGCGAACCCATGCCGTCCCGGCCGCTCGACGATCCACCGTTCTGACAACCCGGCCATGACCGCGGTGATGACGCCGCGCTCAAGATCGCCGATGGCCCATCACCGATCGTGAAAATCTGTCCATCAAATCAGCTGACCGCTCTCACGAAACGAAGGACAACCTCATGACCGCGACGCGTGCCGAACTCGAAGCGATTCTCGCGGCACCCGCGAACACCGAAGACGAGCAGCGTCGGAAGCGTCTCGTGCGCTCGCGACTGTGGCATCTCAAGAACAAGGAGAAGTGAGCATGGCGATTGTGCTGACAGACCTGCTGAACACGACGGGTGTCGACCGTTTGGGCGCGGACGTCTCGCGCCTGCTCAAGCTGCATCGCATCGACGTGCTCATCGAACCGTATAGAGGGTGCCGATAAGCCAGTCACCCCACGGCATGTGGCCATGAGCTGGGCGCAGCGCCTGAAGCGGGTATTCGGGGAGCGCACGGCACCGGATCAGCATCAGGCCAAGCTGCCGCTCGGGGCCAGAGTCCCGCCGGTGCAGTCCCACTGCTTTGAACTCAAACGACTGAGGACGTTTGCGCCGCTGCAAGATGTGGTGGATGGGTTCGGTGCGTGCCCAATTCAGATCACAGCAGGGAAGGGCGGATTTTCGGGGCACCGGCTGAGGTATCAGCGGCGGGTTGGCAGTCCGGAGGGACGCCGAGCCGTCGGGTGTGCCGTGCAAGGCCGGCCGGCAGCAGATTCGGGCTCACTATAAGGCCGATTACCCGTATCCGGCCGGGCACGGAAGGGCCGGCCGGGCACGGAAGGCCGTTTGAAAGTACTATCCGCCGAAATTACTTCTGCCTGATCTCGAGCTCGTTGCGCACCTCGACGACGCCGTCGACGGAGCGTGCGATCTCGCCTGCACGAGTTTTCGCCGCGGTCGAATCCACGAACCCGGCCAGCTGCACGACACCCTTCTGTGTCTCCACGTTGATCTGGTGGGCCTTGGTCAGCGTGTCCTCGATGAGCTTCACCTTGACCATGCCCGTCATCGCGCCGTCGTCGATGACCTGCCCGGCCGTCGCCTGCGGAGTGCTGACGCGGAGGTCATTGCGAACCTCCTGGACGCCCGTGACCGAACGGGCCACCTTCGTCGCCTGGGTCTTCTGCTCGGCATTGTCGACGAAGCCGCCGAGCTGCACGACACCGCGATAGGTCTCGACGTTGATCTGGCCGGCCTTGGTGACCGGATCTTCGATCAGCGCCACCTTCACCTTGGCCGTGAGCACGCTGTCGTCGATGACTTCACCGGCCGACTGCTGCGTGCGAGTGGACGAGCAGGCGCTGGCCAGCGCCAGTACACCGATGATTGCAGTGAGCTTCAGGAATCCGAGTTTCATGTTTGTCTCCAATTGGTTTGCCAACCATCGCCGGTGAGCTCCTGGGCTGCGAGCTCGCGCGGCTGCTTGACGCGAGTCAACCAGACATCGTACGGATCCCACGACGCCGACGCCGACGCCGACGCCGACGCCGTGCCGTCTGCGGCGTCGTCACCGGCCGGACCGTGGTCGCACAAAGCGACCTCGGCGTTGTGCCTCATGGTGTCTGTCCAGCCCATGTAGTGCTCTGTGCTTGCATCCGTCACTGCGCAGCTCGGCGCACTGACTACCGGCGGCAGGCTACCGCCCACGGCTCTCGCCATCTGTGCGCTCCCGCACCCACGGCTCTCGCCATCTGTGCGCTCCCGAACAGACCCTGCCGGCCCGTCCGGTACGCTGTTGGGCATCGACCACACGCGACCGTTTCGCGAATTCACCGCGCGACGGGTGTGTCGAGTGGAGCATTCTTAGATGAACAAGTCATTGATAACTGGCCTCATCGTGGGCGGCGTGGCGGTCACTGCGGCCGGCGCATTCGCCGGTTACCAGGCGATGGACAACCGCAATTCGGCCGAAGTGCTCAATGTCGAGCCGCTGATGCGGACCGTGAAGACCTCCCGGCAGGTCTGCTCCGACGAGATCGTGACGCACCAGGCGGCCACCAGGGATCCGAAGCGCGTCACCGGTGCCGTCATCGGCGCCGTCGCGGGCGGAGTGCTCGGTAACCAGATCGGCGACGGCACCGGCCAGACGGTGGCGACCGTGGCGGGCGCTGCGGCCGGCGGCTATGCCGGCAGCAAGATCCAGAAGCAGATGCAGGAAGGCAAGACGACCCAGACGGTCGAGCAGCGCTGCCGCACGGTCTACGACTCCGTCGAGAAACCGGACGGCTACGAGGTGCGCTATCGCATCGGGGACCAGGTAAGCACCGTGCACATGGACGAGGCCCCGGGCAGTCGCATTCCGGTCGAGAACGGCCAGCTGGTGCTGACTTCATCCAGCGATCGCAGCTGATCGCCGTGCACGCCGAGTGAAATCGCAAGGAGAAACGAAATGCTGTGGACCATTGCAGTCGTATTGTTCGTCCTCTGGGTGCTGGGGCTCGTGAGCTCCTACACAATGGGCGGGTTCATCCACATCCTGCTGGTTCTCGCGGTAATCGTGATCGCGATCAACCTCATCCAGGGCAGGCGCGCTTAAGCCAACCGGACAACGGCGCCGCCAGCCGGGACACCGGCTGCGCGGCCGCTTGGGGAAGGAAAATGAACGCACTAAAGATCTCGGCCATCGTGCTGATCGTGGCCGGTATCCTCGGCCTTGCCTATGGAAGCTTCAGTTATACGAAGCAGACGCACGACATCAAGATGGGACCGATCGAGATGTCGGTGCAGGAGAAAGAAACGATCAACGTTCCGGTCTGGGCCGGCGTCGGGGCCATCGTGATCGGTGGCGGGCTGCTGCTGCTCGGCGGCCGGAAGTCCTAGTCGATCTTCTCGATCTTCTCCACGACCACCCGGCCCTCGGTGTCGACGAACACCCGGTAACGGTCGCCGTTCTCGCACGAAGCTACGTAGTCGTCCTCGCCCTGTTGGCTGGCGCTCACGACCTGCCCGCAGGGCAGGCCCTGCAGCGCGATCACGGCCGTCAGGTCCCTGGCTACTGTGACGACGCTGTCTGTGTCCTCCGCGGCAACAGGGCTCCCTGCGCACAGCATCGTCATCACGCTGACCATGGTCCGCGTTCCTGCAGGTTTGCTCACGGTGTTGCTCCTGCCATCAGATTGGCTTCGGTGAACTTGCGCGGATCCTCGAGGATGCCCCAGATCGCGGCGCGCGACTTGACGATGTCACTGGCGAGCGGCGGGTCGCTGTCCTGCAGCAGCGAGAGCACCTTGAGGACCAGCATGTCGTAGTTGCGACGCAGCTCGGCGAGCGTCGTCTTGGCTTGCCGCCGGTGATACGCGCGGAATTTCTCCACCAGGTCGTCGACCTGGTTCTTGAGCGAGAGCTTGGTGAGCACGCCGATGGCCCTGGTCTGCCGGAGTCGCGTCTCGAGCGACTTGAGGTCCAACGGGGCAGGGGGCGGGGGCGCCGCAACGGGAGCAGGTGTCGGCTTCGGGACTACTTTTGCCGGAGCCGCAGCCACCGGCGGCGCCGTGACGACGCGTGGCGGATTGGGCGCAGGCACCGGGGCGACTGGTGGAGCGGCGGGCGCCGCTACCCGCGCAGCGGGGCGCGGGGCGGGCGAGGTGGGCGCCGCGACGACGGCCGGTGCAGTTCCTGGCGCCGGTGTTGCGCGGCGCCTCGGCTACCACGGCCGCCGGGGCAGTCGGCGGGACAGGCGCCTGCGGCTGGGCGTGCCTCGGTGTGGCACAGCCCGCTGCCACGACGCCGGCAAGCGCCAGCACCACGCAAGCCGCCCGCCTCAACGTCGCAAGTCCGCTCATGGATACTCCGGGACCGCGAATGGCATCGTGCCCACGCTGAGCCAGCTGCATGACCACGTGCTGCACGTCGCGCGCGCCGATCACCTCGACATCGTCGGCCACTTCAGCCTGGCGGGCGGAAGTTCAGGAAACTGGCTGCCGTCGGGTGCCGGCTTCACTCGCGAGGCATTCGACACCACCTGGGAAGCAATCGCCGGGGCGCTCGCGAGGGGCGGCCGGTCGCGACGGGGGTAGTCGCCCCCAGCGGCCTTGGCGCCCAGCAGCGCGAGGTCCGCCTTCCTCACCAGGGTCACGGCATCCGTGCCGTCGGCCGGATACACCGCAATGCCCACGCTCGCGGTGACATGGAGGTCCCGCCCGTCGATCAGGTGCGGCATTGCGAGCGCGGTGAGCAGTTTGTCCGCACCGAACGCCGCATCCTCCGCGCAAGCCACTTCCGACAGCAGGACGACGAACTCGTCGCCACCTTGCCGGCTCACGGTGTCCGAGCTGCGCACGCAGGCAACCATTCGGGCCGCGAGCGACTGCAGGACCTTGTCGCCCGTCGCGTGGCCCAGCGTGTCGTTGATGCACTTGAATCGATCGAGGTCCAGGAACAACACGGCCAGCGCACCGATGGTGGCGGCGAGCTGTCGCGATTGCCCGTTCGAGTCGGTCCATGAGCAGCAGGCGGTTGGGAAGCCCGGTCAGAGGGTCGTGCTGTGCGAGGTGGGACATCTCGCTGCGACATTGCGCGCGCCGCGCCCACGTCGTGGAAGACGATCACCGCGCCGCGGACCCGTCCTTGCCGGTCGTGGATCGGGGAGGCAGTGTCCTCGATTGCGGATTCGTAGCCGTCACGACGAACCAGCAGGCAGTTCGCGCCCAGGCCGACGGTGGCGTCCTGCTGCATCGCCATCGAAAGAGGGTCCGGCACCGGTTCGCGGCTGTCCGCATCGATGATGCGCACGACCTCCCGCAGCGGCCTGCCGGATGCCTCCGCTCCTGTCCATCCGGTCATGGCCTCGGCGACCGGGTTCAGATACGTGACGTTGCCGGCGAGATCAGTGCTCACCACTGCATCGCCGATCGAGTCGAGGGTGTCCCTGGCGCGCTCCGCCGCCAGCAGCGCAGCGCTGCCGTATTCGGCGCCCGGCTCGGGAAGAGGCTTGCGGGTCAACTGCGCTCCGGTACCTGTGACTGAAGTGCAGAGGATTGCGCCAATCGACCCGGGCGTCTGTGCGTTAGCGGACATGACCTCGCCATCGGTGGGCCACCGTACAGACCCGGACCCGCCCGCTGGTCAACCTGCGACATCGGGACTTCGGTCCCTTGCGCGATGGACGCGACACTTGCCGTGCAAACGCCGACGCAGGCCGCTGCGAACAACCTGCTGATTGCCGCCCTTCCCGCCCAGGATCGCCGTCGTCTGCTTGCCGGCTGCAAGCATGTCGACCTGGTCCTGGCCGACGTCCTGTACGAGCCCGGCGCGCGCATCCGCCACGTCTACTTCCCGACCGACAGTTTCATATCGCTGATCACGCCGATCGGCGGCCACGACCGGCTCGAGGTCGGCCTGGTCGGCGACGAGGGAATGCTGGGCGGCTCGCTGACGCTCGGGGTTGGCATCTGCGCCCGTGCTCGCCCTGGTGCAGGGCGCCGGGGCAGCCTGGCGAATGGACGCCGACGTCGTTCCGCCGCGAGCTGCAGAGCAGCATCGCGCTGCAGCGCGTGGTGAATCGATACATGTACGTGTTGATGTGCCAGCTGGCCCAGACGGCTGCCTGCACGCGCTTCCACGTGCTCGAGGCGAGGCTCGCCCGCTGGCTGTTGATGACTGGCGACCGGTCGCACTCCGACCGGTTCCATGTCACGCACCAGTTCCTCGCGTACATACTTGGCGTGCGGCGCGCGGGCGTCACGCGGGCGGCCAGCTCGCTGCAGGCGCACAGTTTCATCCGTTACAGTCGCGGCGACATCGCCATCGTCGACCGGCACGGCCTGGAAGGAGCCGCTTGCGAGTGCTACGCGGCCGACCTGGCGACGTACGCGAGCGTCCTGCACTGAGCCGAAGGCCCGCCGGCCTCTCCCGCCACCTGAAGTGAACCCGCGCAGCCTAAGGCCGCGCGGGTTCAATCGAAGTCCTGTCACCTGGCCGCGAGCGCCGGATTGCTGATGATGACCTCGACCCGGCGGTTCTGCTGCCGGCCCGATTCGGTCTCGTTGCCCGCCACCGGCGTGCTTTCTCCAGCACCCGTCGTCGTGACCCGCGCTGCGTCGACGCCCTGCCTGACGATGTACGAACGTACCGAGTCGGCGCGTCGCTGGGACAGACCCTGGTTGTAGCCGTCGCTGCCGACGCTATCCGTGTGGCCTTCGATCATGACTGTGCGGCTCGGGTATCTGCCGAGGAACGCTATCAGCTGGTCGAGGTGGCTGATTGTTCCTGCCTTCAGGTCCGCCCTGCCGCTCGAGAACAGCACGTCGCCCAACGTCAGCACCAGTCCGCGGTCGGTGACCTTCGCGTTCATCGCGTCGATCTGCCGCTGCAGCTCTGCGGTCTGATCCTGCGCGTCGGCCGTGGCCGCGCGGGCGTTCTCGGAATCGCTGCGCGCCATCGCCGCCGCATCCCTGGCGGCGTCGGCTTCGCGAGTACGGGAATCCAGCCGGGCCGTTTCGCGCTGGGCACTCAGGGCGGCGCGCTGGTCCTCGAACAGGCGGGTCTCGGCCTGCGCCCTGGCAATCTCGACCTTGCGGTCGGCGATGTAGACCCGGTGCGAGGCGAGCACCTCGTCGGCTTCAGGCTGCTCGGCGGTGCTTACCGCGACGTCCGCTTCCTTGATGGCGACCGGTGCGCGCGTCGCCAGGTTCGGGTCGGACTGCAGCTGGGTCAGTCGGGCGCGAACGTCCGCCGCGCCTTCCGGGGCACTGGGCGAGGTCGCACAGGCGGCGAGCAGCACGGACGCCACGGTCGTGGCGAGGAGCGTCCTGCCGATGGTCATCTTGCCGATGGTCGAAGTCATTGCGGTTCTCCCGTGCTGCGCTGCATCTCGTCGATCAGGGTGCCGGTGCTGCGCTTCATTTCGTCGTTCACTGCCTTGGCCTTGACCGCCGCGGTCCGCGCCAAGGCGAGTTCCGCCTCCACGCGCGACTGGTCGGCCAACTGCGCCGCCGCGACCATCCTCTCTTCCTGCACGGCCGTGTTGGCGGATGCGAGCTTGGTGCGTGCCTCGCTCAGCTCGGCCGCGGCGTGGCGGCCTGCATCCGTCCGCTCGGCGGTCGAGATCGCCTGTTGCGCGGCCTGCAGCTGCGCGGATGGCGCCGGCGGCGTCGATACGCACGCGGCGATCATGAGCGTGCCGGCAATGCCGACCGCCGCTGCGCGCAGGCGTGACCCGCGACGCACTGTAAATGTTGAGTTCATGTGACTTCTCTGCGTGGTGAAGGTGGTACACCGACCGTGCCGGCAGCCCACCAGAGGCGCGACTATGCACGGTCGGGACGTGGATCTCTGTTCGCAACCGAACATTCGATGCTCGCAGGCGCGGCTGTACGCTACCGCACCAACACCGGGTGTTTGCTGTATGCTGGAGCGCGTCCACTCCTTCTCCTCTTCTCTTCTTCGCGAGTCGCCGTGGCCCGCGCGCCCGCACCACACGAGATCCACGCCCCGCAGCGCAATCACCTTCTGGCTGCGCTGTCGGCGGAGGAGCGCGCGCGCATCTATCCGCACCTGCGCCTCGTACCGATGCCGCTCGGCAAGGTGCTGTACGAGTCGGGCGCCGTCCAGCGGAGCGTGTACTTTCCCACCGACTCGATCGTTTCGTTGCTGTACGTCATGGAGAGCGGCGCCTCGGCCGAGATCTCGGTGGTGGGCAACGAGGGACTCATCGGCATTGCGCTGTTCATGGGCGGCGAGACCACCCCGAGTCGCGCGATCGTCCAGAGCGCGGGACACGCCTACCGGCTGGTGGGCCAGCGGCTCAAGGAGGAGTTCCATCGCAACGGAGGCATGCAGTTGCTGCTGCTGCGCTACACGCAGGCCCTGATCACGCAGATGGCGCAAACCGCGGTATGCAACCGCCACCACTCGGTGGACCAGCAACTGTGTCGCTGGCTGCTGCTGTCGCTCGACCGCCTCGCGTCAAACGTTTTGGTCATGACGCAGGAACTGATCGCGAACATGCTCGGCGTCCGCCGCGAAGGCGTCACCGAAGCCGCCGGCAAGCTCCAGAAGCAGGGGGCCATCCGTTACAGCCGCGGCAAGATCACGGTACTGGACCGGCCCCGGCTCGAGGCGTTGTGCTGCGAGTGCTATGCGGTCGTCAAGAGGGAGTCCGACCGGATCCGGTCACTGATCGCCCCGCGCAGTTCCTGAACCGCTCGACGTCGAGCTCTGTTCGACAGCGTACAGACCGCATCCCCGCACGCCGATGAACTTCGGGATCGACATCGAGGCCTGTGCGCGCTGCGGCGGCCGCTGGGGCTGGGATTGCGACCCGATTCAGACCGACAATACCTGGGGTGACAACACCAAGGGCGCAACTGAGCGATTTATCACGGCTTATAACAACTGGGTGCTCAGCGGCCTGGCGCCAACCGACAGTGTTCAATTGCCGCCGGAGACGTTCAATCGCGTCAAGAATTCCGGCGCCCACAAATGGCCGATCGAAATGTGGCGCGCAGTTTATGATATCTACGACGACGAAATTGCCGCCAATCTCGGCATCACCCGCGACCAGATGGGCCGCTATCGCGCCTTGCTCGCCTTCGCCGATGACCTCAAGAAACTCGTCGCTTGCGGCGAATCATTTCCACTCGATAACGCGGGCCGCGACAACTATCGCTCTCAGCTAAATCGCCGTGTGGAATTACTCTTTTTCGACAAGGAAGAAATCCCCGTTCTCAACTGTCCGGCAACCACCAACGCCGTTCACACACCCGACGAGTGTCCGCTTTGGCACAAATGGCATTTTGCTTCGGTCTACATCGACCCCGCCGATCTCAATTGGGAGGTGGGAGGTGGGAGGTCAAGGCACACTGGAGGA
>CAVQQX010000097.1:0-20671 GCA_963714645.1 uncultured Gammaproteobacteria bacterium
GACGTATCGCCGCTGTCCACGGTACCACCGCGACCAACGCCGACGGCGGCGCATATCTTCGCGTCGCGCACCTGTCGATGCTCGGCGGCTTCGTTTCTTCGAGCCACCAGATCGGCTCCTTCATGGGCGCGCGGCTGGGCGGCTTCCGCGACGATCCACCGGCAGCTACTATATCGTCCGGGACATCGCCATCGCGCTGGGCATCTTCGCGGCGCTGGTGACCTGCCCGGTGCGCGAGGCGCCGATCTCGCGCGGTGCTTCGCCACAACCTGCGTGACACGGCCCTTCGGACGCGCAAGCTCCTCGCCTACGCCGCCGCCGTCGCGGTGCTGCTGGCGGTGTTTGCCCTGTATACGCGGCCCGCGATACTGGTCACGCTCGCCGACCAACTCTGGTCCTGCGTCAACTGACGCGCCGTCGCGTCGTGGTTCGTTCACGGTGGGACAGGTGCCCACCCTTCGAGATTTCCCGTGGCGTACTCAGAGCGTCTCTGCAAGCACCGTAGAAAGGTGGGCACCTGTGCCCACCGCGGGACCGCGGTGAGCGGGCGCCGCATGGATTGCGGGTCAAGCCCGCAATGACAGAATCTCGATTATGAAGATCTTCTACCACGACCGGCGCCTCCGCCATGGGATTGGCGCCGAAATGGCGCGCCAGCTCGCGGCGGCGCCTGGGGCGCAGGCGGGTATCGTGCTGGCCGCGCGCAACCGGGACAAGCTCGAGACCGTTGCCTGGCACGGGGCCAAGGGCGCCCAGACCCTGGTCTCGGTCACCGCACGAGCCGCGGCACGTCTTCCTGCCACGCCGGTCGGTCGATCGCGGCCAGCAGCGTGCGTGCGGCATTGGTGTCGGTCGAGATCATGAGCCACCAGAGGGCGTCCCGGCGCTCGGTCGACAGCACGAGGCTGGTCCCGTGCAGCGTGAGCCGCGAACGCAGGACGTTCTCTGCTGCGGCGATCCGTGACGCTTTGGAGCGCACCTCGGGCAGCCGCTGCAGGATGTCGAGCCAGTCGAGCACGGCCGACGTAGGCCACAGGTTCGGCTCGAGCGTGAGGCTGTCGAGCATCGAGGCGTCGGCCGCACCGTAGGCCGCCAGCGCCGCGATGGCGGCGAGCTTGCGCACGGCGAGGTCGGCGGTCGGCAAGGCCGAATCGCGCTGGATCCGGCCGGTGACGAACTGCGCGAGCCCGTCTAGCATGCGCTGGCGCTGCGCGTCGGGTATTCCCCATTCAGCGTGATGGGCGACGGCCAGGACGTAGGCCGTGAGCGCGTCCTCACCCGGCAGTGCGTCGGTCGGGAAATAGCGCAGCAACCCGGCGCCGTCGAGATAGGCGGGCAGGCGCTGCATCCAGGCATCCCACTGGCGCCGGTCGCCGAGCGCAATCGCGCGCGCAAGGTTCTGCTCCAGGCACTGGTACGGGTAGGCCGACATGTACTCGTGCACGGCGTCGAGGTTCTGCACCAGCTTGGCCTGCGTCGTAACCTCGATCCCGCCGCGGCCCGGCAACGCATCGGCGGGACGTTCCACCGGAACGGAAGCGGGGCCGACGAGTTGCAGCAGCGTCGCCTGGTAGGTGCGCACCGGGGTCGGCGCAATCACGCGCTGCGTGATCTGCAGCCGGTCGGCGAGCGTTCCGTCGTCGAGGCGCGCGGAAACGTCCCAGGCCAGTTGCGCGCCGGCGATCGGCACCTCGGCGGTCCACGCCACGTCGCGCGCCGCGCCGGCCGCGAGCTCGAAGGTGCGCTGCTCGAGCGTCCCGGCGAGCGAGGGTCGTGTTTGCGGCGCCAGCGCGATCCGCAGCGGCCCGGCGGTCGTGTTGCGGACCGTGAACGTCGCAACGAACCGGTCGCCCTCGCGCACGACCGCGGGCAGGCCGGACAGCAGGACGACGTCCTGCGAAGTCGCGATCGACGCGCTGCCGGTGCCGAACGCGTGCTCGCCGCCGCTCGCGACGGCGACGATCCGGAACGAGGTGAGCGAATCGTTGAGCGGGATCTCGACGCGCGCGTTGCCTTCCGCGTCGACCGGAACCCGGGCTCGCCACTGCAGCAGCGTGTCGAACGACTGCCGCGCACGGTCGCGGCCGCCGCCGCCACCGTGTGGCAGCGCCTTGCGGCCGTAGTGGCGCTTGCCGACGACCTGCATCTGGGCGGTGGACGTCCACACCTCGATGCCACGCGGCGCCATCATCGCCTCGAGCAGTTGCCAGCTCGGGTTCGGCGCGAGTTCGAGCAGTCCTTCGTCGACCGCGGCGATCGCGACCTCCGTGCCTGCCGGCAGGGCGGTGCCGTCGGCGCGACGCACGCGGATCTGCACCTGCGCCTTCTCGCGGATGCGGTAGACCGCGCGCTCGGGTGTGACCTTCACGTCGAGCCGGTGCGGCTTCCAGCCCACGCGCAGCGCGGCGTTGCCGAGCCGGAACGCGGGTTTGTTCAGATCGACGAGCGCGGTGACGGCGGGCGCCTGGTCGCGTGCGGAATTCACGCCCTCCGGCTTCGGTGCCCGCCCGCGCACGGCGAGTACGCTGACGAACACGTTTGGAGCGTGGCTCGCGGCGATCGGCACCTTGACGACCGGTTCGCGCCCGCTCAGCGTGCGGACGTATGCGTCGAGAACGCCCTCGCGCTCGACCGTCACGAGCGCGGTCGCCTTGCGGAACGGCATGCGGACCTGCAACCGGGCCGTCTGGCCAGCCTCGTACTCGGGGCGTTCAGGCAGCACGTCCATGCGGTCGCCCGACGTGCCGCCGAACCACCAGTCGTCCTCGCCCACCACCCAGGCCGACGTCGTCGCACCGGCGAGATTGCCCGCGGCGTCCCGCGTCTCGGCGCGCAGCACGACCCGCCCGGCGACGCCCGGTGCGACATCGCACGCGAGGAGTCCGCGCGAGTCCGTCCTGCCGCTGCATTCCACGGGCAGCAGGCTCGTCGCGCGCGCCGACTCGTACGCGTAGAAGCCGCCGACGAGCCGCTTGCGATATGAGTATTCGGCAGCCTGGTACAGGCGCACGCGCACCGCCTGTCGTGGCACCGGCCTGCCGTCGAGGTCGAGCGCGACGACGCGGAACCGCAGCCGTTCGGCGGTGCCGACCCAGCCGTCGCGCCGCAGTCCCAGGTGTACGGAGGCTGCTTCGAGGCGCACGCGTCCCGTGGCCGTCAGCAGTTCGCCATTCGCGTCCGGGTATTCGAGTTCGGTCGCGAGCACGGCGCTGCCGTCGAGCGCGGGAAGGTCGGCGACCGTCACGCGCGCGGCGCCGTTCGCGTCGAGCGTCAGGGGGCGCACCTGCACGCGGAGCGGCCCGGTCGTCGCGGCCTCGCCGACTTCGCCCGACCCCTCGTCGTCGCCGAGCATCTGCAGGCCCTCGCGCACGGGCCGGCCGCCGAAGACGTAATCGTCGTAGTCGCGAAACTCGGCCGTGCGCGGTTCCACCCACGTGCGCAAGGTCACGGGAAGCCCGCCGGCGCCGCCACCGGCGAGATACGCCACGTGCAGGTCGAGTGGCACGTTCGCGGCCCGCACCTGGCGCGCGGCCGGGCCGTTGACCTCGGCGCGCAACGTCGGCAGCCGGAAGTCCTCGACCTTGAAGCTGCCGCCGTGATGCGCCTGTCCGGCCGCGTCGGCGATCGCGACCGAGTAATCTCCGGTCCGGGCACCCGCCGGGATCGCCCACTGCTGCTCCGCGATGCCCTGCGCGTCGAAACGCGCCTGCAGCTCGTAGCGCTGGTCACTGCCGGAATGTTGCAGGACGACCTTGCGCACGGCAGGCAGGCCGGGCTCGATCGAGATGCCTGCGCCATGGTGTCGACGCAGGAAATGCTTCATCGACACCGTCTCGCCCGGCCGGAACAGCGGGCGATCGAACACGGTGTGCACGAGGCCGGCATCGACCGCAGCGCCCGGCGACAGGCCGAAGTCCCAGGGCTCGATGCCCTGCGCCCACGCCGTCGACGTGAAGCTGAAGTCGTCGCCTTCCCGGGCCAGCACCAGCAGCGGCTGGCGGGCGCGCTCCCCGCCGCACCACGTCGACGATCCTGGCTTGCCGAGCGGGGCGGCGATGCGCGCGACGCCGACGCGGTCCGTGATGCCGCTCCACAGCACGGCGCCGTCGCAGCCGCTGGCGACCGTCACGGTCGCCTGCGCCACGGGCTTGCCGTCGTCGAGGCGCGTGACCCACGCGAGTGACGATTCCCGACCCCACTTGAAGTGCACTGCGAGATTGGTCACCAGCGCGGCGGTGACGACGTAGCGCGGACGGTCCGTACCGAGCAGGCTGCGCCCGAGCCGCCTGCTCTGCAGCTCGACGACGTGCAGGCCGGGGCTTGCGAGCGGCACTCCGACGACCTCGAACTCGCGCGCACCCGACGGCTTCGGGATCGTGAAGGACTCGGTCGCATCCGTCGAGGTGAACAGCGACTCGGACCCGGTCAACTCGTGCCAGGTGGACTTGTCTGTCCCGGGGTCATGGCGCCAGTCGCCTTTCGATTCGCTCGCCGTCTCGACGCGACGCAGCCAGGCACCGATCGCCACCGGGTCGGGTCCAACGCGCACGCGTCGCGCCGGGAGATCCGCGGGCGCACCGGGCGCGGGTTCGTCGAGGTTGCGCAGGGTCACCGGCAGCACACCGCCCGCGCGCGCCTCGAGGATGCCGAACGTGCCCGGGAACCGTGCGAGCGGCGGATACTCGTCGACGCGGACCTCGACCGGGAAACGTGCCGCATTGGAGGGCCGGCGTCCGGCATCGTCGACCAGCCCGGCAGGCAACGTGACGCTCACGTTCGTCATCGGTTCGAACGGCCCGGCGAAACTCACGCCCTCGAGCGTCGGCGCGCTGCCGACGCCGGCGGGCTCGGGCGCCCGCTCTTCGCCGCCCGTCCCGAGCCGGAGCGCAAGCGCCTGCGCGCGAGGAACGGGAGCGGTGAAACGAACTTCGATCGGCTTGAACGGCAGGCAGCCTGACTCGGGAGTCGCGCGCGAGCACTCGACGCGTACGCTGAACGTGGGGCGGACGCGGAAGCCGAGTTTCTGCGTCTCACGAGTGACGAGCCCGGTCGTCGCTGCGATGCCGCTTCCCCACACCAGTTGCATGGCGACCCCTGGCGGCAGCGGTCGCTGGCAGCGCAGCGCCACGATCCCAGCCTCCGCCGTCGCGAACGCCTCATCGCGCGCGCGCGCGCGGGTTTCTGCGCCGTCCTTCCAGAGCAGCCGGAAGTACGCGTAGCCGAGCTTGCGACGCTGCGCCAGCACCGCTTCGCGCTCGGCGCCCTCCAGCACCGTGACGGGCAGGGCCTCCGCGAGGCCTTCGACGACGCAGCGGGCGTGGCTGCGCACCGAACTCGGCGTCGCCGCGGCGTCGAGCTTCAGCAGGAAGACCTGTTCCTCGTCGACGGCGTCCCAGCCTTCCGAGGGCAACGTCGCGACGATCGCGGGCCCGCCGGTGTCGAATCCGAATGGCTTCGACGCCGCGACCGTTCGTCCGGCGAGGTCGGCGAGACCCCGTCGCGCCGTGAAGCGGCAGCGCAGGCCCGCGGGCAGGTCGTCGACGAAGTCGTAGACCCACTGGCGGCCGTCGACCCAGCGACCCTTGCCCGGCGCCGCGCAATCGACGGTAAACGGGTCCGGGAGGCGGGGGTCGCCGAGCGCGACCATCGGCGTTGCGAAACGTGCCTGCACCTGCCGCACGGCCTTGGCCGTGCCCTGCGGCGAGAAGGCCACGATGCCGGGGGTTGCGGCGGCGGGAGCCGTCGCCGGACTCGCCGCGGGCCGCGGCGCCCCACTCTCGGCGGCTCGGCCGGACGGGGACAGCAGCAGGGCGAATACGGACGCTGCGGCGATCAGACGACTGGCCAGGATCATGTTCGAGCGCAGCTCCCTTTGCGCACGATTGTGCGCAGGCGCGCCCGTGGCTGTCCACGCATCGCGCGCGGGCGGGCGAGCTCCGACTCAACGACTGCGGCGTGCCTCGCTCGCGTCGCGCACGGCCTTGAATTCGGTGCC
Source organism: uncultured Gammaproteobacteria bacterium (assembly GCA_963714645.1). GTDB lineage: Bacteria > Pseudomonadota > Gammaproteobacteria > Steroidobacterales > Steroidobacteraceae > RPQJ01. Next base: position 5,996 of record CAVQQX010000097.1, read on the forward strand.
GTCGTGCCACGCCGGCCAGGCACGCGAGCCGGCGAGGTCGCGCGCGAGCCGATAGGCGAGCACGACGTCCTGTGCGGCTCCTGTGAGGTCCCACGCGTCGTTCCACCGATCGCAAGTGCGGTGATAACACTCGTCGGTGAACTGGCCGACCCAGCGGTCGCCGGCCTCGCGTCCGCCTCGAACCAGGTCGTGTCCACCACCGATCCCCATCAGCAGCAGGGCCGGCACTCCTCGCCGGGCAAATGGGAAATGATCCGCACGGAACGCGAGGCCGCGCTCCGGCTTGGCGTCCGGTGTGATCGTGCGCTGCTGCGTGGCCGCGTGTTGCGCAAGCAGGCCTTCCAGTTCGCCCTGGCCTGCGCCTACGAGCACGACGTCGCGTGCCGGACCGTTCGGCTGCAGGACGTCGATCGTCAGATTGGCCACCGTGGTTTCGAGCGGCACGACGGGGTTGGCGGCGTAGTATTCCGAGCCGAGCAAGCCCCGTTCCTCGGCGGTCCACGCCGCGAACAGCACGGTGCGGTCCGGCCGCGGGCCCGGTCGAAAGGCGCGGGCGATCTCGATCACGCCCGCGACGCCGATCGCGTCGTCGAGTGCACCCGGGCGCATGCGCAAACCCTGCGCGTCGGGCGGACCCATGCCGTAAGCATCCCAGTGCGCGCCGATCATGACGGCCTCGTCGGGATGGCGGGCGCCCGTCAACCTGCCGAGCACGTTGTAGCTGTCGATGCGCTGCGTCGCGAGCGGGAAGTCGGCGGCGAAGGTCGCGTCCTGCAGGGTCACGGGCCGGAACGCGCGACTGCGTGCCGACTTCCTGAGTGCGTCGAAGTCGACGCCGGCCGAACGGAACAGCGCCACGGCCGTGTCGCGATGCAGCCAGGCCTGCAGCAGCAGCTTGTCGCGCGCCGGGTCCGTGCGCACGATGTCGTAGCCTTCACCGTTGGGCGCGATGGCGGTCGGCCAGCCATACGCCGCCGGCCCGGTCTCGTGGACGATCAGCGCCGCGATCGCGCCGCGCCGGGCGGCCTCGTCGTACTTGTAGGTCCAGCGCGCATAATAGGTTGCGGCGCGTCCGCCGAAGACGCCGAGCGCGTCGTCGCCTGGCCCGGCCTCGAAGTCCGGGTCGTTGACCAGGTAGACGGCGACCTTGCCGCGCAGGTCGACGCCCTTGTAGTCGTCCCACTCGCGCTCGGGTGCGTACACGCCATAGCCCACGAAGACGAGCGGCGCGCTCGCGATGGCGACCCGGTCCACGGGTCGCAGCGCCAGCGCCGCGACGTCGCGATGCTGCACCAGCGGCGTCGTGCGCGTGCCGATCGTGACGCTCATTCGTGCATCGGGAGGTACCTGGGTGCGGACGAGCGGGACTTTCTGCAGGTACGAGCCGTCGGCGGCGCCCGGCGCGAGACCAGCTTCGCGGAACTGCGCCACGAGATACTCGAGGGTCTTGCGTTCACCCGTGGTCCCCGGTGCGCGTCCTTCGAAGACGTCACCCGACAGCGTGCGCGTGATCGCGCCCAGGTGCTCGACGCTGATCGGCTCGGTCGAGACGGCCGGGGAGGGCGACGCGGGCGCATCCGCTGCGGTGCTGGTGCCGGCGAGCGCCGCCGCGAGTACGCAGTTCGTCGCGACCATCAGCGCGACGACGGTCGACGTTCGGAGTCGGGGTCGCGCAACGGCGGGCAGGCTCATGCGTGGTAGTCTCGAGGTTCGCGTGGCGCAACAGGCGACGATAGCGCATCGTGCCGTGCGGCCGGTTGTCGGTGATGGTCCCGTCCGCAAGCTTGTACCAGCCCGCCTCCACCGTGGACCACACGGATCGCCCCAGGTCGATCACGTAGTCCGCCTGTGCCTCCAGCATCACGGGGATGCTGTTGTCGCCCGGGTTCGTGCTGGGCCCGTACAGAATGCAGAAGTTCGGGAATCCGGCCACGCTCAAGCGCGTCATTGCAGCTGTGCCAGGTAACCGGTTCCGCCGAGCGAAGCCATCTGCCGCTGGATCCACGCCTGCCGGCGCTGCACGTAGCGGGAAGGTGCCTGCGCTCGGAACCTGGTCGGGGCCGGCAACACGGCGGCGAGCAGGGCCGCTTCGCGGCGCGTGAGTCGCGCCGCGTCCTTGTGGAAGAACCGGCGACTCGCGGCCTGCACGCCGTAGGTGCCGCGGCCGAATTCGGCGACGTTGAGGTAGACCTCGAGGATGCGCTGCTTGCTCCAGCAGGCCTCGATCAGCACGGTGATGCCCGCCTCGAGTCCCTTGCGCAACCAGCTCTGCCCGCGCCAGAGGAACAGGTTCTTCGCGACCTGCTGCGAAATGGTGCTGGCGCCCCGCATGCGCCGGCCGCGATCGCGATCGGCGAGCGCCTGGTCGATCTGCTCGAAGTCGAAGCCGTGATGACGCGGGAACTGCTGGTCTTCCGCCGCGACGACGGCCAGCGCGGCGTTGCGCGAGATCTGCGGCCAGTCCCGCCATTCGTGACGGAACTCATAGCCGTCCTCGCCGAGCGAGCGCAACCGGTCGCTCGCGATGAACATCGTGGTCGGCGGGTCGATCCAGCGCATCGCGACGACGGCGAGCATCGTCACGCCGGCCCAAGCGACGCAGGCGAACAGCACCGTTCGCACGACTCGGCGGGCGAGGCCTCCCTTGCGCTTCCCCATGGATGAACCGGCGCGCCGTGCGCGTCGCGGACGCGGATCAGGCCGGACGGTCGGCGCGGCGAGCGGTGATCACCTTGATCGGCTCGACCGGCACGTCGTCGTGCATGCCGCGTCGCCCGGTCCTGCTCTGCGCCATCGCGTCCACGACCGACATGCCGTCGCTGATGCAGCCGAAGACCGCATACCCGGCGCCGTTGCGCGGGCCGGGATCGAGGAACGCGTTGTCCACGAGGTTGATGAAGAACTGCGACGTCGCGCTGTTCGGATCGTTCGTGCGAGCCATGGACAAGGTGCCGCGCCGGTTCTTCAGTCCGTTGCTCGCTTCGTTCTTGATCGGCGCGCGCGTCGCTTTCTGCTTCAGGTCCTCGGTCATGCCGCCGCCCTGGACCATGAAGTTCGGGATCACGCGGTGGAACACCGTACCGTCGAAATGACCGGCGTCGACGTAAGCCAGGAAATTCTCGACGGTGACCGGCGCGTCGTCCGTGAACAGGTCGATCGTGAACGCGCCCAGCGAAGTTTCAAATCTCACCATGGGAGGCCTGCCGGCAGTGACTCGGGAAAGGGTGCGCATAGTGCCACGTCGCGGGGCACTCCGGCACGTGCGGGCGGGTCTCCCGGCTTCAGGATTTATCCGCCACGCGGCCTTCGGTGCAGCGGTCGAGGCCGGCGAGATCGCGGTGAGTCGCCACCTCCCCCAGGCCCGCGCGCACGAAGAGGTCGCGCACGGGCGCGCCCTGCCGATCGCCGTGCTCGACCACGAGCCATCCGCCCGGCTCGAGATGCGCGGGCGCACGGGCGATTACGCTGCTGAGCGCATCGAGGCCGTCGCCTCCGGCATACAGGGCACCGGGCGGCTCGAACCGGTGTACGGCCGCGTCGACGCGCGAGTCCCCCTCCGCGATGTACGGAGGGTTGCTCACGATCAGCACAAAGCGCTCGTCGTGCGCGACTGCCTCGTACCATGGACCGGCACGCACCTCGACGCGGTCCAGGCCGAGACGCGCAGCGTTGCGCCGCGCGACCGCGCACGCCCCGATCGACACATCCGTCGCGAGTACGGCCAGGTGCGGTCGCTCCTGCGCCAGCGCCAGTGCGATGGCGCCGCTGCCGGTGCCCAGGTCGAGCGCACGTGCGCGAGTGTCCTCGGGCAGCCGGGCAAGTGCACGCTCGACCAGCAGCTCCGTCTCCGGTCGCGGGACCAGTACGGCGTGCGTCACTTCGAGCGACAGCGACCAGAACTCGCGGCGGCCGAGGATGTAGGCGACGGGCTCGCCGTGTGAACGGCGCAGCACGTGCGCCTCGAAGCGATCGGTCGCATCGCAGTCGAGGACCGGTTCGTCGAGGTGGGTGAGCAGCCAGGCGCGCGTGCGCCCGAGCGCTGCCGAGAGCAGAATCTCCGCCTCGCGTCGCGGGTCGTCGGCCACGCGTCGCAGCCGGGCGACGCCTTCGTCGAGCAGGTCCGAGACGAGGGTCACCATTCACTCCAGCTGTGCGAGCTGCTCCGCCTGCCATTCCTGCTGCAACGGGCCGATCACGTCATCGAGCGCACCTTCCATGATCGACGGCAGCTGGTAGAGGGTCAGGTTGATGCGGTGATCGGTCACGCGCGCCTGCGGATAATTGTAGGTGCGGATCCGTTCTGACCGGTCGCCGCTGCCGACCTGCAGCCTGCGGTCCTGCGCCTGCTGCGCGGTCTGCTTCTGCTGCCGGGCCTCGAGCAGCCGTGCGCGCAGCAGGGCCATTGCCCGCGAGCGGTTCTTGTGCTGCGAGCGCTCGTCCTGGCATTCGACGACGACGCCGGTGGGCAGGTGCGTGATCCGGATCGCCGAGTCGGTCTTGTTGACGTGCTGGCCGCCTGCCCCGGAGGCGCGGAACGTGTCGACGCGCAATTCCGCGGGGTTGAGCGGCACGTCGTCGATCTCCTCGAGCTCGGGCAGGATCGCGACCGTGCAGGCGGACGTGTGGATGCGGCCCTGCGACTCGGTGGCGGGCACGCGCTGCACGCGATGCGCACCGGATTCGAACTTGAGGCGCGAGTAGGCGCCCTTGCCCACGACCCGGCTGATGACTTCCTTGTAGCCGCCGTGCTCGCCGGCGCTTTCGGCGAGCACCTCGACCTTCCAGCCCTGGCGCTCGGCGTAGCGCGAGTACATGCGGAAGAGGTCGCCGGCGAAGATTGCCGCCTCGTCGCCACCGGTGCCGGCGCGGATCTCGAGGAAGATGTTCGAGTCGTCGCGCGGGTCCTTCGGCACCAGCAGCCGCGTGAGTTCATGGGACTCGTGCGCGAGCTGCTCGGCGAGCGTGCGCGACTCCTCGGTCGCGAGCTCGCGCATCTCGGCGTCGGCGCCCGCGACCATCTCCGCGGCGGCCCCGAGCTGCTGCTCGAGACTGCGGAACACGCGGAACCGCTCGACGACGGGTTCGAGGCGGGCGTATTCCATCGACAGCTCGCGGAACTGTCCCTGCTGCGCGATGACCTCGGGGGCGGCCAGCAGCGCGCCGACTTCCTCGAACCGCTCGGCCGTGCGCTCGAGACGACGTCGGATCGAGTCCTTCATCGGTCGTGCGGCGGCGGCTCGAGCCTGTAGATCTGCGCGATCGTCGCCAGCATCTCGTCGTCGCCCGTCTCGGCCGCATCGCGCAGTCGCTGGCTCGGCGCGTGGATCAGCCGGTTGGTCAGCGTGTTGGCGAGGAAGTTGAGCGCCTCGGACTCGCCCTTGCCGTGCGCGAGCATCCTCTGCGCCTGATCGAGCGTCTGGCGGCGCACGCGATCCGCGTCCTCGCGCAAGCGCCGGATCAGCGGCGCCGCGTCGCGTGTGCGCAGCGAGTGCGCGAATCGCTCGACCTCGGATTCGATGAGCTCGCAGGCCTCGCGAGCGGCCTGGCGTCGTCCCTCGAGGTTCTCGTTCACGACCGACTGCAGGTCGTCGACGGTGAACAGGTAGACGTCCTCGATCTCGGCGACGTCGGCGTCGATGTCGCGCGGCACGGCAATGTCGACCATGAACATCGGCCGGCGCTTGCGCGCGCGGACGGCCTGCTCCGTCATCGTCCGCGTGATGATCGAATGCGGCGCCGCGGTCGACGCGACGACGATGTCGGCTTCCTTGAGATGGTTGGCGATCTCGTCGAGGCCGATCGCGAAGCCGTGGAATTCCGCCGCGAGTTCACGCGCCCGGTCGATGCTGCGGTTCGCGATGATCATGCGGCCGAGGCCGTCGGCGTGCAGGTGCCTCGCGGCGAGCGCCACCGTCTCGCCTGCGCCGACGAGCAACGCCGTGCGGTTGCTGAAGCTCGAGAAAACCGTGTGCGCCATGGCGACCGCGGCCGAGGCCACCGACACGGCGTTGGCGCCGATCTTGGTCTCGGTGCGAACCCGCTTCGCGACGGAGAACGCCGACTGGAACAGGCGGTTCAGCACCGGGCCCGTCGTGCCGGTTTCCTGCGCGACGCGGTAGGCGTCCTTGAGCTGGCCGAGGATCTGCGGCTCGCCGAGCACCATCGAGTCGAGACCGGACGCGACCGCGAACGCATGGGCGACGGCGCGGTGCTCGTCGTGCTGGTAGAGGCTCTGCTGCAGCGAGCCGCCGAGGCCGTGGTAGCGCTGCAGCCATTCGCCGAGTTCGCGCGCCGGCGCATCGCCCGTGACGCAGTACAGCTCGGTCCGATTGCAGGTGGAGACGATCACCGTCTCGCGCACGTCCGGCAGTCCCCGCAGCTGCTGCAGGGCATCCGGGATGCGACCGGGCTCGAACACCACGCGCTCGCGTACCTCGACCGGGGCGGTGCGATGGTTGATGCCGACGACGACGAGAGACATCCGGTTCCCGGGCGGTGAAGTCGCAAAATTCTGGGTGAACGGACCCGGCAACACAAGCAGCGACGCCTATCCGCTATAGTGCCCGCGCCATGCCAATCCGCATTTCCCGTGGGCTGCCCGGTGCCCTTGCCGTCGCCGCGTCGTGGTTTCTCTGGGGCTGCGCGCCGACCACCGCAACTCGCACCGGTCAGGACGCGGCGCCGCCCATCGAGTCCATCGAGGCCGCGCTCGCGGACGCCGACGCGGCGGTCGAGCGCGGCGCGTTCGTGGAGGCGGCGCGCAGCTACCGCGAAGCCGCCGAGCGGTCCGACGACGAATCGGTCGCCGAGCAGGCGACGCGAATCGGCTTCGACCACCACCAGCTGCGCGAGGCGGCGCTGGCGGCTGCGAGATGGCTGGCGCTGAACCCCACCAGCGAGAACGCACGGCGCTATGCCGGCATCACCGCACTCAAGCTGCACCGTCTGGACGAAGCCGAGCAGCACTTCGCGGGCCTGCTCGAGACCGTGTACCTCAGCCCGGCCGCCGGCTTCCTGGCACTCGCGCCGGTCGTGGGCGACGAAGGCACGCCGGTCGACGTGATGGAGCTGTTTCGGCGGCTCGCACTGCGCCACCCGGACGTCGCCGAAGCCCATTACGCGTACGCGAGCGCGGCATTGCGCGCCGACAGCTACGCGCTCGCCGAGCGCGAAGCCGAGGTCGCCGTGGCGCGCTCGCCCTACTGGAAGCCCGCCAGGATGCTGCTCGCGCGCGCTCGCATCGCGAACGGCAAGGAGGAGGAAGGCCTCGCCGTCGCGCGCGACCTCGTCACCGAGGCCGAGTCCGATGTCGCGACGCACCTCGAGTACTCGATGCTGCTCGCCGCGACCGGGCGGGACGAGGAAGCCCGCGCGATGCTCACGCCGTATGCGTCCGGCCGCACCGTCGTGCCGAACGCGCTGCGCACGCTCGGCGTCATGGACCTGGATGCCGGCAACCTCGACGCTGCCTCGGCGCACTTCGAGAGCCTGCTCGCGACGGGCGCCCAGTCGTACGAAGCCCTCTATTACCTCGGCGCGATCGCCGAACGACGCAAGGATCTCGACCGCGCGCTCAGGTACTACTCACGCGTCGTCTCCGGCGACTACCACCTTGCAGCGCAGCAGCGGGTGGCTCGCATCAAGGCGGAGCAGTCCGGCCTCGAATCCGGGCTCACGCACCTCGAGGAACTGGCGCGGTCCCAGCCGCAGCTCGCCCCCGACGTGTACTCGTCCAAGGCAGCGCTGCTGTCGCTCGAGGGTGAGGAGCGGCGGGCCGGGCAGGCCTACGACGAAGGTCTCGCACGCTACCCCGACGCATTCGACCTGCGGCTGAACCGCGTCTTCTTCTACGAGCGCACGGGCAAGGAAGACCTTGCGGTGCGCGAGTTGCGCGCGATGCTGGTGGAGCGCCCGGGCGACGCGCAGCTGCAGAACGCACTCGGGTACACGCTGGCCGACCAGCAGCGCAACCTCGACGAGGCTCGCTCGCTGATCGTCGCGGCGCTCGCGCAATCCCCCGACAATCCTGCGACGCTCGACAGCATGGGCTGGCTGCTCTATCGGGAAGGCAAGTACGACGAGGCGCTCGAATACCTGCAGCGCTCTGCGCGCTCGGCGTCCGATCCGGAGATCGACCTCCACATCGGCGAAGTGCAATGGGCGATGGGCGACCAGGCGGCGGCACGCAAGACCTGGAGTGCCGCGCTCGAACGTGCGCCGGAGGACGACCGGCTGCGCAAGCGACTCGAGCGGGCCGGTCGCTGAGGCCGCGACGCGGCCATGGGCGGACCGTGCATCGACAAGGGCGGAACTCCGAGGTACGCGCGCGCGGGCGCAGCCCTGCTGCTGCTGTTCGTGGTGGCGCTCGCGGGCTGCGCGACGACCTCACGCCAGGGCGATGGGACGACAGGCCGTCCTGCGGACCCGGCCGAGCTCACGCAGTGGGTGGCAAAAGGACGCATTGCGCTCAGCTCCGGCGAGGACGGTGGCAGCGGCAGCTTCGTCTGGCAGCAGCGCTCGGAGCGTACCGAACTGGCCCTGCGCGGGCCGCTGGGGGCCGGTGGCATCAATGTCGTGACGGACGGCGAGACGCTGCAGATGAGCGCTGCCGGCGGCCAGTCCGTCGACGGCGACGCGGCACGGGCTGAGCTGGAGCGACGGCTCGGGACCGCATTGCCGCTCGGCCAGATGCGCTACTGGATGCTGGGACGTCCGGCGCCCGGCGACGCCGAACCCGACTCGTCCCAGCCTGCAGGTCGGGCTTTCCGTCAGGACGGCTGGCAAGTCAGTTACGACGGATACCGCAGCGTGGCCGGATGGACGGTGCCGGTCCGGCTGACCGCCACGGCCGCGTCCGTGCGGGTGCGCATCGTCGTTGACGACTGGCAAGTGCCGAGCCCATGAAGCGCACGCTCGGGCGCGCGGCGCCCTGGCCGGCGCCGGGCAAGCTCAACCTGTTCCTGCACGTCGTCGGCCGGCGAGCAGACGGTTACCATGAACTTCAGACGGCCTTCCAGTTCGTCGATCTGTGGGATTCCCTGTGCTTCGAGCCGCGACCGCCCACCGTCATTGAACGGGTTGGCGACGTGCCCGGGGTCGCGCCGGACGACGACCTCGTCGTGCGTGCCGCGCGCATCCTCGCTGAACATGCAACGAAAAGTGGCAAGTCGGACGAAGGCGTGGCGATCGTCGTCGAAAAGAGGCTCCCGATCGGAGGCGGTGTCGGTGGCGGCAGTTCCGACGCCGCGACGACCCTGGTGGCCTTGAACGAGCTGTGGCGACTTCGGTTGTCGGCGTCCGAGCTGGCTGCCGTCGGGCTGGAACTCGGGGCCGACGTGCCGGTCTTCGTCCACGGCCGCGCCGCCTGGGCCGAGGGGATCGGCGAGCGACTCGTGCCCGTGGATTTCCCACAGCCGGTTTTCCTGCTGGTGCGGCCCGACGTCGCGGTTGCCACGGCAGAAATCTTCAAAGCGCCTGAATTGACAAGGGATTCTCGCGTCACGACAATAGCCGGTTTCCTGCGGGACGGCGGTCGCAACGATTGTGAGCCCGTCGTGCGCCGGCGCTACCCGAAGGTGGCCGCGGCGCTCGACTGGCTCGGCCGTTTCGGCCGCGCACGCCTGACCGGCACGGGGTCGTGCGTGTTCGTGCAGATGCCGGACGTCGGGCACGCCCACGAGGTGCTGGCGCAGGTGCCGCCGGAGTGGCAGGGCTGGGTGACGCGCGGGCTCAATCGCTCGCCGCTGCTCGAGCGACTGGAGTTCGAGCGCGAGAACGACGACGGACGGACGGGCTGAACGACTGCTGCGCGTTGGGGTGTCGCCAAGTGGTAAGGCAGCGGGTTTTGATCCCGCCATTCGGAGGTTCGAATCCTTCCACCCCAGCCAACCGACCATAAGACTGGAACGAATCGGCGAGACACGACGCAGATGGACGGCCCCACGATGGCGGTGTTCAGCGGCAACGCGAACCCGCAGCTCGCCCAGGACATCGCGCGCCACCTGCAGGTGCCGCTCGGCCGGGCCAACGTGGGCCGGTTCAGCGACGGCGAGGTGACGGTCGAACTGATGGAGAACGTGCGCGGGCGCGACGTCTTCATCGTGCAGTCGACCTGCCCGCCGGCGAACGACCACCTGATGGAGCTGCTCGTCATGGTGGACGCGTGCCGGCGCGCATCGGCCACGCGGATCACGGCAGTGATGCCTTATTTCGGTTATGCACGGCAGGACCGGCGGCCGCGCGCGACGCGGGTCGCGATCACGGCGAAGGTGGTGGCGAACATGCTGGCAGGCGTGGGCGTGCACCGCGTGCTCACGGTCGACCTGCATGCGGACCAGATCCAGGGATTCTTCGACATCCCCGTCGACAACGTCTACTCGTCGCCGGTGCTGCTCGGCGAAGTGTGGCGGCAGAAGTACGACGACCTCGTGGTCGTCTCGCCCGACGTGGGCGGCGTGGTGCGTGCACGCGCGATCGCGAAGCGGCTGGACGACGCGGACCTCGCGATCATCGACAAGCGGCGGCCGCGGGCGAACGTCTCGGAAGTGATGAACATCATCGGCGAGGTCGCAGGCAAGAGCTGCGTACTCGTCGACGACATGGTCGATACCGCGGGCACGTTGTGCCACGCGGCGGAAGCGCTGAAGCAGCAGGGTGCGCGCCGCGTCGCGGCGTACATCACGCACCCGGTGCTGTCGGGCCCGGCGGTCGAACGCATCGCGGCGTCGGCGCTCGACGAGCTGGTGGTGACCGACACCATCCCGCTGCGTGAAACCGCGCGGAAGTGCGGCAAGATCCGGCAGCTGTCGGTCGCGGGCCTGCTCGCGGAGACGATGCGGCGGATCCGCGACGAGGAGAGCGTGAGCTCGCTGTATCTGGATTGAAGGTGCTGGCCCACTGGTCGCGGTGGGGCAGCGATTTGTTGCAACTGGAGACATCACATGAAAACTGCATTCGAACTCGTCGCCGAGTTCCGTGACGCCAAGGGCAAGGGTGCGAGCCGCCGCCTGCGTCACGGGAACAAGGTGCCGGCCATCCTCTACGGCGGCCACCGTCAACCGCGCGCCCTCGCGCTGGACCACACGCGGCTGCTGCTCATGCTCGATAACGAGCGCTTCTATTCGACGATCATCAACCTGAAGGTCGGCGAACTCAACCAGGCTGCGATCCTGAAAGACGTGCAGCGCCACCCGGCGAAGAACGCCGTGGTGCACGTCGACCTGCAGCGCGTGCTGGACGACGAGAAGATCCGCATCACGATCCCGCTGCACTTCAAGGGCGAGGCGGGATCGCCGGGCGTCAAGAAGGGCGGCGTCGTATCGCACCTGCGCAACGAGGTCGAGGTCACCTGCCTGCCCAAGGACCTGCCGGAGTTCATCGAGATCGACCTGTCGGCGGTGGACATCAACCAGATGGTCCATCTCGCGGACCTGAAGACGCCGGAAGGCGTCGAGATACCCGAACTCACGCACGGTCGCAACTCGCCGATCGTTTCGATCCATCATGCGAAGGCCGTCGAGGAGATCGAGGCTCCGCCAGCCGATGCAGCCGCGGCGGCGGCAACCCCGGGTGCGGCGCCGGCGGGTGCCGCGGCACCGGCTGCGGGCGCTGCAGCGGGCGCGAAGCCTGCCGCCGGCGCTGCAGCGGCCAAACCGGCGGCGGACGCGAAGAAGGAAGGCAAGAAGTAGGCGCGACCGCGACCGGCGTCGTCCGCGAGGACCGGCGCGCGTGCGCTCCGGTGGCCGTGTCGCGGCCGCCGCGAACGGCGGGCCGTCCGTGGCAAAGCGTCTGCGGAGGGCCCGGGTGTTTCCTTCCCTCAACGCCACTACGACTCATCCCAGGCACCGGATCATGACGGGCACTCCGTTACAGATCGTCGTCGGTCTCGGCAATCCCGGGCCCGAGCATCGTCTCACGCGCCACAACGCGGGCTTCCGGTTCGTCGACACGCTCGCGAACAGGTTGAACGCGCAGTTCCGCGCGCATTCCCGCTACCAGGGCGAGATCGCGAAAGTCTCGCTCGATGGCGTCGAACTCGTGCTGCTCAAGCCGCAGACGTACATGAACCGAAGTGGACTCTCGATCCGCGCGCTGATGGACTACATCAAGGCACCCGTGGGCGAAGTGCTCGTCGTGCACGACGAGCTCGACCTGCCGTGCGGCGTCGCCCGCCTCAAGCTCGGCGGCGGCCACGGCGGGCACAACGGCATGCGCGATGTGATCACGCACGTCGGCAACGATTTCTGGCGCCTGCGGCTCGGCATCGGCCACCCGGGCGAGAAGTCGCAGGTCATCGACTACGTGCTGCAGCGGGCGCGGCCTGCCGAGGAGGCCGCCATCGTCGACTCGATCGAGGCCGGCATCGACGCGCTCGGCGTGTTCCTGCGCGACGGCGCGGAAAAGTCGATGCAGCGGCTGCACAGCCGCTCGGTCGACACCGGCAAGGCCGCGAGCGGCTGATGGGCATCAAGTGCGGCATCGTCGGCCTGCCGAACGTAGGCAAGTCGACCCTCTTCAACGCCGTGACACAGGCACAGAACGCCGCGGCCGCGAATTACCCGTTCTGCACGATCGATCCGAATGTGGGCGTCGTGCCGGTCCCGGACCTGCGGCTCAAGGCGCTCGCCGACATCGTGCGGCCCGAGAAGATCCTGCCGACGACGGTCGAATTCGTGGACATCGCCGGGCTCGTGGCCGGGGCCTCCAAGGGCGAGGGCCTCGGCAACAAGTTCCTCGCGCACATCCGCGAGACCGATGCGATCGCGCACGTCGTGCGCTGCTTCGTCAACGACGACATCGTGCACGTCGCGGGCCGCATCGACCCGATCGCCGACATCGAGGTCATCAACACCGAACTCGCGCTCGCAGACCTCGACACCGTCGAGCGCGGCCTGCAGCGCGCGGAAAAGGCGTCCAAGGCCGGCGACAAGGAGGCCGTGCGCCTGCGCGAGCTGCTGAAGCGGATGCGCGACCACCTGGATGCCGGCAACCCGGCGCGCACGCTCACCATGGACGCTGCATCCGAGCGACCGCTGCTGCGCGAGTTCCACCTGATCACGCTGAAGCCGCTGATGTACGTCGCGAACGTGGCAGAGGGTGGCTTCGAGAACAACGCGTACCTCGACGCAGTCCGCGCGCGCGCGGGGACCGAGGGAGCGGACGTGGTCCCGGTCTGCGCGGCGATCGAAGCGGAGATCGCGCAGCTCGACGAGCCCGACCGGCTCGCGTTCCTGCAGGAACTCGGCCTGCACGAGCCGGGCCTCGACCGTGTCATCCGCGCGGCGTACCACCTGCTCGGACTGCTGACGTTCTTCACCGCAGGTCCGAAGGAGGTCCGCGCGTGGACCACGCACATCGGCGCTTTCGCGCCCCAGGCGGCCGGTGAGATCCACTCGGATTTCGAGAAGGGCTTCATCCGTGCAGAAGTGATCTCCTACGACGACTACCTTTCCTGCAAGGGCGAGCAGGGCGCCAGGGAGGCCGGGCGGATGCGGCTCGAGGGCAAGGAGTACGTGGTCCGCGAAGGCGACGTGATGCACTTCCGCTTCAATGTCTGAGGCGCACGCCGGGGTGCCGGCGGCGTTCGGGTCCCGGAGAGGGTGGCCCTGCCTTGACGTTCGACGGGGGCCTCTGGACAATCCGCGGTCCCCAGCGGCCCCGGGCATGCGGCCGGCCGCCAGGTGCCCCCAGGTGCCGGGTACCTCGTGGTGAGGTAGCTCAGACGGTTAGAGCGAGGGATTCATAACCCCTAGGTCGGGAGTTCGATTCTCCCCCTCACCACCATTCACCCTTCCGAGTTGTTCACTCCTCCAGAAACTTGCTTGAAACTCAGGCAGGCATTGCATCCGAAGCAATATCAATACCTTACAGAATAATATACTCTGCATTTGATGCAGTTGCATCTGGTGCATATAATTACCCGGCCATGCGTACCACTCTGGAAATTGATGACGATGTGCTGGAGGCGGCCAAGAGTTTGGCGCGCCAGTCCAACCGCACCGCGGGCGCCGTATTGTCTGAGCTGGCGCGCCGGACGCTGACCAGTGGACCCGCCAAGCCTGCCCGCCGCGCCGGTGTAGGAGGGTTCGTGCCATTCGAAAGTCGGGGCGGCTTGGTGACGAACGAGCAGATTGATCGCCTGCGGGACCAGGACATTTATTGAGTGCGTGCGCTGCTCGACTTCAACGTGGTGATCGCGCTTCTCGACACCGAACACGTCGGTCACTCTGCTGCCACCACTTGGTTTGTCGCTGAACTTGCGCACGGTTGGGCGTCCTGCCCGATCACGGAAAACGGCACCGCGCGCGTCATGGCGAGTGCCGGCTACCCGAATCCGCTGCCCGTCGCAGCGATCCTGCAGCGCCTCGCGATGGCAAAGGCAACGGAACACCATCGCTTCTGGCCGGACGATGTCAGTCTCACCGATACCGAGATATTCAATCCCGCCGGGCTCCTCGGACCCAAGCAGATCACGGATCGCTATCTGCTTGCCTTGGCCGTCCGAAACGACGGTCGGTTCGTCACCTTCGATCAAGGAATTCGCCCGACGGCGGTCGCCGGCGCGACCGCGGAGCATCTCGTTCACCTGCTCGGGTGAGCACGGAACCGCTCGCGGCCGTTCGACCGTGTGGAGGATTTTGCGAGCGCGCGCGATAAGCAAGCGTGATCGCGGGCTCG
>CAVQQX010000098.1:0-12392 GCA_963714645.1 uncultured Gammaproteobacteria bacterium
AGCACGCTGTGGCCGCCGGCCGCCGCGATCTCCAGTGCGCGACGGGGTCCGGCCTGGCCACGCACATCCGCGAGATCGGGGCCCACGACCCGGCCGATCGCCATGGTGTTCGTGCGCGGCGCCACCGGCAGTGCGTGCTGCCCCGACGCATGACGACAGACTTCCTGCAGGTTGGCTGCAACGCAGACGCGGGCCGCACGCGCGAGCGCCGCTTCCCGGCCGTTCGCGACGGGCACGATCAATGCGTGCTGTACGCGCGCCGCCTGCAGTGCGCTCGGCAGCAATCCCCGCACCGGATGCAGGTCGCCGCCGAGCGACAGCTCGCCATAGAGCTCCACCCGGTCGAACGCGGCATTCGGCAGCCGATCGGACGCGACGAGGATGCCGAGCGCGATCGCCAGATCGAAACGACCACCTTCCTTCGGCAGGTCGGCCGGCGCGAGGTTGACGGTGACGCGCCCTGCGGGAAATTCAAAGCCCGCGTGGGCGAGCGCGGCGCGCACGCGGTCCTTGCTCTCGCGCACCGCGGTCTCGAGCAGGCCGACGATCGCGAAGGCGGGCAGGCCGTTGCCGACATCGACCTCGACCCGCACGAGCGGCGCCTCGAGGCCCTGCGGCGTGCGGCTCAACAAGGTGGCCGGTGACATCGTCTGTGGCTTCCGGGCGCGGCGGTGACTCCGGTATCCCGCGCCGGCGGCGGCGGCTCAAGCCGCGATTCGTACGGCTTCGCTTAGAATGCCGGGATGAAACTGCACCAGCTTCGCTACCTCGCCGCCGTCGCGCAGACGGGCCTGAACATCACGGCCGCGGCGGAGAAGCTGCACACCTCGCAACCGGGCGTCAGCAAGCAGATCAAGCTGCTCGAGGACGAACTCGGCTTCCAGATCTTCGTGCGCGACGGACGCAACCTGACGCGCGTCACCGCAGCCGGGCAGCAGGTGATCGACCGGGCGATCCGGATCCTGCGCGAGGTGCAGAACATCAAGCGCCTCTCGGACGACCTCAAGGACGAGGAGCGCGGGACCCTGTCGATCGCGACCACGCATACGCAGGCGCGCTACGTACTGCCCGACGTGATCAAGCAGTTCCGCGACCGGTACCCCGAGGTACGGCTGCACCTGCACCAGGGCACCTCCGAGCAGATCGCGGAGATGGCGGCCCTCGATCGCATCGACTTCGCGATCGCGACGGGGTCGCAGGCGTTGTTCGAAGGGTTCACCCTGCTGCCGTGCTACCGCTGGCACCGGCACGTCGTCGTCCCCCGCGACCACGCGCTCGCGCGTGCGAAGAAGGTGACGCTGAAGCAGCTCGCCGCGCAGCCGATCGTCACATACGTGTTCGGCTTCAGCGGGCCGTCGTCACTGCACGAGACGTTCGCGCGGGAGGGGCTGGTGCCGAACGTCGTGCTGACGGCACGCGATGCCGACGTGATCAAGACCTACGTGAGGCTCGGACTCGGCGTCGGCATCGTCGCGAGCATGGCAGTCGAGGCGCGCGACGCGGAAGACCTCGTCGACATCGACACCTCCGACCTGTTCCCCGCGCACACCACCTGGATCGGCTTCCGCCGCGGCGGACTGCTGCGCAAGTACCAGCTCGACTTCATCCAGCTGTTCGCGCCGCACCTGACGCGACGCGTGATCGAGCGGGCGGCGGCGGCGACGCCGGCAGACGTCGAGCAGTTGACCGCCGGACTCGAGCTGCCGCTCAGGTGACGACCCGGTTTGCGCCGGCCGGTCGCAACGGAGCGAGCCGTCGTTCCTACATGTGCGTCGGCGTGCGGCTATCCGGCCATGAGACATGGTTCTGGTCGTCACGCGCTGTCACCGCTTTCCAACCGGGGCGCGACTGACCGCATAACCGCGCGTGCCTAGCATCGCTCGCACCTTGTAGAGGAGAGCGACCGATGTTTCCCGTGCCTTTCAATCGCTGGACCGCCGCCGTCGTGGCTGCGACCGCGCTCGTGCCCGCCGTCCCGGCGCACGCCGAGCCCGGCAACGAGGAGCTGCTGCATAAAATCGAGGAGCTGGGCCAGAAGATCCTGGTGCTCGAGCGCAAGCTCGAGATCCAGGACGAGACCGCGAAGACCGCCGCGACGAATACGCCGGTGATCAAGGCGAGCCCCAAGGGTTTCAGCATCGAGTCACCCGACAAGCAGAGCGCAGTGAAGCTGCGGGGAACGCTGCACTTCGACGCGCGGCATTTCCAGGACGACGTCACGCCCGAGACGGCGGACACGTTCCTGCTGCGCCGCGTGCGCCCGACGCTCGAAGGCACGGTCGGCGGGATCTACGACTTCCGCTTCACGCCGGACTTCGCCGGCGGCCGGACCATCATCCTCGACGCGTTCGCGACCGGGCGTTTCAAGCCCTGGTTCAACGTGACGGCGGGCAAGTTCAAGGTGCCGGTCGGGCTCGAGCGCCTGCAGTCGGCGAACGACATCCGTTTCGTCGAGCGCGCGTTGCCGACGAGCCTGCTGCCCAACCGCGACCTCGGCGTCTCCGTGGGCGGCGACCTGTTCGGCGGCGCGCTCAACTACTCGGTCGGCTACTACAACGGCGTGACCGACGGCGGCAGCAGCGACGGCATCGCAGACGTCGAAACGGACACGGCCGGCGACTACGCCGCGCGGGTGTTCCTGTCGCCGTTCGCGGGTTCGGAGAACTTCGGGCTGCGCGGACTGGGCTTCGGCGTCGCCGGCACGATCAACTCGGTGACGGGCGACGCGGGCAATCCGCTGCTCGCGTCCTACCGTACCCCCGGCCAGCAGACGTTCTTCCGCTACCGCTCGAATTCGACGACGAGCCCCGGCCCGTACGCCGACGGTGAGCGCCTGCGCTGGTCGCCGCAGCTGTACTACTCCGTGGGTCGCTTCGGGTTGCTGGGTGAATACGCCGTCGTCGAGCAGGAGCTGTCCCGCGCCACGACGGCGGGCCTGCGCAGCGACACCGTCGACACGACGGCCTGGCAAGTCGCGGCACACTGGTTCCTGACCGGCGAGGAGCAGTCGTTCAAGGGGTTCAAGCCCGGCAACGTGTTCTCGCTCGACCAGCACACCTGGGGCGCGTGGGAACTCGTCGCGCGGTACCATGAACTCGAGATCGGCGACGAGGCCTTCGCGGGCGGAGCCGACTCGTTCGCAGACCCGCTCGCGTCGCCGCGCGGTGCACGAGCCTGGGGCGTCGGCCTCAACTGGTACCTGAGCGACAACCTCAAGTGGGTGCTGAACTACGAGAATACGAGCTTCGACGGCGGCGCCGTGGACGGCGACCGGCCCGACGAGGAAGTCATCCTGACGCGCGTCGCGGTCGGATTCTGAACGGAGACCGAAGCACATGGACACTGATCGAATCGTGAAACCCTTCCTCGCCGGCCTGCTGCTGGCAGGGGCACTGCTGGTCGCGCCGCTGCTGCACGCCGCGGAGACGACGCTGCTCAACGTGTCGTACGACCCTACGCGCGAGCTGTACGACGACTACAACAAGGCCTTCACCCAGTACTGGAAGCAGAAGTCGGGCAAGAACGTCTCTATCCGCCAGTCGCACGGCGGCTCGGGCAAGCAGGCCCGTACGGTGATCGACGGCCTGCCGGCCGACGTCGTGACGCTGGCGCTCGCGTCCGACATCGACGCGCTCGCGACGCAGGGAAAGTTGCTGCCATCGAACTGGCAGTCGCGGCTGCCGCACAACAGCTCGCCGTACACCTCCACGATCGTCTTCCTCGTCCGCAAGGGCAATCCGAAGAAGATCAAGGACTGGGGCGACCTGGTGCGTCCCGGCATCTCGGTGATCACGCCGAACCCGAAGACCTCGGGCGGGGCGCGCTGGAACTACCTCGCGGCCTGGGCCTGGGCGCTCAAGCAGCCGGGTGGCAGTGCCGCCACGGCCGAGCAGTACATCGGCAAGCTCTTCAAGAACGTGCCGGTGCTGGACACGGGCGCCCGCGGCTCGCTCACGACGTTCGCGCAACGCGGCATCGGCGACGTGCTGATCTCGTGGGAAAACGAGGCGTTCCTCGCGACCAAGGAGCTCGGCGAGGGCAGGCTCGAGGTCGTGGTGCCGTCGCTCAGCATCCTGGCCGAGCCGCCCGTCGCGGTCGTCGACAAGGTCGCGATCCGGCGCGGCACCACGGCCGTGGCGCGTGCGTACCTCGAGTACCTCTACTCGAAGCCGGGCCAGGAAATCGTGGCGAAGCACTACTACCGTCCGCGCGACCCGGAAGTGGCTGCGAAGTACGCGAACGTGTTCCCGCAGGTCAACCTCGTCTCGATCGCGGACTTCGGCGGCTGGACCAAGGCGCAGTCGACCCACTTCGCCGACGGCGGCGTGTTCGACAAGATCTACGCGCGCTGACGCCGTAGTACCCGGGCGTCGCACGGCGGCTCGCCAGCGACTCGTCGTGCGGCGCCTGTGGCAAGCTGCGGCGGCATGGTCGCCGGCCGCAGACTGAACCGCTCCTCCACGCCGCCGCCTGCGGCCGGGTTCGCCGGGCTCCGCGGGCTCGGCGACGTCTTCCGCTACACGCGTCACGCGCTCGACCTGGTCTGGTCCACGAGCCGCCGGCTCACGCTCGCGCTCGCGCTGCTCACGCTCGTCGCCGGCGTGCTGCCCGCAGGCATCGCCTGGGTCGGCGCGCAGATCGTGGACGCCGTGGTCGCTGCGCTGGCCGCCCGGAGATCCGCCGGCGGCGAGGCGGCGCACCTGTCGGACGTGCTGGCCTTCGTGGCGCTCGAGGGGCTGCTCGTCGCCGCACTCGCGGCGGCCCAACGCGGGCTGTCCACCTGTCAGTCACTGCTGCGGGCGCAGCTGGGGCAGCGCGTCAACGAGATGATCCTGCACAAGGCCCTCACGCTCGACCTGCAGCACTTCGAGGATTCCGAGTTCTACGACAAGCTCATGCGCGCCCGGCGCGAGGCGTCGAGCCGGCCGCTCGCGCTCGTGATGAGCAGCTTCGGCCTGGTGCAGAACGGCATCGCGCTGCTCTCATTCGGCACGCTGCTCGCCCAGTTCTCACCGTGGGCGGTGGCCGTGCTGCTGCTCGCGGGCCTGCCGTCGTTCGTGGCCGAAGCGAAGTTTTCCGGCGACGCGTTCCGGCTGTTCCGCTGGCGCTCACCCGAGACGCGCATGCAGTTCTACCTCGAAACGGTGCTCGCCCGCGAGGACCACGCCAAGGAGGTGAAGTTGTTCGAGCTCGGGCCGCGGCTGCTCGAGCGCTACCGCGCGATCTTCCGCAAGGTGTTCCGCGAGGACCGTGCGCTCACGATCCGGCGCGACACCTGGGGCTTCTTCCTCGGGCTCGTCAGCACGGCGGCGTTCTACGGCGCCTACGCGTGGGTGGCGGTGAGCGCGGTGCACGGCCACATCACGCTCGGCCAGATGACGATGTACGTGCTCCTGTTCAGGCAGGGCCAGGCGGCCGTGTCGGCGAGCCTGACCGCGATCGGCGGCATGTACGAGGACAATCTCTACCTCTCCACGCTCTACGAGTACCTCGACACGCCGGTCGCGAGCGAAGGAGGCACGGCGGTCGCCGGTCCCCGGCCGGGCGACGGCCTGCGCTTCGAGGCCGTCGGTTTCACCTATCCCGGCGCCACCTCCCCCGCCGTCGACGACGTGACGTTCGAGCTGCGCCCGGGCGAGAGCCTCGCGCTCGTCGGCGAGAACGGCTCCGGCAAGACCACGCTGATCAAGCTGCTCACGCGACTCTACGTGCCGCAGCGCGGTCGCATCCTGCTCGACGGGCTCGACCTCGCGGGCTGGGACCCCGGCACGCTGCGCCGGCGCATCGGCGTGATCTTCCAGGACTTCGCGCGCTACCAGCTCAGGGTCGGCGAGAACATCGGCGCGGGCGACGTCGCGCACTTCGAGGACGAATCCCGCTGGCGGCACGCGGCTGACCTCGGCATGGCGGCGCCGTTCATCGCGGAACTGCCGGAGGGATACGAGACTCAGCTCGGCAAGTGGTTCAAGAACGGGCGCGAGCTGTCGGGCGGCCAGTGGCAGAAGATCGCGCTGTCACGGGCATTCATGCGCGAAGGCGCGGACGTGCTCGTGCTCGACGAGCCGACGGCTGCAATGGATGCACGTGCCGAGGCGCAGGTCTTCGAGCAGTTCCAGGCGCTCGCGCGCGAGCGCATGGTGATCCTGATCTCACACCGCTTCTCGACGGTGCGCATGGCCGACCAGATTCTCGTCATCGACGGCGGCCACGTGCTCGAGCGCGGCAGCCACCAGCAGCTCATGCAGCTCGACGGCCACTATGCCGGGCTTTTCCGGCTGCAGGCGCGGGGATATCAGTAGGAAGTGGCTGGCGAATGTGGCCGCGAGGTCAGTGACGCGAGACCAGCGCCTGCTGCACCTCTGGTACATTCGCCATTCACTACTCACTATTCGCTTCCTCCAGCCGGTATCCCGCACCGGCCTCGGTCTTGAGCAGCTGGGGCGCGGCGGGATCCTGCTCGATCTTCTGCCGCAGGCGATGCACGAGCTGCTTGAGCAGCTGGCGGTCGCCGCTGCCGCGGTGGCCCCAGACGTGCGTGAGCAGCCGCTCGGTGCCGACGACGTTGCCGGAATTCGCGATCAGGATCTGCAGCAGGCGGGTCTCGAGCTTGGTCAGCTTGACCGGCGCGCCGTCGCGCACGCGCAGCACGTGCGCCTCGAGGTCGAGGTGCAGCGCGCCCGCCGTCATCGCGCCGCCCGTCTCCAGTCCCGCGCGGCGGAGCAGCGCGCGCACGCGAGCGAGCAGGGTCCGCGGGCTGAAGGGCTTGGTGAGGTAATCGTCGGCGCCGAGGTCGAGCGCGCGCACGAGGTCTTCCTCCTCGCCGCGCGCGGTCAACATCATGATCGGGATCCGGGACTGGCGCCGGATCGCCTCGCAGATGTCGAAACCGCTGCCGCCCGGGAGGTTGATGTCGAGGATCGCGAGGTCGGGAGATTCGGCGTTGAACTTCCGCATGGCGGACGTCACGTCCACGCCGCGGACCACGACGAAGCCGGCCTGCGTCAGCGCGAAGCCCACCAGTGCGAGCAGGTCCGGATCGTCGTCGACGGCCAGGATCTTCATGCGGGCGAGGCCTGTGGTCTCGTCAGCGGCAATCCCACCACGAATCGGTTGAGCCCGTCCTCGCTGCGGGTCGCGACGACGCGACCGCCGTGCCGCTCGACGATCGACTTCACGATCCAGAGCCCGAGCCCGAGGCCACGGGGCACCGGCTCCTGCTCTGCCGCGCGATAGAAGCGCTCGAAAATCGAGCCGCGCTCGTTTTCGAGCACCCCCGGCCCGGCGTCGTCGACGGTCACGACGAGCTCGGGGCCATCGTGGCGCGCGGTCACGCGCACGAGCGTGTCGTCCGGCGCGAACTTGTTGGCGTTGGCGAGCAGGTTGACGAACACCTGCACCAGCCGCGCGGCATCGCCGACGAGCGGCGGCAGGTCTTCGGCCACCCGCACTTCCAGGCGCTGGCCGCGCTGCGTGAACAGGCTAGCGACGAGCTCCACCGCATCGTTGATCACGTCACCGAGGGCGATGTCCTGCTCGCGGATCGAAAGCTGCCCGGACTCGATGCGCACGCTCTCGAGCAGGTTGTCGATCAGCCGCGTGAGCCTGAGCGAGCCCCGGCGCAGCGAGACGACGAGTTCCTCGAGCTGTTCCGGCGGCAGTTCATGCAGGTTTTCCTGCAACAGCTCGATCGAGGCGAGCTGCGCCGCGAGCGGCGTGCGGAACTCGTGCGAGATGTTGGCGAGGATCGAGTCGCGCGCGCGACGCGCCGCCTCGAGGTCGGTCTCGTCCCGCATCACCTGGACCTGCAGCCCGTCGACCGGGCCCGCGCTGGTCAGCACGACCGTCCGGCGCGCGCCGTCGGCGCGCAGGAGGAACTCGGTCGCCTGGCCCTGCCCGCGCTCACGCGCCGCGACGATCGGGCACGCGAACTCGCAGGGTCGCTCGCCGCGTTCGTTGACGTCAGGACGCAGGACGTCGCCGCAGAAGCGCCCGACCCCGGCCCCCGGTTCGAGCCCCAGCATCCGCTCCGCCTGCGGGTTCATGTAGCGCACCTGGCGATTGGCGTCGACTGCGTAGACCCCCTCGACGATCCCGCGCAGCATCGCCTGCGCGTCCGCTTCGCGGCGGCGCAGGGTCGCCGTGAGTTCGACGAGGTTGCGACGCATGTCCTCGAGCGTGCGGGCAAGTGCCACGACCTCAGGACCTCCCACCGCCACGGGAATGGACGCCGAGAAGTCGCCGCGGCCGAGCCGCGTGGCGGTCGCCGCGAGCGCCTCGAGCGGCTGCACGATGCGCCGTGCGAGCACGAGCGCCGCCGCGACGGCACCGAGGCTCAGCAGGAAGGCGATCCAGCCGAGCCGGCGCACGAACCCGGCGACGACGGCGTCGCTCTGCGAAGCCGGCAAGCGCGCTTCCACCAGGGCGATGCCCTCCCCGGTCGAAGCGAAGATCGGCGTGCTCGACGCGAACAGGTCGCGGGCCTGCACGCGGCGGGCAACGACCTCGGCGCGCGCGAGCGCCGTCGTGTGGAGTTCCTTGAAGTCGGGCTCGACGTTGTCGAGCCAGTTCGACATGCGCACCAGCCGGACCGGCATGCCGCTCTGCTCGCTGAGCACGCGCGCAAGCGCGGCGTCGAAGTAACGCATGCCGACGACGCGGGTCTCGACGTAGTTCGGCACGGGCGCCACCGCACCGAGCAGCCCGTCCGGCTGCCAGGCGGGGGCCAGCATGAAACGCTCGCCCTGGTCGCTCGCGGCCTCGACGGTATCGAGCCAGGTGATGCCATCACGCGAGCTGCCGAGCACGTTGGGGCCGACGACGACCGCGCAGGCCGCCAGGTTCACGAGGCCGCAGTTGCGTCGCAGGAACAGCTCGAGCTGCGCACGGTTGCCGGCGCGGATCAGGCGCGCCAGCGCCTGGCGCGAGGCGAGCGAGCGTGTCGCCGTGAGCGTGTCCTCGCCGAGCCGGCGGATCTCCTCGCGCGCCGCGACGCCCCCCAGCTGGACGCGTGCGAGCGCCTGCTGTTCGGCCTGCCTGCGCAGCAGCCCCACTGCGCTCAATGCCAGCACGAGGATCGAGGCGAGCACGAGGCCGCCGAGCGTCAGCACCAGCGTGCGCTCGAGCGTCGCCGGGCCCGTCAGCAGACGGCGCAGGCTCGACATCCATTCGCGCAGCATCGCCCGATTACTGTCCATGGTGTTCGGTGCTTCGCTCGCCCGCTCAGCCGGTGCGCCGGTCGGCGCGCCATTCGACGAAGGTCTTGATCACGAGCGTCACGATCGCGAGCATCGCGAGCACTGACGCCACGGCAAAGGCTGCCACGAAAAGGTATTCGTTGTAGAGGATTTCGACCTGCAGCGGCATCGTGGTCGTGAGGCCGCGGATGTGGCCGGACACGACCGAGACCGCGCCGAACTCGCCCATCGCGCGCGCGTTGCAGAGGATCACGCCGTAGAGCAGGCCCCAGCGGATCTTGGGCAGCGTCACGCGCAGGAACGTCATCCACGGCCCCGCGCCGAGCGTGATGGCGGCCTCCTCCTCCTCGCTGCCCTGCTGCTGCATCAGCGGGATGAGTTCCCGCGCGACGTACGGGAACGTCACGAACGCCGTCGCGAGCACGATTCCCGGCACCGCGAAGATCACCTGGATGTCGTGGTCCTGCAGCCACTGGCCCCACCAGCCGTGGGCACCGAACAGCATCACGAAGACCAGGCCCGCGATCACCGGCGAGATCGCGAACGGCAGGTCGATCAGCGTCACCAGCAGGCTCTTGCCGCGGAATTCGAACTTCGCGATCGCCCAGGCCGCCGCGATGCCGAACAGCGTGTTGAGCGGCACGGCGATCGCCGCGGTGAGCAGCGTCAGCCGCACCGCCGCGAGCGTATCGGAATTGTCGAACGACTCGAGGTACCCGCGCACCCCCTGGGCAAAGGCCTGGACCAGCACGGCGCCGAGCGGGGCCAGCAGCAGCAGCGCGAGGAACGCGATCGTGATGGCGATCAGCGCGGCGCGGCCCGCGCGCACGGTCGCGGGGACGTGGCCTCGCTGCTCGAACCGCGGTGCGGCGCCGGCCATCTCAGTTGCCCATCCCGACGTGTCGGCGCCGGCTCCAGGTCTGCGCGAGGTTGATCGTGAGCAGGAGCAGGAACGAGACCAGCAGCATCGAGAACCCGAGCGCGGCGGCACCGTTGTAGTCGAACTGCTCGAGCTTGATCACGATCAGCAGCGGCGTGATCTCGGTCTTGAACGGCAGGTTGCCCGAAATGAACACGACCGAGCCGTACTCGCCGACGCCGCGCGCAAACGCCATCGTGAAGCCGGTGACCAGCGCCGGCAGCACTGCCGGCAGCACGATGCGGCGGAAGACGTAGAAGGGGCCCGCGCCGAGCGTTTCGGCCGCCTCCTCGAGGTCGCGCTGGACCTCGATCAGCGCCGGCTGCACCGAGCGCACGACGAACGGCAGGCCGATCAGCGTGAGCGCCACCACCACGCCGATCCAGGTGTAGGCCACCTGAAGGCCGAACCATTCCTGCAGCTTCACGCCGAGCCAGCCGTTCGTAGAGAACACCGTCGCGAGCGC
This sequence comes from uncultured Gammaproteobacteria bacterium, assembly GCA_963714645.1. GTDB lineage: Bacteria > Pseudomonadota > Gammaproteobacteria > Steroidobacterales > Steroidobacteraceae > RPQJ01. Next base: position 10,580 of record CAVQQX010000098.1, read on the forward strand.
GATGCCCGACACCGCCGTCGGCAGCGCGAACGGCAGGTCGATCAGCGCATCGACGAAGCGACGGCCCGGAAACTCGTAGCGCACCAGCGACCACGCCACGATGAAACCGAACAGTGCGTTGATGACGGCGGCGAGCAACGCCGCCCCGAAACTCAACCGGTACGACGCGACGGCACGCGGATCGAGCACGGTCGAGATGAAGTCCGACCAGGTCATCGTGGTCGTCTTCAAGACGAGCGCGGCGAGCGGCAGCAGCACCAGCGCGCTCAGGAAGAACGTGGTGAAGCCCAGCGTGAGCCCGAAGCCCGGCAGGATGCTCGGCTGGCGAAACCACGAGGCGGCCACCGCTCAGGACTCCGGCTCGCCGCGGGCCGCGTTCACGATCAGCACCGCGTGGGGCGTCTCGCCCTCGAGCACGCGCGCGAGCCAGTCCCACCGCAGCGAGTCCGGGTTGGACGTGCCGAGCACGAGCATGCTGTTCCCGTACGAGCCGAGTTCTCCCTGCAGTTCGTCGGCGACGTCGCCGGGACGCATCTCAGTGCGCATGTCGAGGCCGTGCTCGCTCAGGGCGGTCGAGCGGGCGTCGAGCAGGTCGCGCATGTGCGCCGCACGCTCTGCCTCGAGCGTGATGCGCGGATGGATCACCAGGTAGACGGCCTCGGCGGCGACGTGGCGCAGCAGGCTCGCAGCGACCGCGAGCGTCGCGCGTCGCGCGGCCGGATCGAGCGTGTGGATCACGACGTGCTGCGGGAGTGGAGCCACGGGTGGCACGCACAGCAGCTGCACCGCGCCCTGCTGCAGCTGCCAGCGTGCGGCCTCGGCGCTGCCCGGCCCGGTGGCGACGACCGGCATGCCGGCCGGCGCGCGCTCGCCGCCGCCGACCTGCACGGACACGCGCGTCTGCATGCGCGCGCCCAAGGTCGCGAGCAGCGGGGAATCCGCCAACGCCTGCGCCGTCTCCGCCGTCGCTGCAACGGCGGTGAAGCTCGAGATCGGCGTCGGCAGCACGTGGATGCGCCGGGCGCCCACGGCGATCCGCAGGCCGGGCGTCACCGGGAAACTGCGCTGCTCGGGCAACGTGCGCGACACCTCGAGCAGCGAGCCCAGGTCGGCGGTGCCGACGCGCCCGGGCGCGACCGGCACGGGACCGTCGGCGGCCATGCGCACGCGCAGGCGCTCCACCGCACCTGCGAACAGCACTTCCTCGACCCGCCCGTGGCCGACGAAGTTCGAGCGTACCTGCGGTTCCGCCGCACAGAGCTCCACCTCCTCGGGCCGCAGCACTGCGACCACTTCGCGTGCCGGTTCGGAATCGCCCCGCCGGAAGCGCACGCCGCGGGGCGTGCGATAACCGAGCAGCAGGTTTGCGGCGCCGAGGAACGTCGAGACGAAGCGCGTTGCGGGCCGCGTGTACAGGTCGTCCGGCCGGCCGCACTCGAGCAGGCGGCCCTGGTGCATCACGCCGATGCGGTCGGCGAGCGCGAACGCTTCCTCCTGGTCGTGCGTCACGAGGATGGTCGTGATCTTCAGCTCGCGCTGGATCTCGCGGATCGTGCGGCGCAACTCCTCGCGGATCTTGGCGTCGAGTGCGCCGAACGGCTCGTCCATCAGCAGCACTTCGGGCCGGTGCGCCAGCGCGCGCGCCACGGCGACGCGTTGCTGCTGGCCGCCGGAGAGCTGTGCCGGCAGTCGCTCGTCCATGCCCTCGAGCGCGACGAGCTTGAGCAGCTCCTTGCGGCGGGCACGCCTCTCGGCGCTGCGGACCTTGCGGACCCGCAGCGCGAACTCGATGTTCTCGCCGATCGTCATGTGG
>CAVQQX010000099.1:0-13732 GCA_963714645.1 uncultured Gammaproteobacteria bacterium
CGATGGACAGGTAATTACCGGGTAATTCTGATACCGGTCCAACCCAAATTATTTTACCGTTTTCAACAACAAGACTGCCGTTAGTAATCGTACCCAGTAAATTATCGGGTGTTATAAAATTGGGGGAGACCGTTACCAAAGTAGGAATCGGCCCAAAGACCTGTGTCATGCAAATGCCTTATTTATATAGGACTGTTATAATTATAGCCTCATGACCACCGCTTCACAAAACCTGATTCAGCAGTTCTATGAAAAAACAGGCGCCGCGCGTCGCAAGACATCCGCTGCATCTCCCGTGGCCTTGTGCTTCTCGGGCTCCCTTGCCTCTTGACGCCATCGGCAGCGTGTGAACGTCCGATGACGGCGCAATGTCGATCGGTCAAAGGACGCATGTCCGCCGACGTCATCTGGATGTAACAACGGGTGACCACCATGCATGATCCGTGAGCCGCCGGCGGAAATACCATGGATACAAGAAGCCGCCTGCACCTCGCGCGTTACGACCTGTTCAAGCCAGGTGCCGGTGCCGGGTTCGTCGCGGCCCTCGAGAACGAGCGGCGGCCCGCCGGGACGATTGCGGCCACGGCCTGGAGTAAAGTCGAGCGGCTGCTGGCACACGCCTACGAGCAGGTGCCGTACTACAGGGAACGGCTCGACCGGGCCGGACTCCGGCCGGAGGAGATCTGCTCACCCGGGCGGTACGCAGCGGTTCCGGTGCTGGGTCGCGACGAGGTCGTGGCGAACTTCGATCGCCTGTTCGCAGGGGAGCGCGCCCGCAGATCGAGCCGCATCGTCACGACCGGCGGTAGCAGCGGCACGCCGATGCGCATCGGTCACACGCGGGAAGCGATACGCGAGATTCCGAAGTGGCAGATGCTCTCGTGGTGGGGCCTGCCGACGTCCGCCGACCTGGCGACACTCTATCGCAGGGTGCCCCGCAGCCGTGCGGAACGGATCGTCACGCGACTCGTCTCCTGGCCCCAGCGGGTCATCGAGGTCGACGCAACGCAGCTCGACGCCAAAGAGATCGAATTCTTCATCGCCGCGATCGTGCGCCACCGACCCGCGCTGATACACGGTTATGCGGGCGCATTGGACACCGTCGCCGATGCACTGCTGCAGCGCGGACAGACGCTGCCCCGACCGCGCGTCGTGTGGTCGACCGCGGCGCCGCTGACCAGGGTCCAGGAGGCCAAGATCGAACAGGCTTTCGACGCGCCGGTCTGCGACCAGTACGGGTGCAGCGAGTTGTATTTCATTGCAGCGGAGTGCCCGCACAAGCAGGGTCTGCACGTGTTCGCCGACCGCGTGTGGATCGAGTTCGTGGACGACGCCGGAGTGCCGGTGCCGGAGGGCGAGTACGGACGCGTCGTCATCACCAGCCTCGACGAGACGTCCTTCCCACTGATCCGGTACGCCAATGGCGATATCGGACGTTCGCTGCCGGGCCCATGCCGCTGCGGCAGGGGTCTGCCGCTGATCGACAAGATCAGGGGCCGGATCTCCGATCGGATCGCGTTGCCCGACGGCACGGTGCTGGCCGGCGAGTACCTCACGACGATCTTTGACGATCACACGACGGAGGTCAGCCGGTTCCAGGTCGTTCAGCGTGCCGGCGGCTCCATCGAGGTCAGGGTGCTGTTCCGGGGGGACGTTGCCGACGTCGGCCGTCGCCGGGTGCTGGATGCCGTTCGGCACGACCTCGGGCGCAGGATCTCCGGCAAGGTACCGCTGGACGTCACGCCGGTCCCGGAGATCCGGGCCGAGCGCGGCAAGCTTCAGTACGTCATGCGGGAGCAGTGAGATGGACGATCTGGTATCGGATCACTACCGCGGCGAGCGAGGCCGCCGCTACGTCGTGGGACGGCAGGACAGACTCGACCACCTCGGTTACCGGCTGCAGGCCCGCCTCTACGAGCCGTTCCTGTCGTCCGAGAACCACGTGCTGGACTTTGGCTGCGCCAATGGATCGCTGGCGCGGGCGCTCCAGCCGCGGGTCGAGTCGATCTGCGGACTCGAGGTCAATGAACACTCCCGACGACTCGCGAGGGAGACAGGGCTGCAGGTGTACGCGTCGCTCGCGGAGCTCCCGGGTGACCTGCGTCTCGACCGGATCATCACCAATCACGTGCTCGAGCACATTCCGAACGTGCTGGCGACGCTGCGGGAATTGCGACAGCATCTGCTTGCGGACGGCAAGCTGATCGCCGTCGTGCCGATCGAGGACCACCGCGAGGCGCGCAACCGGACCTGGCGGCCCGATGACTACGACCGGCACTTTTACACATGGACGCCGCTGCTGTTCGGCAATCTGCTGGACGAGGCGGGGTTCCGGCCCCTGCAGCTGGAGATTCTGACGACGGCCTGGAGCCCGAAGCTCTTCTTTCTCGGCGACACGCTGGCGCAGCGGGTGGCGAATCGGGGACTCGCGCACGTGCTCCGCAGACGGCAGCTGCGCGCGGTCGCCAGGCCGGGCTGAGCGATGTCGCCCGCGCCCGTCAGCGTCGTGATCCCGGCGTACAACGTCGCCGGCTGCATTCGCACCTGCCTGGACAGCGTACTCGGGCAGACCTTGCCGGCCCGGGAGGTCATCGTCGTCGACGACGGGTCGACGGACCGCACATACGACATCGTACGAGACTACTCGCGCCTGTCCGTTCGCTGCCTGGCGCAGGCGAATGCCGGACCGGCCGCCGCCAGGAACCGGGGTCTCGAAGCTGCAACGCAGCCGTTCGTGGCATTTCTCGATGCCGATGACTACTGGCTGCCGGACTTCGTGCGCAGGACGGTCGCGTTCATGGATCGTCACCCGGCGGCGATCGCCGTCAGCACGGGTCTGCAGGTCCGGGATGCACACGGCAGGCTCACCCTCGGGACCGCCGAACTGCAGGCTCGATACGGCGATCGTGACGGCGTCCTGCTGCCGGATTTCCTGGAGACGTGGGCAAGCTACGATCACGTCCGCACGGGTTCCTCACTGTTCCGGCGCCCGGTCGTGCAGGCGGCCGGCGGATTTCGCGAAGACCTGCGATCCGCCGAGGATCTCGAGCTGTGGGGATATCTCGGTACACAGGGACCATGGGGGTTCATCGGCGAAGCGCTGTGGGTCGGCAATCCGACGGCAAGCGGCGCGCTCAACTGGCGCCAGAAGTACCGTGAGCGGGGCCGGCACTGCACCGAGATCGAGGTGTGGGAACGCCGGATCGTCTCCAGGTTGCGAGCTTCCGACCAGCGCGTGTTCGCGCGTGTCCGCGGTCGTGTTGCGGCTTCGTACACGTATGCGCGAATCCTTGCCGGCGACAGCATCGGCGCACGACGGATCGCAGTGCAGCACTTGCGCGAGATGCCGCCAAGTCGTGTCCGTTCACTGTTGCGCTCTGGCCTGTACTTTGGCGACCTGGGCTGGACCGTCGCGACGGCGACGATCGGCTTCTGGGAGGACGTGAAGTCGCTCCGGTTGCGACTGGGTGCTGCCGGTCGTGCCGCGGCGCGCAACGGCGGCTCCCCCTCACGCGCGCCGCAGGCGACGACCGGCAAATGATCAGGACGGGGCGCGAACTCGCGGCCGCCGGGACCGGCCGGCACGCCACGCCCTCGAGGTCGGCGCGGCGCTCGTCAGCGGCGGACGTCAGCCCTGCTCCGGCAGGGCCGCGTGCCAGAAGGCGGCCCGTCACTGCCTCGTTGCAGTGGCTCCTGCTGCTCGCGTGGTCAGCTCGCAACACGATCTTCGTACGCCAGCGCGCTGCGAATACATTCGCCACGGTCGACGTGGCGGCGGGCGTGCAGATTGGCTTTGTCGCAGCGTCTGCCCTGGCACTGCTGGCATCGGGCCGGCTCGGCGAGCTTTTCGCCAATCATCGCAGCCCCATCCAGTGGCTGCTGCTCTATTACGTCGTGTGCGCGGTCAGTTCGCTCTGGTCGCCGCTGCCGTTGTACAGCCTGTATCGGGCCACCGAGGCGCTGATCCTGGTGGCGAGCGCAGGTTCCGCCATGATGATGGCCAGAGACCAGCGCAGCGCCGAACGCACCCTGCTGTTGCTTGCGCTGATCACCGTGCTGCTGTCGATGGGCCAGAACGTCCGGCTGTTCGGCATCACCGGGATGGGGACGCTGCACTCCTGGCACACCAACACCTACACCGCCGTTGCAGCCATGTGCCTCGTTTACGGTTTCGGAGAACATCGTTCAGCCGACGGCGAGCGGCGCAGGTTGCTGGGCATCACGATACTGCTGAGCCTCACGGTGGTCGTGGTGGGCACGAGCTCCGCCAGCAATGTGTCGGTGGCGGTGGGCCTGCTCATCGCGGCAATAATCCAGCGCCGATTCGGCTTCCTGGTCTTCCTGAGCGTCGTGCTCTTGATTGCGGTTGGACTGCTCATCGCACGCGAGGGCAGTGTCTTCGGCATGCTCAGCTGGATGTTTCCCGGCAAGGACGAGGTGGCCGTCGAGAGCCTTGGTGGACGAACGCGACTCTGGGAACTGTACTGGGAGAGCATGCGCCACCACCCGATCCTCGGTACCGGCTTCGGTGTACTGAGCTTCGAGCACGGGGGTTCCGTGCGATTCAATTCCCACAATTCATTCATTGCGGCCGTACTCGGCGTCGGAGTTGCCGGAGGAGCACTGGCTGCCGCCTTCGTGTGGCGCCTCTGCCGGCAGGCGCTGAAGGGCGTTCGGGATGCCCGCCCCGGGGCCGTGGGTGGCGCCGCCGCACTGGTGACGGCGCTGGTCAACAGCAACTCCATGCCGCTGTTCCTGGAAATATGGGAAGAGTCGAACCTCGTATCGACGGCCCTGATCGCCTACCTCGTCTATTTCGTCTGGAGTCGCGGCCCTGCCAGGGCGCGGCGGCCCTACTCCGGTGGTTGAACCGACGATGCGCGTCACCTATGTCACTCGTTCGTTCCTGGATTATCGAGTGCCGGTCCTCGAGCAGTTGTCCATGGCGACCGACGGGCAGCTGACGGTCGTCTACTGCGACGAAGTCGTGCCTCAAAGAGTCACCCGCCGACTGCAAACCTGTCTCGGCTCGCGCGCGCTTGCACTGAAGGGCGAAAGACGGATCGGCCCCAGGGAGTTCGCCGACTTTGCCAACACGACGTTCCGGTTCGTCTACCAGCCAGGGCTGCTGCAGGCGATTCGGGATTCGCAGCCGGACGTCCTGGTGTGCGACGGTTTCTTCCAGTGGACCGTGTATGCCTTCGTCGAACGTCTCGTGAGCAGGACGCCGCTGGTCGTCTGTTACGAACGCACGGCGCACACCGAAAGGAACTCCCAGCTCGTCAGGCGCCTGTACCGCCGCGCCGTGGCCTGCTGGACGGATGCTGTTTCCTGCAGCGGTCAATTGTGCGCCCGGTACGTCGCCGACAATCTGGGTATCCCGGCGGATCGGATGACCGAAGGCCACATGGCCGCGGACGTCCATCAGTTGCCGGAGAAGGCGGCCATCGCGCGGTCGACGAGCCGTGCGGTCCTGCGGCGTGAATGGCGCGACCCGGACCTCGTGCTGCTGGTCGTTGGCCGACTGATTCCCCGCAAGGGCCTGCACGAGTTGCTTCGCGTCTGGAGTCGCTTCCCGGGCGAAGACCGGCGAGCCTGGCGACTGGTGTTGACGGGCGACGGTCCCGAAGGCCCGGCATTGAACGAATTCGTGAGGCGCGCCGGTTTGCAGGACGTCGTGTTCACGGGGCCGATCGATTACTCGCGTATCGCCGACTACTACGCGGCCGCGGACGTACTCCTCAGCCCGACGCTGGAGGACAACTGGAGCCTCGTCGTGCCGGAGGGAATGTCCACCGGACTGCCGGTCATGTGTTCGGTCTACAACGGTTGCTACCCGGAACTGGTGATCGAGGGCCGCAACGGATGGCGTTACGACCCGCTCGATGAGTCCAGCGCGCTCGATGCGCTGCGACGCGTGCGAGCGGACCGCGACCGCCTGCCGGAGATGGGCCGAGAGTCCGAAGCCATCGTTCGTCGACACACGCCCGCGCATGCCGCGCAGGCGATCCTCGACGCCTGCCACATCGCATTGCAGAGGAGACGCGGGCTTGCGGGTGCTGTTCGTACACAATGACTACGGCCGTTTCAGCGGCGAGGAACGGGCGGCCGAGCAGCTCGCGCGGCTCGCGACCGCGTACGGCGACCACGAGGTCCTGTGGTGGCGGCGATCGTCCGCGGAGCTGGCCGGCCGTCCAGCCCGCCAGGCGGCGGCATTGTTCACGGGCATTTACAACCCGGCCGCCCGGCGCGAGATGGGCCGTGTGCTGCATCGTGAACGTATCGACCTCGTGCAGGTGCAGAACGTCTATCCGTTGTTTTCGCCGTCGATCCTCGTCGCGTGCACCGAGCAGGGCATTCCCGTCGTGATGCGTTGTCCGAACTACCGCCTGTTCTGCCCGACCGGGCTGCATCTGTCGGGCGGTGCCGTCTGCGAGCGCTGTGTCGGCGGGCACGAGTGGCAGGCACTGCGACACCGGTGCGCGGGGGACGCCTTGAAGAGCGCGGCCTACGCGATCCGCAATGCCTATGCCAGACAGCTCGGCCTGTTCACCAACAACGTTTCGGTGTTCGCCGTGCTGTCGGAATTCCAGCGCCGGCTGTTCGTCGCGCGAGGTGTCCCGGCGGAACGCCTCGCGTACCTGCCCAACGTCGCGCCCCTCGCTGCGGATATCAAGGGAGAGGGCACGACCGTCGGCGCGTCCTATGTCGCCTTCTGCGGTCGCTGGAGCCCGGAGAAGGGCACCGCCGAATTTGCCGAAGCCGCCCGCAGGTTGCCGGCAATCCGCTTCAAGGTTGCAGGCGCGACACGTGCCGAGGCAAGGCTGGCCGGCGAACCGCCTGCGAACATCGAGTTCGCCGGCCAGCTCGGTGGCGACGACCTACGTCGCTTCTACCGCGACAGCCGCCTGGTGGTCGTACCGAGCAAGTGGTACGAGGGCTTTCCAAACGTGATCCTCGAGGCAATGGCCGCCGCGAGACCGGTGATCGGCACGCGCATCGGGGCGATCCCCGAGATCGTCGAGGATCGCGTGACCGGGCGGCTGGCGGAGCCCGGCGACGGAGCCGACCTCGCCGCACGGATCGACGAACTCTGGCACGATCCGGAAGCCTTGCGTACGCTGGGCGCGGCGGGCCGGGCGAAAGCCGAAGACCTCTATTCCGAAACGCAGGTGGCACGCTGGCTGGAGGCGGCCTACGTGCAGGCACGACGGTCGATGGCCGGTGCAGCTCATTCCAGCGGTGGGAACGACGGGTCGCCAGCGAATCGCGTGAGACGCGCATAGATCGCACGAAGCTCTGTCGCGATGACGACCACATGGCCACGGAATATCAGCGACGGCCAGTTCAATCAAATCGGCGACGCGACCCGTCCAGAACACTTCGGATCGCGTCACGGCATGCAGCCGATGCTTGGCGCGCCGACGAAGCGTGCTCAACGGCAACCTCCGGATTGAAACGCGTCGTCGTCGGGCGCCGGCTATCCCGTGCGAGTGGAACCTGCGTTGATCATCTCTTCGACGCCACGAGATGCGCGACGATGGCCAGGAATAGGTCCTTCTTTCCGAACACGAACGCCAGCAACGATCCGTAGATCGCGACCATTCCGGTGGCGGCGGCCAGCAGCCACGCAACCAGGGGCAGCGCGTCGCCGAGCAGGCTGCGCACGGCGACGATCCAGGCAAGGGCCGGGAGGCTCGCGAGCAATGGGATTCTCACGACTCTCAGGATGTCCGTCGTAGTTACGTCGGTGCCCGCGACCGCGAACTTCATGCACGGCAGGAACCAGAGCACGTTGGCCGTCGCGTAGGCCGTTGCGACGCCTGCAGGGCCGTAAGGCAGGCCGATCAGGAAAGAAACGATGAAGAGGGTCGAGCCCACGCTGCCCCAGCGCAGCATCGCATGGCCGCGGCCCGTGGCGGAGTACAGCCACCAGCCCGTGCCGGTGATTGGCTGCAACGCCGACGCGACGCAAAGGATTCGGAAGATCGGTGCCACCTCACCCCACTGTGGCCCGAGCACGACGTACACAACCTCCGCAGCGAGTACGGCAAGGGCGAGGCACAGGGGTGTCGTAATGGCTGTCAGCAGGAACAGCGCCTCGAGGTAATACCTGCGAAAGCGCGCCGGGTCCGACTGCAGCCGTGCGAGCGTCGGGAAAGCGACCGCCGAGACCGGCGACAGGATCTGCCGTATCGGGAGCATCAACAGGCTGTAGGCCCGGTAATAGAGCCCGAGCGCCGATTCTCCCCAGACGCGTCCGATGAACACGTTGTCGAGACTGCGCGAAAAGTAGTCCATGAGGCCGGTACCGGTCACCCGCGCACCGAACGAGAGATCCTTCAGGACCGTACCGCTTGCGAGCGACAGGGCCGGCATCCATCGGAGCACCAGCAGCAGTCCGATCAGCCGGGCGGCGGCCTGGGCGACGGGCATCCACGCGATCGAGAGGTATCCGCTACCGAGGCCGGTCAGCACTATGGCCACAACGACACCCGTCAGCATGGCCACGACGTCGATCGCCGCGATCGCACGTACCCGCAGGTCACGAGCCAGGAGCGCGGCGTGCTGCACGCCGAGTCCGCTCAGGAGCAGACCGAGTGCCGATATGAGTGTGACGTCGTAGAGCCGCGGATCGTCATACAGCCAGACGATCACCGGTGCGAGTCCGACACAGATCGCGCCGAGTGCCAGGCCCATGCCCGCGTTGACCCAGAACAGCGCGCTTACGCGGGCATCGGTCAAGTCCTGGTGCTGGATGGTCGCCGCCGACAGACCGCCATCCAGCAGCACGTGCAAGGCACCGGTGATGCTCGCCACCATCGCAACCACGCCAAAATCGCTGGGCGTGAGAAGACGCGCGAGGATCATGGTCGAGATGAACGTGAGGGCGAGCTTGACCGTCTGAGCTGCCATGGCCGTCGCACCACCGCGCAGCGCAAGGCCCCTGAACCCCGGCCCGGCAGTGTCGGCTGTCTGCGCCGGCTGCCCGGCCCGCATGGAGTGCGAATCGATCACGGCGTGCGCGTCCCCCGGCTTCCGCACGGCACGCCGAATGGCGCAGCTGCCTCGGCGTCGGTCCGATCGCCGGGCATCGACGCGAACTCGCCTCCATGCGGGTCGAAGCCGGTTGAGCGCCGCCACTCCGCAAATCCCAGGCGGCCTTTCCCGGCAGCGTAGAGACTTCCACTGCGCTCCGGGGACAGGTAGCAGTTCTCGTCGATGTCGAGCCCGCGCCACGCGCCCGGCCGTCCGCTGATGAACAAGTAGTCCCCATTGGCGCCGATGATGAGGTTCCTGACGATGGAGCCCTGTGGCTCGCGGTCGCCTGACATGAGCGCGATGCCGCCCCGACCGTCACCCGCCAGTGTGTTGCCGGCGATCACGACCGGGTCGGGGTTGTTCGACGCAATGGCGTATCCGTCCACGTCCCGGATCACGTTGTCGAGGATGCGAATATTCCTGCGTTGACCGAGCGAGTCGCCGTTCTCGCCCGAGATCGCAATTCCGGTGCCCAGCGTCGCCCGATTGCTGCGGGCCGCGCGAATGCTGTTGCGGCGGACCAGGTGATCACTCATGTGGTGCGACGGGTCTCCGGTGAGGCCGGCCCACAGTTCGATCGCCGTGCCGGTGTCCTCGGTCCGGTTGTCCTGTATGACCCAGCCCGAGCCATTCTGTAACCCGACCGCATGCGCATCGCCACCCTGGTAGCCGTAGGTGCCGGAGCCCATGTGCCGGATGTCGTTGCCTTCGACGGTCACGAAGTCCGCCGTACCCGGATCCGGACGGTTCGGCGCGTAGATGCCGTTGGCATAGTGATGGAGCAGCGAGTTCCGCACCGCCCAGTGATCGTTGCCCCGATGCATCGTGATCTGGGCGAGGTGGCCGGAACCGGCAATGAACCGGCATCGGTCGAAGACGACGTGATGCGAGCGCGGCTCGAGCGCGGGTGCGTAGGGCAGGTCGCCGAGGTAGTCCTCGAACGAGACGCCGACGAAACTGCAGCCCTCGATCCGCAGGAAACTGCGTCGTTGGAAGACGACCGCCGCGCCGCGGCCGGCCTCCCAGAGGCGATCGTAGGGATCCCCGCCGTCCGGCATCTTCACGTACACGTGGCGGCCGTCCTTGAACCACTGGCCGGGCCCGCCGACCCAGGACCTGGCCGGTGCCCGTCTCATGAGCGTTGGCTGCGCACCGTCGAGACCGGTGGCGACCGGCACCTGCGGCTCGAGACCGAGGAACTCTCCCCGATAGACACCGTTTCGATCCGGTTTCGACCAGACGATCGACGCCGCCGGTCGTCGTCCGAAATTCCAGACTTCGCCTCGCTCGCGCGCCGAGTCCATGCGGATCGAGACCGGGTAATCCGCGGAATATCCGTCGACGCCGATGTACAGGGCGGCGTCCCGAGCCAGATTGCCGGCTACGCTGTCCGCGTGCCGATCCACGTAGTGCCGGCCGGCGACGTAGAGCGTGTCACCGGTCTCCACACCGCCCGCTCCCCATCGAACGCCGGTGGGCTCGTGCTGCGTCGTGGGGGGAGCGGACAGCGTCGACGGACGAAAGCCGTTGAACGCGTTCTCGTAACTCGTCCCGTCCTCGCGGCCATAAGTCCCCCGTGTCGCGCGCGGCCGGACGTACCAGTCACGTGCCTGACGTGTCGTAAACGCGCGGGCAGCCGTGTAGGGAGTCTCACGCGCCTGCGGCGAGGAGTCGCGGGCGCGGACACGCCAGTAGTACGTCGTGCCTGGTCTGAGGACGGGTTGCCACTCCGGGCGATGGGCAATCCAGCCCGAGTCCTTGAGGGTTGCGCCGTCGAAGGTCGAAGATTCGGCGACCTGAAAGCGATAATGGATCGGCAGGACGGGCGCTTCGAAATTCCCGCGACCACCGGTTGCCCGCAGCTCCACCGAAGACCCGACCCCTTCCGCGTTCTCACCCGGAAACGACGCTGCCAACCGTCCCAGGGCACGCTCGAGCCGCGCGCGGCCAGTCAGTCGCAGGTGATTCGACCCGGCGGAGTCCCGCAGGTGCGTCGTGCCCGGCGCCCCGTTTGCGTCGCAGGTTTCCGTCATCAGCCATTCCGACAGCAGCGCAACGCGGCTGAAGCCGTCGGGAAGCGCATGGCGGCCGCTGCTCCGGCGCTGACGGTCGAGTTCCCCGACCTCGCTGGCCGACAACGCACGGTTCCACAGTCGGGCCAGATAGTACTCTCCGGACCGGCCGCCCCACTCGTCTTGCGGCGGCGCGAAATAGGCATTGCCATTCAGCAGGAAGGGCGCCGAATTCTTCAGGCGCGACACGTCGAAGCCGGGACTCCGCGCGGTCTTCGCCACGCCGTTCACGTACGAGGTCAAGGTCCTTTCGCGCCTGTTCCAGACGGACACGACGTGGATGTCGCCGATGACCCCCGGGTACTCGTTCGTCGCGCGGGCGATCCCGGCGCCGGCCGGAGCGTAGACACCGGAGCTGGCGTCGTGGCCGAGGCCCTCGAAATAATCGTGTGCGGTGGATCCCGCGAACCATCCGCCCTCGCGCGCGGATTGCCGCCCCTTGCCGAGCATCACGCCGTAGCGACCCTCGAGGGTGCCGCGGGGCAGGTGGAACCAGGCCTCGACCGAGAAGTCACCTGCGTAATCGAGATCCCGGAACCGCTCGCTCTCGAGGATGGCGTAGTCCCGGTACGAGACGAGCAGTCGACTGTCGCCAGCCTGGACGGTCCAGGTCACTGCCAGAGCCATGAGCGCCAGGCAGCTCGGCCAGCGGATCGCCGTGTTCCGTCGCTGATTGCCGATCGCCGCCTGCATGGACGACTCAGCGCCCCGCGGCCAGGGCGGACGTGCGGACCTCGCGGCCGAGGTCCTGCGCCAATCTTCGCGTGAGCAGGAGCTGCCCGTCGCGGTTCAGGTGTATCGGGTCGTAGAACAGATCGTGGCGATCCGCGTAGCCGTCGAGGTACTCGAGGTAGACGACGCCCGGGTCGCCGCTGCCGAGTCGTGCGAACAGCGCGCGGGCCTCGGAGAATTTCTCCGGCTCGATCGAATTGTATTGGTCGATGGTCGGATAGAAGGCCAGCACCATCGTCACGCCGCGAGCGCGCACTTCGCGGATGGTCGCCTCGAGGATCTCGAGCTGGCGCGGATCGAAGACGATCGGCCGATAGACTCCGGGCGCCGTCAGGCGCCGCAGACGCGCAGCGTCGATGACGCCGCTCTTGAAGCTGCGCCAGTCGCCGAGCAGGCCGCGCACGGCCAGCGCCACGGTCGCCTCGTCGAAGCGTGCGGCGTGCAGGTATCGCCTCACCATGCGGTCGAGCAGCGACGGGTTCTGGTCGCGAACGTAGCGTGTCACGACGGGCTCGTCGATGAACGGCAGGAACAGACGATAGGAGTTGCGGCTCAGGCCCGCGGGATTGAGCAGCGCGGCCTCCACGTCGTAGACGATGACGCGCGTCGCACCCGGCCAGCGATCCAGAAACTGGCGGATCATGATCCGCCGCTCCGCCAGGGTCGCACCCTGCCGCGCGTACTTGGCGACGGACGCGCCGAGCTCCCGTCCCAGCAACTGGTGATCGACCCCGAGCATGGTGTGGGAGTGGCCGATCAACAGCACCTCCGCAGGAACGTCCAGTCCGTAATAGCGCTCGAGACCCTGCAGCAGCAGCGCCGCGACGCTGCGGTCGAGGACGAACAGCAGCAGTGCGAACAGCGCGAGCCGCAGCAGGAATCGCCGCAGGGCAGCGCCCTCGCTGCGCCGTTGCGCGACCCGCGGAAAAGCAGCCGTCGTCGTCGCCGCCTCAGAACTGGAAGTAGATGAAGGCATTGCTGCTCAATCCGAACGTGGCGATGGCGAGGATCAATCCCATGTAGACGGGCCAGCGCAGGAACACTGGCAGCCGGCCGGGCGACAGGTACAGCGTGAGCCAGCCGCGCGCCTGCATGAGCTGCACGCCGGCCAGCACGCCGATCAGCGCGATGGAGAGCACCGTCGTGAGCTGCGAGGGACCCCAGTAGAGCGCGTCGCCGGCGCCCGTGAGGATGCGCCCGAGGACCATCAGCGCCTGCTCGACCGAGGCGGCGCGGAAAAATACCCAGGCGAGCAGCACGAGGTGGAAGGTGACGACGACGCGCAGGGCCGCAGGCAGCAGGCCCGGCGTATCGAGCAGCGATTCACCCGGCCGGCGGCCGCGCCGCAGCAGCGACTCGAGGACGTAGTAGCAGCCGTGCAGCGCGCCCCAGGCGACGAAGGTCCAGTTCGCGCCGTGCCACAGTCCGCTCAGCAGGAAGACGGCGAAGATGTTCCGCAACCAGCGCGGGTAGGACACCCGGTTGCCGCCGAGCGGCAGGTACACATAGTCCCGGAACCAGGTGCTGAGCGAGATGTGCCAGCGTTTCCAGAAATCCGTGATGGACTGCGCCAGGTAGGGCAGGCGGAAGTTCTGCATCAGGTCGTAGCCCAGGATACGCGCCGAGCCGATCGCGATGTCGGAGTAGCCGCTGAAGTCGCAATAGATCTGGAAGGCGAAGAACCAGGTCGCGAGCAGCAGCGTTGCGCCGGTGTGGATCTCGGGCGAGCCGTACACGTTGTCCACGTAGAGGGCGAGGCGGTCCGCGATCACCACCTTCTTGAACAGACCCCACAGCACCAGCTTGAGACCGCTGGTGATCCGCGCGATCTCGATGCGGTTTTCGCGCTTGAACTGGTCGAGCAGGTGCGTGGCACGTTCGATGGG
>CAVQQX010000100.1:0-27043 GCA_963714645.1 uncultured Gammaproteobacteria bacterium
CGTCGTCTTCGTCGCCTCGCGGCTGCTGCACGTGTTCGGCCTCAGCCAGGTGCGCGATCGGTCCTTCGGGCGCTTCGTCGGGTCGGCCGGGACGTGGGTCACGATCCTCGCATTGAGCGTGCACGTGCTGATGCGATCGATGGACTGATTCAGCGCCCTCACCGCACCCCTCTCCCGCTGTGCAGGAGAGGGGTGAAGAGGTCAACCCAGGGCTTTCTCCAGCTCCGGCACGATCGTGAACAGGTCGCCGACCAGCCCGATGTCGGCGCTCTCGAAGATCGGAGCCTCGGCATCCTTGTTGATCGCCACGATCGTGCGTGCGTCCTTGATGCCCGTCATGTGCTGGATCGCGCCGGAAATGCCGATCGCAAAATAGAGTTCCGGGGCGATGATCTTGCCGGTCTGCCCGACCTGGAGGTCGTTCGGCACATAACCGGCGTCGACTGCCGCGCGCGACGCGCCCACCGCGGCGCCGAGCTTGTCGGCCAGCGCATAGATGATCTTGAAGTTGTCGGCACTGCCGAGTGCACGACCGCCCGAAACCACGCGCGTCGCCGACTGCAGGTCCGGACGACCGGTCGTGGCGGCGGACCGCGAGACGAACCGCGTGTGCGAGGGCAGGGCGACACCCGGGTCGACGGATTCCACGGGCGCGTTGCCGCTCTCGGCCGCCGCCTCGAACGAGGCCACGCGCACCGTTGCCACCACCGGCGATCCTGCCGGCGCCTCCACCGTGAGGATCGCGTTGCCGGCATAGATCGGGCGCTTGAACGTGTGCGAGCCTTCGACGGACATGACGTCCGACACCTGACTCACGCCGAGCAAGGCTGCCACGCGCGGCATCAAGTCCTTGCCGAACGTGGTCGACGGGCCGAAGACGTGGGTATAACCGCCGGCGGCGAGCTTCGCGAGCTGCGGCGCGAAGACCGCGGCCAGCGGCTCCTGGTTCGCGGCATTCTCGACGAGCAGTACCTTCGCCACACCGGCCAGTTTCGCCGCCTGCGCGGCCACGGTCGCGCCGCTCGCCGCGAGCACCGCGACATCGACGGCCGCCCCCGGAATCTTCGTGGCGCACGCGACGGCCTTGGCCGTGCTGGCGTTCAACTTCGAGCCGTCATGTTCGGCGACGACCAGGATCCTGCTGCTCATCAGACCAACCCCTTCTGCTTCAACGCGCCGACGAGCTCGCCGACGTCCTTCACCATGATTCCCTTGGAGCGGCTCGGCGGCGGCTCCACCTTGACCGTCTTGAACGCCGCGGCTTCGGCCACGCCGAGGTCGGCGAGGCTCTTGATGTCGAGCGGTTTCTTCTTGGCCTTCATGATGTCCGGAAGCTTCACGTACCGGGGCTCGTTCAGGCGCAGGTCGACGGACAGCACCGCCGGCAGCTCGATCTCCAGTGTTTCGAGTCCGGAGTCCACCTCCCGCGTCACCGTGGCGCGACCATCGGCGATCACCAGCTTGGAGCAGGACACGGCCTGTGGGCGGTCGAGCAGCGCGGCGAGCATCTGCGCCGTCTGGCCGTTGTCCTCGTCGATGGCCTGCTTGCCGAGCAGCACCAGGAATGGCTGCTCCGCCTCGGCCACCTTCTGGAACACGCGTGCGACCGAAAGCGGGGCGAGCGGCGCATCGGTCTGGACCAGGATCGCGCGATCGGCCCCCATCGCCAGCGCCGTACGGAGCTGCTGCTGGGCGTCCGCGGGTCCGATGCCGAGAGCCACGACCTCGTCCGCCAGGCCTTTTTCCTTGGTCCTGAGCGCCTCCTCGAGGGCGATCTCGTCGAAGGGGTTGATGCTCATCTTGACGCCTTCCGTGATCACACCCGTGTTGTCCGGCTTGACCCGGACGCGGACGTTGTAGTCCACGACACGCTTGATACCGACCAGAATTCTGCGCACGCGCTCCACTCCTCTAGGTCTTGGCCGTTGCAACGCAACATCATACCAGCGAGACCCGCCCGGGTGCCCGGGTGCCCGGGGCCGGGTGCCCGGGGCCGGGTCACCGCGCAGGGGTCAGGAGCGCCAGCCGCGCCGTTTCTCCTCGAGCTGGCGGGACAGGGTCAGGAGGTGCCGATAGCTCTCGAGGCGGCGCGGGTCGATTTCGCCGGCGGCGGCGGCGTCCTGTACCGCGCACTGCGGCTCGCGCAGATGGAGACAGTCCTGGAACCGGCAAGCGGCCGATCGCGTTGCGATCTCGATGAATCCCGTCTGGACCGCCTGCGGTTCGACGGCCGGCGGGGCATAGTCCCGCACCCCCGGGGAATCCGCCAGTTCGCCCCAGGGCAGCTGGACGATCGCGGATGAGACGGTGGTGTGGCGCCCTGCGCCCGTCCCCACGGACAGCTCGGACGTCGCCCGAGGCGTGCCGCCGCAGAGCGTGTTGGTCAGCGACGACTTGCCGACCCCCGACTGGCCCGCGAGCAAGGTCCGGCGATTCCTGAGCCGCTCCACGAGCTCGTCCAGGTGAATACCTTTTTTCGCGGAGATCCTCACGACGGGCACGTCGATCCGCTCGTAGGCCTCGAGGAACGCGAAATCCGCCGCCGTGAATTCGGCCCCGATCAGGTCGAGCTTGTTCAGGATCAGCAACGGCTCGATGCCGGCGTACGCCGCACCGGCGAGGTAGCGGTCGACGATGAACAGGTCGCAGGGCGGTCGCGGGGCCACGACGATGCCGAGCTGGTCGAGATTGGCGGCCAGGTCTTCTGCATTGCCCTGGTTGTCGGTCCGCTGCAGCACGTTACGGCGTGGCAGTCGGTCCGCGACGAGCCACGCACCGTCGGCCGCATCGGATTCCTGCGCGAGGGCCACGCCGTCGCCGGCCACGATCTCCAGCCGACGGCCGCGGACCTTGCAGGAGAGACGCTCCACCGGTTGCTCGCTAGTCTGGACGATGACTCGTCGGCCATACGACTCCACGACCGTGCCGATGCGAACGGGCCGCTGCGGTCGGGAGCCGGCCCGGCGACCGGCGGGTTTTCTCGCGGCGGTGTCCCGGCGACGGCTCACGCCGAACTTCGATCGGCCCGGAGGGCGGTGGAATTCCGGTCCGCGTCCCCGAGCCCGGCGAGCAGGCGAGCGATGCGAGTGACCGGCGGCGGATGCGAGTCGTGGAAAGCAGAGTGCAGCCGGTCGGGCGTCAGCGTGCTGGCGTTGTCGCGATACAAGGTGACGAGGGCGTGGGCGAGTTCGACGGCATCGCTGTGAGTCGCCGCAAAGCGATCCGCCTCGAACTCGTGGCGACGGGACCAGGCCGCACCGAGCGGCGCCATCACCCAAGTGAACGCTGGCACGACCAGCGTGAACAGCAACAGAGCCGACGCATGGCTCGCGTGCTCGACGCCGAGGGCGAGGTAGAACCACGGCTGCTCCGCGAGCCAATCGAGTAACGCAAAACCTGCGAGCGACAGGACGGCGCTCAGAACGAGACGTTGGGGAATATGCTTCAGCCGGAAGTGCGCCAGTTCATGGGCGAGCACCGCCTCGATCTGCCCGGGGGTCAGTGTCTGCAGCAGGGTGTCGAAGAAGACGATGCGCTTTTCCGGGCCAAGTCCGGTGAAATACGCGTTGCCGTGTGCGGACCGTTTCGATCCGTCCATGACGTAGACGTCCCCGGCCCGGAACCCGCACCTCGCGACGAGCGCATCGATGCGCGCGCGAAGGCCTGCGTCCTGCAGCGGCGAAAACTTGTTGAAGAGTCCCGCGATCCATCGCGGCCAGGCCCAAAGCAGCACCAGGGAAAAGGCCATCCACGCCAGCCAGGCGACCAGCCACCATGCGCGACCGGTGGCTGCCATGATCCACAGGATGGTTGCGACGATGCCGCCCCCGAGGATGCCGCCCAGCAGCAGCCCCTTGACCAGGTCGGCGTAGAACGTGGCGACGGTCGTGCGGTTGAAGCCGAATCGCGTTTCGAGCTGGAACGTGCGGTAAAGTGTGAACGGCAACGAAGCCACGCCGAGCGCGAGCAGCACCAGGAGCACGTGGGCGGTGCCCTGCAGGATGCCTGGACTGGAAGCGAGCGACGCAGCCCATTTGCCGAGCGTGTCGATGCCGCCCCCCAGCGTCAACGCCAGGGCCAGGGCCGCGTCGTAGGCGGTCTCCAGGCGACCGAGCCGCTGCCGCGCCGCCGTGTAGTCCGCCGCTTTCTGGTGATCGGCCAGCGAGACTGAATCCGCAAAGGCGTCCGGAACCGAGCCACGTGCAGCCTGCACGGCAGACACCTGTCGATGCGAAAGCCAGAACTGGAGTGCCAGATGCAGGGCGAGGGCCAGCAGGAACGCGATCGTGAGCCAGTGTGCGGGCATCGGTGCTGCCGTGGGGAGAGTAGCCTGGGAACGACGTACGGGCGCCAGACCCGGTGCAGGGGGCTGAGGCGGGGACGGGAGCTTAGCGTTTGCTAGAATCGGCCACAATCGACCCACAGCAAGAGCGCGCGTGAGTAAAGCCGAGAACCTCGTCTGGATCGATCTGGAGATGACCGGACTGGACACCGTGTCCGACCACATTATTGAGATCGCGACGATCGTCACCGATGGGATGCTCAACGTGGTCGCGGAAGGGCCGGTGATTGCAATCCACCAGCCGGATGCAGTGCTGGCAGGGATGGACGAATGGAATCGCACGACACACGGTGCGTCCGGCCTGATCCATCGGGTCCGTTCGAGCCGTGTTACGGCTGCCAAGGCGGAACTGGCGACGCTGGAATTTCTCGAGGCACATGCACAGGCAGGCGCATCGCCGATGTGCGGCAACAGCATCTGCCAGGATCGCCGGTTCCTGGCTCGCGAGATGCCCACGCTCGAGAAGTTCTTCCATTACCGAAATCTCGACGTGAGCACGGTGAAGGAACTCGCGCGCCGGTGGGCGCCGTCCGTGCTGGCTGGAGTCGAAAAAGCTTCGACTCACCTCGCTCAGGACGACATTCGCGAGTCCATCAAGGAACTCGACCACTATCGGCGCCACTTCTTGAGAGTGGCTTAGGGGATTGCAGTCACGTGAACAGCGAGCCACAGACTCGACTCTTACGGTCTGTCTATGCCTGTGTACGTCCGATAGCTCGGCTGCTTCTCAGATCAGGTATTACGTACAAGACGTTTGCGGAGGTCGCCAAGACCGCCTTCATTCACGAAGCGATTCTTGAACGTGACAATAAAGGGCGCCCGACCAATACGTCTCGCGTAGCTGTCCGCACTGGTCTATCACGCAAAGAGGTAAGGCGGGTCTGTGCCAGTTCCGCACTCGTGGACAAGTCGCAAGACCTGCAGGTACATCATGCCGGACCAACTGCGCGTGTCTTAGATGCCTGGCATTCAGACGGGAGATTTTGTGCGAGCTCGGGCGCACCGAAGGACCTACCGTTCGAAGGCCAGAACGAGAGCTTTGCTAGTCTAGTGCGGGCTGCGGGCGGCGATGTTCCACCCGGCGCCGTTCGCGCGGAGCTGTTGCGCGCTGGCGCGCTCGAGGAATTAGACAATGGCAATGTGCGCCCGACCAAGCGGTATTTCGTTCCGGCTGACTTCGATGAGAAGGCGATCACCATCATGTCGGCAATTCTCTTTCCGATGGTTGCGGGTGTCGACCACAACTCAAACCCGATGAGAACCTCAGCCGGTTTCATTCAGCGATTCGCGTATTTGAAGTTACCTCGCTCCTCGCGAGAGGAGTTTCGAACTTGGTCACGCGAAGAGGCCACTAGCTTTATCGAACTCATTAACAAACGACTTGTTGACTTGGGAAAGTCGTCAGACGTTGGTACCGACGATGAGATTATCAGCGGAATTGGCATATTCTTTTATGAAGGGCTACCTGCGGAGCAGCTTCCCGTGCCTAAGCCTGAAGGGCTGAGCAAATAAAGAAGGCGCGCCGAAGCGCGCCTTTCGTGGCTGAACTGCTTCAGCCTACCTTATCACAACCGACTGGGCCATAACGGTGCCGCCACGGTTAGGCTGGATGCCAACGACCGCAACCAAATCCCCAACTCGAAGGCTGTTCGCTGCGGCAATCGATGCATAGTCGACCAACTGCTTACCTACCTTGACTGTTGCAATGTCGGGCCGCGACTCGGCAACAATCCCCGTAAGCGTCACAGCAGATACGCCAGGCACATATGCATCCGACACGATTTGCATTCTCGCGTTCGAGATAAGCCCCGTTCTCGTAAGTTGGCCCACAACCATGACTTGGATTTGCTGGCCAGCCGCGAGCGCTGCGTCTAGAGCAATCGCGTTGTTGTTGGTGCGCAGTAACTTGCCGAGTACCTCAATCGTACCGGCATAACGGTCGACTTTGTCGATCGTACCCGCAAGAACAATGGCGTTGCGACCGGTGCCGATGATGGCGTCGGAGGAAGCAGCCTTGTCGCGACCGGTGCCAATGATGGCATCGCGGCCCGTGCCGATGATGGCGTTGCGACCGGTGCCAATGATGGCATCGCGGCCCGTGCCGATGATGGCGTTGCGACCGGTGCCGATGATGGCGTCGGAGGAAGCAGCCTTGTCGCGACCGGTGCCAATGATGGCGTTGCGACCGGTGCCGATGATGGCGTTGCGACCGGTGCCGATGATGGCGTCGGAGGAAGCAGCCTTGTCGCGACCGGTGCCAATGATGGCATCGCGGCCCGTGCCGATGATGGCGTTGCGACCGGTGCCGATGATGGCGTTGCGACCGGTGCCGATGATGGCGTTGCGACCGGTGCCGATGATGGCGTCGGAGGAAGCAGCCTTGTCGCGACCGGTGCCAATGATGGCATCGCGGCCCGTGCCGATGATGGCGTTGCGACCGGTGCCGATGATGGCGTTGCGACCGGTGCCGATGATGGCGTTGCGACCGGTGCCGATGATGGCGTCGGAGGAAGCAGCCTTGTCGCGACCGGTGCCAATGATGGCATCGCGGCCCGTGCCGATGATGGCGTTGCGACCGGTGCCGATGATGGCGTTGCGACCGGTGCCGATGATGGCGTTGCGACCGGTGCCGATGATGGCGTCGGAGGAAGCAGCCTTGTCGCGACCGGTGCCAATGATGGCATCGCGGCCCGTGCCGATGATGGCGTTGCGACCGGTGCCAATGATGGCATCGCGGCCCGTGCCGATGATGGCGTTGCGACCGGTGCCGATGATGGCGTCGGAGGAAGCAGCCTTGTCGCGACCGGTGCCAATGATGGCATCGCGGCCCGTGCCGATGATGGCGTTGCGACCGGTGCCGATGATGGCGTCGGAGGAAGCAGCCTTGTCGCGACCGGTGCCAATGATGGCATCGCGGCCCGTGCCGATGATGGCGTTGCGACCGGTGCCGATGATGGCGTCGGAGGAAGCAGCCTTGTCGCGACCGGTGCCAATGATGGCATCGCGGCCCGTGCCGATGATGGCGTTGCGACCGGTGCCGATGATGGCGTCGGAGGAAGCAGCCTTGTCGCGACCGGTGCCAATGATGGCATCGCGGCCCGTGCCGATGATGGCGTTGCGACCGGTGCCGATGATGGCGTCGGAGGAAGCAGCCTTGTCGCGACCGGTGCCAATGATGGCATCGCGGCCCGTGCCGATGATGGCGTTGCGACCGGTGCCGATGATGGCGTCGGAGGAAGCAGCCTTGTCGCGACCGGTGCCAATGATGGCATCGCGGCCCGTGCCGATGATGGCGTTGCGACCGGTGCCGATGATGGCGTCGGAGGAAGCAGCCTTGTCGCGACCGGTGCCAATGATGGCATCGCGGCCCGTGCCGATGATGGCGTTGCGACCGGTGCCGATGATGGCGTCGGAGGAAGCAGCCTTGTCGCGACCGGTGCCAATGATGGCATCGCGGCCCGTGCCGATGATGGCGTTGCGACCGGTGCCGATGATGGCGTCGGAGGAAGCAGCCTTGTCGCGACCGGTGCCAATGATGGCATCGCGGCCCGTGCCGATGATGGCGTTGCGACCGGTGCCGATGATGGCGTCGGAGGAAGCAGCCTTGTCGCGACCGGTGCCAATGATGGCATCGCGGCCCGTGCCGATGATGGCGTTGCGACCGGTGCCGATGATGGCGTCGGAGGAAGCAGCCTTGTCGCGACCGGTGCCAATGATGGCATCGCGGCCCGTGCCGATGATGGCGTTGCGACCGGTGCCGATGATGGCGTCGGAGGAAGCAGCCTTGTCGCGACCGGTGCCAATGATGGCATCGCGGCCCGTGCCGATGATGGCGTTGCGACCGGTGCCGATGATGGCGTTGCGACCGGTGCCGATGATGGCGTCGCCAGATGCCGGCTTAGCACTCGCGGGACCAATTACGCCAGCGGCCAACGCAACTGCCGCTGCGATAGCAGCGCCCAATTGCAAACAATTGCGACCCTTCCCAATCATTTCGATCGTCCCCTTTAATTCTTCTTGGTCGATCCATCGACCCCAACTTAAAACTATTTCTACTGAATCGTATCGTTGTCCGGCTGGTCTTCAATCGGTCTAACGAACATGTACATGGCGACACCGAGGCGCACGCGCTCTTCAATGCCGGCCCTTTTTGCTTCGGTTTCGCGGGTAGAAAGCCAGTCATCCAAGCTCTCTAAGAATTGCTGGCCGCGATCTTTGACGTACGCGTCAAAGTCCATCGCATCTCGAGGCGTGACGCCGTTCGGCGCCCAGACCCTACGTTCGAAGATCTTGTGGTCTTCGTCGGGCCGGAGGTTTTGATCGAGTGTCTTCGCCAGATCCGTAAACGCGACAGACATCGCGTGGAATTTTGCTGGATCCTCAGCGGAGGGAATGTACGAACGGATCTGCACGCGGATATAGCTATTGCCCAGATCAAGCACAGCGCCAATGCGCTTCAGCTCATCGAGCATTTCGTCGGCCGGAACGTCGCTCGTGTAACGGCGAACTAATTCTGTAAAGCTTCTGCGGCCAGGCGGTGCCTCAAACTGCACTTCGTAGGGAATGCCATACGGGCCAGTGAAGTCAGAGTCCTGGTGCCAACCGGTTAGAAGTCGTCCCACCCGACTCAGTCGTCCAACCAGAGCTTCAGCGTCCTCGTCGGACTGAGTCAGAAGTCGTGACACTTCAAGTCGTGTCAGCCCAGTAGTAATTGCAATTCGAGAAACTGATTGGCGTGAGTCGGGGAGTTGCAGCACGTCCTGCGCTGACTCAACGAAAACCGCCTTAAGCAACTCGGAAAACTCGCCGAAGGACACGCCATTTCGAACGAGAATTCGAATTAGCGGGCGCATCAACGGCTTGAACGCCGACAGCAGCGTTGCTTTGAAGTTCTCGCTCATTCTCAGCCCGTTTGCGGGCGGCGCCGACCAGGTTGCAAGTGCCGCTGTCATGTTGGGTTATTGTTAAGTCCTCGACTTAACTATATCCGGCGACCGACCCCGGTCAAGACTTCAACATATTCGCGGAGTTACGCCGGGGTTCTCAGCGCGCCACTGGACCAGGTCCAAGCCGGCCTGTGTTCGGAAAACCACGACAGATCAGGGTCGTGGGATCCACATCTCCTCGCGGCGGCAAGCTGGTCCGCGACCCCAGTGAGGCCTTGCTGGCGACGATATGTAAAGCCGGAATGGCAGTCCGGCAGCTCGACGTCCGACGAATTGTGACCCGCGTCACATATTTATTAGTCTAATTACAATTCAAAGAGTTACATGATTTTATTCGTGCTCTGTATCATAATCAGCGTGAGAACCAAAAAGCCCAGTTTTGCGGCCGCCCGAGGCGCTGGGGAGGAGGCGCACGATGGGAGCGGCAACGGCGGGGGAAAGAGAAAAGTGTCGAAGAGATCTGGATGACGTCGGCATCAAAGAAAAGGCCGGCTCTGTCACGAGAAGCCGGCCGCCGCCTACAAAAAATAGTCTTGACGATTAGCCAGATTTCTGAATCTTCGCGGTCTTGCGAAGTTCGTCCACATACGTCTGCAGCTTCTTGCGCTGCGCCAGCATCTTGACCTGGTCTTTGACGTCGTCGAACGCGGGCACGTCGGGCGCGCGCGAATCTTCGAGCTTGATCACGTGCCACCCATATTGGCTCTGTACCGGTACCTTCGTGATGGCGCCTTTCTCGAGCGTCGCGAGCGCGTCGGAAAACGGTTTCACCATCGATTGCCCTGAGAACCAGCCCAGGTCTCCACCGTTCGCCGCGCTTCCTTCGTCCTTCGACTCCGACTTTGCGAGCTTGGCGAAATCGCCACCCGCCTCGAGGTCGCGGATCAGCGACTCAGCGGTTTCCTTCTTCTCGACGAGAATGTGCCGCGCCTTGAATTCCCGCGGCATCTTCGCGACCTGCGCGTCGTACTCGGCCTTGACTTCCGCGTCCGTCACGGGATGGGCCTTGGAGTACTTCTCACTGGCCGCCTCGGCAAGGATCTGGGTCCTAAGCAACTCGATGCGTGCCAAGACGTCAGGGTCTTTCGCCAAGCCGTCCTTCTCTGCGGCCTGCGCGGCGAGCTTCATGTTCACCAACTGATCGACCAGCGCGTCGCGTTGCTCCTTCGACGCCTCGGCCGGGGGCTTGCCCGTTACCGCCTGCATGAAGGTCTCCACCATGCGCGTGTCGATCTTCGTGTCGTTGACGGTCACGACCGTCGCGGCTTCGGGCTTCGCCACGGCGCTGCCCGGCTTGGCGGCGCCGTCGCCCGGCTTCGTGCACGCCGTCATCGCGAGCGCGCAGGCGGTGCCGAGCAGGAGTGCATTGGTCAGGTGTCGCATCGATGAGCCTCTGTTTGTGTGAGCTTCTGGCGTCCCGCAGGACAGGATTAACTGAACGGTGGCAGCGGTCGAAACAGGCCGGCGGTCAAGCTGTCTCGCCGGGCGCGAACGCCTGGATCGAAAGGGCATGGACGTCGGTCGACATCAGGTCCCCGACCGCCTCGTATACGAGGCGGTGCCGTCGTACGACAGGCACGCCCGAAAAACGTTCGGAAACGATACGCACCGAGAAATGACCTCGACCGTCCGCCGCGCCGGCGTGACCTGCGTGCAGGTGACTGTCGTCGACCACCCGCAGTTCGACTGGCTGCAGCGCCTCGATGAGGCGCGCGGAGAGCCGATCGGACCGCGTCGGTGACGACGTCGACTTTGTCATCACGCTTGGAACCGCCGTAGATCCCGGGATCCGCCCCTCACTCTGTCGTCGTCGCCGTCGCGGCGACGTCCTCTGACTTGCGCGCGAGCCAGAAGCCCTGCGCCAGTGCGAAGAGCACCGTGAGGCCCATGAGCCCGAACAGCTTGAACGTCACCCAGGTGGCCTCGGCGAAGTTGAAGGCGACATAGAGGTTGAGCGCCCCGGAGAAAACGAAGAACACCACCCACATGAAATTCAGGCGGTTCCAGAGCGTCGGGGGCTCGAGCTGCACTTTGTCGCCCATGAGGCGCTGTACCACCGTCGGTCCCTTCATGAAGTGGCTCGCGAGGAAAGCCGCGGCGAACAACCAGTTCACGATGGTGGGTTTCCACTTGATGAACGTCGCATCGTGCACCAGGAGCGTCAGCCCGCCGAACACGAGGACGAGGACCGCCGAGGTGAGCAGCATCGGGCTCACCTTGCGATGGCGGACCCAGCTCGTTGCCGCCTGCGCGAGGACCGCGACGATCAATACGGCCGTCGCGACGTAGATTCCGCCCAGCTTGTACGCGACGAAGAAGAGCATGACCGGCAGGAAATCCAGCAGCAGTTGCATCGGGAGCGAGGTGCGGCGCGCGGCCCGGAGGGGATGCGTATCATAGCAAGTTGGCTGCGAGGAACGCGGCTCGGCACGACGTCCATGGCATTCCTGATCGCCATACACCCGCAGAATCCCCAGGCACGGCTCGTGCGCCAGGCCATCGCGGCGATCCGCGACGGCAGTGTCGTCGTGTACCCGACCGATTCGAGCTACGCGCTCGGATGCCTGATCGGCGACAAGGCGGCGATGGAACGCATCCGTCGCATCCGTGACGTGGACGTGAAGCACCACAATTTCACGTTGGTCTGCCGCGACCTCTCCGAGATCGCGCGCTACGCCCGCGTCGACAACGTCCAGTACCGCACGCTTCGCGCATTCACGCCCGGCCCATACACCTTCCTGCTCGAAGCGACACGCGAGGTGCCGAAGCGCCTCCAGAACCCGAAGCGACGCACGATCGGGCTGCGAGTCCCGGACAATGCCATCGTGCGCATGCTGCTGGCCGAACTGGGCGAGCCGATCATGAGTTCCACCTTGCTGCTCCCCGGTGAAACCCAGTCGCTGACGGATCCGACCGAGATCAAGGCGAGGCTCGACCGTGAAGTCGACCTGGTCATCGATGGCGGAACGGGCGGGATCGAACCGAGCAGCGTCGTCGACCTGTCGAGAGGCGTGCCACTCATCGTCCGGCGTGGCAAAGGGGACGTGTCTGCGTTCGAATGAACCTCGGGGTACGCCCGCGTATAATCGCCGCTGCCGCTGCCGCTGGCCGCGCCGCGCGGGCCGGGTGATTCCCACTCGAACATGCGCGTTTAAGCCTTTGACACTAAAAGACAACACGCGACGCGGTCGCAGGGAATCCGTTTGAGTTCAACCGCCACCTTGCCGCGCCGGGTTCTCTCGGGGATGCGCCCGACGGGAAGCCTCCACCTGGGCAACTACCACGGCGCGCTCAAGAACTGGACCGAGCTGCAGTACCATTTCGACTGCTATTTCTTCGTCGCGGATTTCCACGCCCTGACGACCGGGTACGAAGACACTCGCCAGCTCGAGGAACACGTCTGGCAGATGGTGATCGACTGGCTCGCGGCCGGTCTCAATCCCTCCGTCTGCACCATGTTCATCCAGTCGCGCGTGCCGGAGCACGCCGAACTGCATCTGCTGCTTTCGATGATCACTCCGCTCGGCTGGCTCGAGCGCGTGCCGACGTACAAGGACCAGCAGGAACAACTCAAGGAGAAGGACCTCGCGACGTACGGCTTCCTCGGCTATCCGCTGCTGCAGAGCGCGGACATCCTGCTCTACCGCCCGCTGGGAGTGCCCGTGGGCGAGGACCAGGTCGCGCACGTGGAGATCACGCGTGAGATCGCGCGACGGTTCAACTTCGTGTTTGGCCGCGAGACAGACTTCGAGGCGAAGGCCGAACGGGCCATCAAGAATCTCGGCAGCCGCAACGCGGCGCTCTACCGCGAGCTCCGCAAGAGTTACCAGGAGCAGGGCAACGAGCAGGCCCTGACGCGGGTCCATGCGCTGCTCGACGGCAATTCGCGCCTGACGCTGGCGGATCACGAACGCCTGCTCGGTTATCTCGAGGGCACCGGCCGCACGATCCTGCCGGAGCCCGAGGCGCTGCTGACCGAGTCGCCGAAGGTCACGGGCCTCGACGGGCGCAAGATGTCCAAGTCGTACGGCAACACGATCGGGCTGCGCGAGGATCCCGACCAGGTCGCGAAGAAGCTCAAGACGATGCAGACGGACCCGGCCCGCGTCCGCCGCAATGATCCGGGCGATCCCGACAAGTGCCCGGTCTGGGACCTGCACAGGCTCTATTCACCGCCCGACGTGCAGGCGTGGGCCAGCCAGGGATGCCGCAGCGCCGGCATCGGTTGCCTCGAGTGCAAGAAACCCGTGATCGACCGCATCGTCGAGGAAGTCACCGGCATGCGGCAACGGGCACAGGAATACGAGGACAATCCCGACCTCGTGCGCGGCATCATCGCCGAAGGAAACGAGAAGGCGCGCACCGTGGCCGGCCAGACACTCGACGACGTGCGCCAGGCCATGGGCCTCGCGTACCGCTGAGCCAGGAGGGCGCAGTCATGACCAGACCAGACCTCCGGTTGATCGAAGGTGGCCGCAGCGAAGCTCACGACGCGCTCGAGCCGCCGCCGGCACAGTCGGAGATGCCGTTCGCGGTCGTCGAAGGCGAGCCGGTCACGCAGATGCCGAAGGATCTCTACATCCCGCCGGATGCACTGCAGGTGTTTCTCGAGGCATTCGAGGGCCCGCTCGACCTGCTGCTGTACCTGATCCGGAGGCAGAACCTCGACATCCTCGACATTCCGATCGCCGAGATCACGCGGCAGTACATGTCGTACATCGACGTGATGCGCGACATGCAGCTCGAACTCGCCGGCGAGTACCTGGTGATGGCTGCGACCCTGGCCGAGATCAAGTCGCGCATGCTGCTGCCGCGCCCGGCCGCCACCGGCGACGAAGAAGCGGATCCGCGCGCAGAGCTCGTGCGGCGGCTGCAGGAGTACGAGCGCTTCAAGCGCGCCGCGATTGACATGGAGGAGCTCCACCGGGTCGACCGCGACACCTTCCCGGCGACGGCCGAGCTGGTCGACCGCCGCGTGCTGCGACTGCAGCCGAACGTGACGCTGCAGGAGATGCTGGTCGCACTCAAGGAGGTGATGTCGCGCGCGGAAATGTTCGCGCATCACCACATCAGCCGCGAGCCGCTCTCGGTGCGCCAGCGCATGTCGGAGGTGCTGGACACTATGCGGACGCGCGCGTTCGTCGAGTTCGTCGAGCTGTTCCGGCCCGAGGAGGGGCGCATGGGCGTCACCGTCACGTTCGTCGCGGTCCTCGAGCTGCTGCGCGAGGGTCTCGTCGAGATCGTGCAGTCCGAACCGTACGCGCCGATCCACGTTCGTGCGGGTGCGCAGCGTGCGCCGGTCCTGACGAACGACATCGGGCAGGCCGGCAACGGTCCGCAGGGCAACGAACCATGAGCGAAAATCCGCTGGCCAGTGTCGTCGAGGCCGTCCTGCTCGCCGCCGGGCGGCCGGTTTCCATCAACCAGATGCTCGAGTTGTTCGAGGAATCGCAGCGCCCTCCGGTCGAGGAGATCGAAGGCGCGCTCGATGCCTTGCAGCGCAGCTACGAGGGGCGCGGCGTCGAGCTGCGCGAGGTGGCGAGCGGGTGGCGCGTGCAGATCCGACCGCAGCACGCCGAGACGGTCTCGCGGCTGTGGCAGGAACGGCCGAGCCGCTACTCCAGGGCGTTGCTCGAAACGCTTGCGCTGATCGCCTATCGGCAGCCGATCACGCGCGGCGAGATCGAGGGTATCCGCGGCGTGACGGTCAGCACGACGATCATGCGCACGCTGCAGGAGCGCAACTGGATCCGCGTCGTCGGACACCGCGAGGTGCCGGGGCGACCGGAGCTGCTCGGCACCACGCGCGAGTTCCTCGACTACTTCGGCTTGAAGAGCCTCGACGACCTGCCGACCCTGGCGGAGCTGCGCGACCTCGAGGACATCCGCGAGCAGCTCGACCTGCCCGACCCCGCGATCGGGGCCTTGGCGGCGAACGACGACATCGGGGAGCACGGCACTTCGAGCGACGGCGACGGCGGCGAGGACCTTGAGCGAACGCCTGCATAAGCTGCTCGCGCAGCACGGCCTCGGTTCGCGTCGCCAGGTCGAGTCGTGGATCCGCGAAGGGCGCGTGCTCGTGAACGGCGTTCCGGCCACCACCGGCCAGGCCGTGGAGCCCCGTGATCGCGTCGTGGTGGACGGACGGGACGTCACGCGCCTGCTGGCCGTCGAACGCAACCTGCAGGTCATCCTCTACCACAAGCCCGCCGGCGAGATGTTGCGCGCCCGTGCCGGCGACGATCGCGACGGCGCCGAACTGCGGCTGCCAGCGCTGCATGCAGGGCGCTGGGTTCCGGTCAACGCGCTCGGATACGGCGAGGACGGACTGCTCGTGCTCGCGAGCGAAGGGGCGTTTGCCACCGCGATAGCACGCCGCGGACACGAGATTCCGGTCGAGTACCGCGCACGTGCCCTGCGCCCGCGGCAGGACGAGGAATGGCCCGAGCTGCCGCGGCAGGTCGACGTCGAGGGGAAGGGCGTCGAGTTCACGGTCGTCGAGCCCACCGGCGCGAGCGGAACCAATCGATGGTTCCGCCTCGCGGCCGACCGCACGGTGCCGCGCGGGGCCGTGCGCGCCTTGTTCGATGCCGCAGGTCTGAAGCTCAATCGCGCGATGCTGGTCCGCTGGGGGCCGGTGGAACTGCCCCGCGACCTGCCTCGCGGGCGCTGGCGCACGCTCGAAGGAGCACCGCTCGACGCGCTCTACGCGCTCGCGGGCCGCGACCGCATCGTCGAGAAGGCCGCACGCAAGCGACGCGGACCGCGTCCGCCCCCGGACCGTCGGCGCAAGAAATCTACTGCGCGTCGAACCGGCAGCCGGTGACGCCGCGGGCGTCCGGACCCAGCAGGAACAGAAACGGGCCGACGACTGCTTCGGGCGGCGCGAGCTTGGATGCATCCTCGCCGGGGTAGGCACGCGCCCGCATCGGCGACCGCACGGGACCCGGGTTCACGCTGTTCGAGCGGACCGGTTGCTCGGTGGCGAGTTCGTCGGCGAGCACCTGCATCAGCCCCTCCTCCGCGAACTTCGACACCGCGTACGCGCCCCAGTAGGCGCGACCCTTGATGGAGACGCTGCTGGTCGTGAACACGATCGACGGGTCCGGGGCCCGCGCGAGCAGCGGCAGCAGCGTCTTCGTCAGGATGAATGGCGCCGTGACGTTGACGTGCATGACCTTCATCCACGTCGGCACGTCGTAGTGGGCGATCGGCGCGCGGTCGCCGAGCAGGCCACCGACATGGGCGAGGCCGTCGAGCCGGCCGAATTCGCCGGCGACGGCTTCCGCGATCGAGTCGTAAGCTGCGGCATCCGCCTTCTCGAAGTCGAGCGGCACGATCGACGGCCGTGGCCCGCCGGCCGCGACCAGCACATCGTACGCGCGCTCGAGCTTGCGGACCGAACGTCCGGAGAGGATGACCGAGGCGCCCAGCCTGGCGCACGCGAGTGCGAGCGCACCGCCGATGCTGCCGCTCGCACCGGTGACGAGGATCACGCGATCAGCCAGCAGTCCCGGTGGCGGCTCGTAGCGACGCAGCTGTTCGGAAGTCGGACCGGACATCGTGCAAGTCTCCCTCGACCGCGTCAGGCGGAATGGACGGCGGTGCGCCAGGCGGTCCAGAGCCTGGACCACGGGGGAACTTCGGCCCGCGCAGCGGCGAGCCCCGCGCCGTGGCGGACGCGTTGCAGCAGTCTTCCGTGCAGTGCCCCGAGCACGAGGCCGTGCACCTGCCGCGCCCGCTGCAGTGGTTCGAGCGCATCGGGTAGCGCGCGCGCCGTTTCGAGCAGGCGCGCGCGCATGGACTCGAGCAGCGTCCCGAGTCTTGCGTCCTCCGTATCGGCGCGCAGCGAGTGCGGGTCGAGACCGGCCTTGTGCAGCAGGTCCAGCGGAATCGGCAGCCGGCCTTTCGCGACGACGCCGCGCAGGTCGCGCAGCAGTTCGGTACGCCGCACGACACTACCCAGGCGCCGTGCAAAGTCCTGTTCGCGCGCGTGAATACCGGCCTCGCCCGCGCAGGCCTGCGCGGCAATGACCTGCAGGGCGCCGCAGGCCCGGTAACAGTAGGCCTCGAACTCCGCGTCGGTCGCGAACGCCAGGCGCGCCAGATCGATGTCCGCGGCGACCAGCGATTCGTGCAGCGCGTAGAGCACATCGATTCCGAGCCGCTCCCGCAGCGGCAGCAACGCACGTGTGACGGGGTGGTTCGGCTGGCCGGCGAGCAGTCTGTCGACCTCCATCCGCCACCACTGCAGCCGCGTATGCGCGACCTCGTGCGCGACGGTCTCGACGGTGTTGCGGACTTCGGCCTCGAACGCGTAGAGCGCCTCGAGCGCCGGGCGGGCGTCACGCGGCGCATAGAGCACCGCGAAATGACGCAATGAGCCGGGCGCAGTACCGCGGGCGACGAAAGCCTCGGCCATCACTCGGTCCTGTCGACCGTGAGGTCCGGCGGCGGTGCGGCCACGGCTCCATCGGGCGCGGGAGAAGGCCGCGACGGCGTTTCCGCCGCGAGCGCGCGCGCCAGCTTGTCGATCGGGCCGACTTCCTCGAGTTCGCGTGAAGGGCGCAACCCGAGCTCGGTGAACTTGCGGGCGCCGGGCAGCACCTGCCGCTCGAGCGAACCCACCGCGGAATTGTAGGCCTCGACACTCTGGCCGAGCGTGCGCCCGACCTTGGCCAGGTGCGAGGTGAACGTGACCAGGCGTTTGTAGGTTTCCTCGCCGAGTTCCTGGATCCGGAGCGCATTCTCCGCGAGTGCGTTCTGCCGCCAGCCGTAGGCGACTGCCTTGAGCAACGCCACGAAGCTGGTTGGCGTTGCGATGATGACGTGCTGGCGGATGGCGTCTTCGAGCAGCGAGGGGGCTTCGGCAACCGCGGCGCTCAGGAACTGGTCGCCGGGGATGAACAGGACGACGAAGTCCGGGCTCTGCTCGAACTGGGCCCAGTACGCCTTCTGCGCCAGCTGCCGGACGCGCTCCTGCACGGCTCCCGCATGACGGCGCAGCGCCACCGCCCGTTCCTCGTCGGAAGCTGCCTCCATCGCCGTCAGGTAGGCATCGAGCGGAGTCTTCACGTCGACGACGATCTGCCGGCCGTCGGGCATGCTCACGATCATGTCCGGTCGCAGCGAGCCGTCCTCGCCCGGCGTGTGGACCTGCTCGACGAAGTCGCAGTGCTCGATCATCCCGGAGAGTTCGGCGAGGCGGCGCAAGGTGAGCTCGCCCCACCGGCCCCGCACCTCCGGCCGGCGCAGCGCGGAGACGAGGTTGCGCGTCTCGCGCTGCAGCAGGACCTGGCCGAGTGCGACGTTCTCGAGCGAGGAGCGCAGGGCACCGAACGACTCCGCGCGCTCCTTCTCGATGCGCGCGATCTGTTCCTGGGTGCGCTGCAGCGCCTCGCGCACCGGCGCGAGCATCGAATCGACCGCCTTCTCGCGATCGGTCAGATTCCGCAACGCGACTTCCTGCTGCTGGCCGAGCGCCTGGCGCGCGAGTTGCAGGAAAGTCTCGTTGTTGCCGCGGAGCGCCTGGCCGGCGACCGCATCGAAGCCGGCCTGGAGACGCTGCATCGCGAGCTCGAGCGCCTGCTCGCGCTCCGACACGACGTCGGCGGCGGACTTGAGTGCCGCGTCCGACGACGCGAGTCGCAGTTCGAGTGCGTGGCGCCCGCGCCGGCCCAGTACGAAGCCCGCGAGGATCCCGATCAGCGCCATGAGCGCCAGCCAGGCGACGAGCCCGAGCCACGCCTCACCCACGGCGACACCACCGCACTGACGCGCTGCGAGTCCGGGGTCGCGGAAGCGGAGAATGCGTGCTCACGCAGCCTCGCTGCGTCGCAGGTGCATCAGGTAGTTCACGCCCGCATCGTCGCTGAGTTCCGCGCGGCGCGAGAACGGGTCGTACTCGAGCCCTGCGATGTCGCACGTCAGCAGGCCGGCTGCGCCGCCCCAGCGGCGCAGCTCGGACGGACGAATGAATCTTTCGTAGCTGTGCGTCCCCGCGGGCAGCAGCCGCAGCACGTACTCTGCACCGATGACCGCGAGCGCATAGGCCTTCAATGTCCGGTTGAGCGTGGAGACGAACACATGGCCGCCCGGACGCACGAGATGGGCGAGCGCAGCGACGGCGGCGGCGGGGTCGGGGACGTGCTCGAGCATTTCCATGCAGGTGACCACGTCGTACGCACCCGCGTGAGTCGCCGCATGCGCCTCGGCCGATTCGAGGACATAGCCGAGGGTCACGCCCGACGCCAGCGCATGCAGTCTCGCGACCGCGAGCAGGTCTTCCGCGAGGTCGAGGCCGGTGACGTGTGCCCCCTTGCGCGCCATCGCTTCCGCCAGCAGGCCACCTCCGCAACCGACGTCGACGACGTGGCGTCCTGCCAGCGAACCGGCGCGCTCGACGTATTGCAGCCGGACGGGGTTCAAGTCGTGCAGCGGACGCATCTCGCCCTGCGGATCCCACCAACGGCTGGCCGCTGCCTCGAATCGCGCGATCTCGGCGGGATCGACATTCCGTGGTCCGGCCGCCGCAGTCATGACTCGCCTCCATGCGTGCCCTGGTCGATTCGGTGTCGCCAGGCATCGGCTCGCTCGAGCACCGCCTGTTCGTCGATGTAGAGCAAATTGCCCTCCGCGAGCAGCCGGCGTCCGGCGACCCAGCTGTCGGTCACCTGGCGTGCGCTGCACGCATAAACGAGTGTCGTCGCCACGTCGTGCACGGGCCAGCTTCCAGGCGACCGCAGGTCCACGCAACACATGTCCGCCCATTTGCCCGGCAGCAGGCTGCCGGTGCAGTCTGCGAGCCCGAGCGCGCGGGCGCCTTCCAGCGTGGCCATGCGCAGCAGGTCGGTCGCGACGAGCGCACCGGGTCGACTGGACACCCCCGCCGCCACGAGCCCGGCCGTCTGGGCCTCCGCGAGCACGTCGAGGTCGTTGTTCGACGCCGCCCCATCCGTGCCGAGGGCCACGCGCACCCCGCGTGCGAGCAGTTGGGCCGCCGGGCAGACACCGTTGCCGAGCTTCAGGTTGGATTGCGGGCAATGCACGACCGCGGCACCGGCAGAAGCGAGTGCATCGAGGTCGGCCGCCGTCGTGCGCGTCATGTGGACCGCCACGAGCAGCGGGCTCAGCAGGCCCAGCCGCGCGAGCCGCTCGAGCGGACGCACCCCATGCCGCGACATCGACCGCTCGATCTCCCGGTCCGACTCGTGCAGGTGGGTGACGACGGGCATATCGAGTTCGTCCGCGAGCCTGCGGATGCGCTCGAGGGTCGTGTCCTCGGCGGTATAGGGGGCGTGTGGCGCGAAATGCGTCGTCACCAGGGGATCGCCGCGGTACTGGTCGCGCAGCCTGGTGCCCTTCTCTATGTATTCGTCAGCCCCTGCAGCCCACGCCGTCGGCGCATCCACCACGACGAGGCCGACGCTCGCCCGCATGTGGAATTCGGTCGCCGACTGCGCCACCACGTCGGGCCAGAGGTGCATGTCGGAGAAACAGGTGATGCCGGCACGCAGCATCTCGGCGATGGCGAGTTCGGTGCCGTCGCGCACGTAGTCGGGATCGATCCAGCGACGCTCGATCGGCCAGACCGCCTCGCGCAGCCAGCGCTCGAGCGGCAGGTTCTCGGCGCGTCCGCGCAGCAGCGTCATCGCCGCATGGGTATGCGCGTTGATGAAACCCGGCAGCAGCACGTGATGCGGACGATCGATCGATTCGGTCGGCGAGAAGCGGGCGCGCGCCTCCGCGGTCGGCAGCACGCCGACGATCCGCCCGTCGCGAATCGCGACAGCGTGATCGTGCAGTGCTCGCGCGTCGGGCTCGACGGGCAGCACCCATCGCGCGCACACCAGCGTGTCTGCGGGGTCCATTCGGGGTCTCGCGGATCGGAGACGACAGTATACCGGCGCGTGCTGCCTGCGACCGGGAAAAGCCCTGCCGCGACCGGCGGTTGAGAAGTCGTTCATGGTATGATTTCGGCTCTTTTTGACCCTGTCCCGGGACCGGCGCCGGGACCACTGCAACGGGCCTCGCAATAGCGCCCTGTACAAACGGATCCATGTCAGCAATCGCGCGCGAACTCCTGCACGTCAACCTAGAGGACGAGATGAAGCAGTCGTACCTCGATTACGCGATGAGCGTGATCGTGGGGCGAGCGCTGCCCGACGTGCGCGACGGCCTCAAGCCGGTACATCGCCGCGTGCTCTACGCGATGCGCGAGCTCGGCAACGAGTGGAACCGCTCGTACAAGAAATCCGCTCGCGTGGTCGGCGACGTCATCGGCAAGTACCACCCGCACGGCGACACGGCCGTGTACGACACGATCGTGCGCATGGCGCAGCCGTTCTCCATGCGCTACCTGCTGGTCGACGGCCAGGGCAACTTCGGCTCGGTCGACGGGGACACCGCGGCGGCGATGCGCTACACCGAGGTGCGCATGTCGCGCATCGCGGGCGAGCTGCTCGCGGACATCGACAAGGAAACCGTCGAGTTCGTCCCGAACTACGACGAGTCCGAATCCGAGCCGTCGGTGCTGCCCACGCGGGTGCCGAACCTGCTGGTCAACGGTTCGTCCGGCATCGCGGTCGGCATGGCGACGAACATCCCGCCGCACAACCTCGTCGAGATCGTCAACGCGTGCGTCGCCGTCATCGACAACCCGGCCATCACGATCCCCGAACTCATGGAGCACGTCCCCGGTCCGGACTTCCCGACCGCCGGGATCATCAACGGTGCGCGCGAGATCTACAACGCCTACTCGACCGGGCGCGGCCGCATCGTCGTGCGTGCGAAGGCCGACATCGAGGAGATCGACGACAACGGCCGCGAGGCGATCATCGTCACCGAGCTGCCCTACCAGGTGAACAAGGCGCGGCTGCTCGAGCGCATCGCCGAGCTCGTCCGCGGCAAGTTGCTCGACGGCATCTCCGAGCTGCGCGACGAGTCCGACAAGGACGGCATGCGGGTCGTCATCGAGCTCAAGCGCAACGAGAACGCCGAGATCGTCCTCAACAACCTCTACAAGCAGACACCGATGGAATCGGTGTTCGGCGTCAACATGGTGGCGTTGCTCGACGGCCAGCCACGCCTGCTGACGCTCAAGGACATGCTCGAGGCGTTCGTGCGCCACCGCCGCGAGGTGGTCACGCGCCGCACCGTGTTCGAGCTGCGCAAGGCCCGTGAGCGCGGCCACATCCTCGAAGGCCTGGCCGTCGCGCTCTCGAACATCGACGAAGTGATCGCCTTGATCAAGGCGTCGCCGAGCTCCGTCGAGGCGAAGGCCGGGCTCATGGCGCGTGACTGGCGCGGCGGCAGCGTCCCGGAGATGCTCGCCCGTGCCGGCGACGTGAGCGCGAGGCCCGAGGGCCTCGAGGCCGCGCTGGGGCTGCACGATGGCACCTACCGGCTCTCGGAGACGCAGGCCCAGGCGATCCTCGACCTCCGCCTGCACCGGCTGACCGGGCTCGAACAGGACAAGATCCTGGCCGAGTACGGCGAGTTGCTCGACACCATCCGCGACCTGACGGACATCCTCGCGCGGCCCGAGCGCCTGCTGCAGGTCATCCGCGACGAGCTGGTCGCGATCCGCGAGCAGTACGGCGACGAGCGCCGCACCCGCATCGAGCGCGACGAGTCCGACCTCACGATCGAAGACCTCATCACGCCGCAGGACGTCGTGGTCACCCTGTCGCACGGCGGTTATGCGAAGTCCACGCCGGTGAGCGAATACCGCAGCCAGGGACGGGGCGGCCGCGGCCGGTCGGCGGCCACGGTCAAGGACGAGGACTTCGTCGAGAAGATCTTCGTCGCGAACACCCACGACACCCTGTTGTGCTTCTCGAGCCGCGGCCAGCTCTACTGGCTCAAGGTGTACCAGCTGCCGATCGCGGCGCGGAACGCCCGAGGCAAGCCGATCGTTAACCTGCTGCCGCTGCAGGACGGTGAGCGCATCACGGCACTGCTGCCGATCCGCGAATACGAGGAAGACAAGTACGTGTTCATGGCCACCGCCATGGGCACCGTCAAGAAGACGTCGCTGGTGGCGTTCTCGCGGCCCCGCCTCGCGGGCATCATCGCGGTCGGGCTGGACGACGGCGACCGGCTGGTCGGTGTCGACATCACCGACGGCCGCCGCGACGTCATGCTGTTCAGCACCGAGGGCAAGGCGATCCGGTTCTCGGAAGACGACGTGCGCGCGATGGGACGCAACGCGGCCGGCGTGCGCGGCATCCGCATGCCCGACAGCGAGCGCGTGATCTCCCTCATCATTCCAGACGCGAACGGCCTGATTCTCGTCGCCTCCGAGAACGGCTACGGCAAGCTCACGTCGGTCGAGGAGTTCCCGGTCCATGGGCGAGGCGGGCAGGGCGTCATCGCAATCCAGACGACCGAGCGCAACGGCCAGCTGGTCGCCGCCTGCCAGGTCACCACGGCCAACGAACTGATGTTGATGAGTTCGAGCGGCACGCTGGTGCGCACACCCGCCAACGAAGTCTCGGTGCTCGGCCGCAACACACAGGGCGTGCGCCTGATCCGTCTCGACGACGGCGAGCGGCTGATCGGGGTCGAATCGGTCGACCCCGAACCGGCCGCGGCCGGCGAGCTCGAGGAAGGCGTCGACGCCCCCGCGAACGGGGCGCCGGACGGCGACGAGACCCCGACGATCATTGCCCCGTGATTCAGCCGATCGACCTGCGGAGCTGCACCCGTCCATGACCCGTGTCTACAATTTCAGCGCCGGCCCGGCGGTGCTGCCCGAAGAAGTGCTCGCCCAGCTCCGGGACGAGATGCTCGACTGGCACGGGCAGGGGATGTCCGTGATGGAAATGAGCCATCGCGGCAAGGCATTTGCCGGCATCGCGCAGCAGGCCGAATCCGACCTGCGCGAGCTCCTCGCGGTGCCCGGCAACTATCGCGTGCTCTTCCTGCAGGGCGGCGCGACGGCACAATTCGCGGCCGTCCCGCTCAACCTCACCGCGCCCGGAGCCCCGGTCGACATCGTCAACACCGGTTCCTGGTCGAAGAAGGCGATCGCCGAGGCGCGCAAGTACTGCAAGGTCAACGTCGCGGCCGACGCCGGCGATTCGAATTACTCGACCGTCCCCGCGCAGTCGGCCTGGCGGCGCACGGCCGACGCCGCCTACCTGCACTACACGCCGAACGAGACGATCGGCGGCGTCGAGTTTCCGTTCGTTCCTGACTCGGACGTGCCGCTGGTCGCCGACTTCTCGTCGACGATCCTGTCCCGCCCGATCGAGGTTCGCCGTTTCGGCGTGATCTACGCCGGCGCCCAGAAGAACATCGGGCCGGCGGGGCTCGTGGTCGTGATCGTGCGCGAAGACCTGCTCGGTCGTGCACGCGCGGACGTGCCGACGGTGTTCGACTGGAAGGCGATGGCGGCGGACGGCTCGATGCTCAACACGCCGGCGACCTATTCGTGGTACGTCGCGGGCCTGGTGTTCCAGTGGCTCAAGCGCCTGGGCGGTCTGACGGCGATGGCCCGCCTCAACGAGTCCAAGGCACGGAAGCTCTACGACGCGATCGACGGATCGGGCTTCTACCGCAACCCGGTGGCCGTCGAGTGCCGATCCTGGATGAACGTCCCGTTCACGCTGCCCGACCCCGCGCTCGAGCAGCCTTTCGCCGAAGGCGCCCGTGCCGCGGGCCTGGTCGCACTCGAGGGACACCGGTCGGTGGGAGGCATGCGCGCGAGTCTCTACAACGCAATGCCCATGGCGGGTGTCGATGCGCTGGTGCAGTACATGCGCGAGTTCCAGCGAATGCACGGTTGAGTGTCCCGCCGAATCACCCACGCGCAGCCATGTACAAGATCCTCACGTTGAACAACATCTCGGTGCGCGGCCTCGAGCGGCTGCCCCGCGACCGATATGAGGTCGCCTCCGAGATCGTCCACCCGGACGCGATCCTCGTGCGCTCGGCGGACGTCCACGGAATGGAGCTGCCGCAGAGCGTGCTGGCTGTCGCGCGGGCAGGCGCCGGCACGAACAACATCCCCGTGTCGCAATTGAGCCAGCGCGGAATTCCCGTGTTCAATGCGCCGGGAGCAAATGCCAACGCGGTCAAGGAACTCGTTCTGGCGGGACTCTTCCTGGCCTCGCGCAACATCTGCCAGGCGTGGGGCTACGTGCGTTCGCTCGACTCGGCGGACGACGAGGCGCTCGAAGAGGCGGTCGAGCGGGGCAAGAAGCAATTCGTGGGCTACGAGCTGCCGGGTCGCACGCTCGGCGTCGTCGGCCTCGGCGCGATCGGTGTCGAGGTGGCCAACGCGGCGCTCGGCCTCGGAATGAAAGTGCTGGGTTACGATCCCCTGATCACCGTCCAGCGGGCGTGGCAGCTGTCGTCGGGCGTGGAACAGGCCCTGAGCCTCGACGACCTGTTCGCGCGTTCCGACGCGGTCACGGTGCACGTCCCGCTCAACGACCACACGCGCGGGCTGGTGAACGGAGCGCGGATGCGCCTGATGCGCAAGGGCGGCGCCGTGCTGAACTTCGCGCGCGCGCAGATCGTCGACGAGCCGTCGATGCTCGCCAGTCTCGATGCCGGTCACCTCGCAGCCTACGTCTGCGATTTCCCGTCGCTCGCGGTCCGCGCGCATCCGCGGGTCGTCGCGCTGCCGCACCTCGGGGCCTCGACCGCTGAGGCCGAGGAGAACTGCGCAGTCATGGTCGCGGACACACTGCGAGACTTTCTCGAGAACGGCAACATCCGCCATTCCGTCAACTTCCCCGAGGCGATCTTGCCGCGCGTGGGCAGCAGCCGGCTCGCGATCGCCAATGCCAACGTGCCGAACATGGTCGGCCAGATCTCGACGACGCTCGCGGCGGCGAGTCTCAATATCGCCGACCTGCTCAACAAGTCGCGCGGCGGGCTCGCCTATACCCTGATCGACACGGACGACACGATTCCGCTCGCGGTGCTCGACAAGCTGCGATCCATCCAGGGCGTGCTGAGCGCGCGACTGCTGTAGTTCGAACATGGCGAAAACGAAGAAGCCGGCCCGCACCGCTGCCCGCAGGGCCAGGTCGACCGCAGGCAAGTCCGCACGGGCACCGGCAACCGCGCCGCTCGAGCAGATCCGCGAACGCATCGACGCGGTCGACGCGCAGCTGCATGCGCTGATCAACGAGCGGGCGCGGCTTGCGCAGCGCGTGGGTGTCTCGAAGCACGCATCGGGCCACACCGTGGACTTCTACCGGCCCGAGCGCGAAGCGCAGGTGCTGCGGCTCGCGCTGTCCCGCAACCAGGACGGTGGTGGTCCGCTCAGGGACGAGGAGATCCTGCGCCTCTTCCGCGAGATCATGTCGGCGTGCCTCGCGCAGCAGAACGCGCTCAAGATCGGCTATCTCGGCCCCGAGGGCACGTTCACCCAGCAGGCGGTGCTTGAAGCTAATGAAATTAGCAACAGAATCAACAATAACCAAATGACTAAATCATACCTCATATGGAAACAATATCAAAAGCTTCTTCACCAGAATCTTCGCTGCGAAAATAATAAGGCATCGGTACCAACACCACATCGAACTGCCCATAATGGGCTATAGCCAATGTCCCGCGTTATGAACGCCGCTACACCATGACGATCTTATGCGGAAAGAAATGCTCTTGACAAGCGGCAACAAATCTAAACATGTCTCGCCACGAGCGACTTAAGTCCTCGATATAATTCAATAATTCTACCTTCTCGGTAAACCACCAATTCCTAAATGCTAAGTCCAAAGAAGCAATCTTCTAAGTT
>CAVQQX010000101.1:0-3845 GCA_963714645.1 uncultured Gammaproteobacteria bacterium
GGCAACGCTGCTAGTCTCCTTTGCATCAAGCCTGGGCGCTACCCTGGCGTTTCTGACCGCGCGTTACCTCGTTCGCGATTCCATCCGGTCCCGCTACGGAACCCGTCTCCAGGCCATCGATGCCGGCATCGCCCGCGACGGCGCGTTCTATCTGTTCACCCTGCTGGCGCCGCTGTTTCCGTTCGTGGTGATCAATCTGCTGCTCGGCCGCACTCGCGCTGAGCGAATGATCTGCAAGGGAGACCCGAGAATGACCGCATCGTCGCACGTGAACCACGCCCGCACGGAGGCAGGCCGCCCCAGGCCACGCCGCCCCGCGGCGCTCGTCGCGTTGGCCGGGGCGCTCGTGTTCGTCACGCAGGCAGCGCTCGCGCAGGCCACGACGCTCACGAAGATCGAGCTGCAGCCGCAGCCCGGCGAGCAGCTCGAGGTCAAGCTCGTGCTCGACGGCCCGGCGCCGCAGCCCGTGGCTTTCACGATCGACAACCCGGCGCGGCTCGCCGTGGACCTCGCTGATACGGCGATCGGTCTCGAGTCGCGGCGTATCGACGTCGGCACCGGCGGCGTCGATACGATCGTCGCGGCAGAGGCCTCCGGCAAGACGCGCGTCGTTTTCAACCTGGACGCGCTCCAGCCGTACACGACCCGTGCCGAGGGCAACAACATCTACGTCACGCTCGGTCGCACCGGCAGTGCTGCCGCGACCGCGTCGACCGGCCAGGCCCCGACGGCGGCCGCTGCGTCCCGCGAATGGTCGATCGACAAGGTCGACTTCCGTCGCGGCGCCGACGGCGCCGGGCGGATCATGGTCCACACGAGCGACCCGCGCGTGCAGGCGAGCCTGCGGCAGGAGGGAGGCCGGCTGGTCATCGACTTCCCCCGCACGGGGGTTTCCGCCGACGCCGCAAAGCGCTACGACGTCGTCGACTTCGCGACACCGGTCAGCTCGTTCGACGTCATGCGCTCGCCGAACGGCGCTCGGATCGTCGTCGCTGCCGCCGGGGACTACGAGCAGCTCGCCTACCAGAGCGACCGCGACTACGTGCTCGAGGTCCGTCCGAAGCCGAAGCAGGCGGTGGTCGATCCCACCCGCAAGGAATACAAGGGCGAGCGGCTCACGCTCAACTTCCAGGACATCGAGACGCGCGCCGTGCTGCAGCTGCTCGCGGAGACCAGCGGCCAGAACATCGTGGTCAGCGACACCGTGCAGGGCAATGTCACGCTGCGCCTGCAGAACGTGCCGTGGGACCAGGCGCTCGACATCGTGCTGCGAACGAAGGCTCTCGACCAGCGCCGCGAAGGCAACGTGATCTACGTGGCCCCGGCCGAGGAACTCGCGGCGCGCGAGAAGCAGCAGCTCGAGTCGCGCAAGGCGTTGACCGAGCTCGCTCCGGTACGCACCGAATACCTGCAGGTCAACTATGCGAAGGCCTCGGACCTGGCCAACCTGATCAAGTCGCAGAGCAAGGGCTCGCTGCTGTCGGACCGTGGCAGCGTCGCGATCGACGACCGTACCAACACGCTGCTGCTGCAGGACACCTCGGACCGCCTGGCGGACATACGCCGGCTGGTGCAGACGCTCGACATCCCGATC
This sequence comes from uncultured Gammaproteobacteria bacterium, assembly GCA_963714645.1. Taxonomy (GTDB): domain Bacteria; phylum Pseudomonadota; class Gammaproteobacteria; order Steroidobacterales; family Steroidobacteraceae; genus RPQJ01. Next base: position 1,595 of record CAVQQX010000101.1, read on the forward strand.
AAGCAGGTGCTGATCGAGGCGCGCATCGTGATCGTCAACGACGATTTCAGCCGCGAGCTCGGCATGCGCTTCGGCGGCGCCTTCGTCGGCAACTACGGCTCGAGCGACGGCCTGATGTACGTCGGCTCAGGGGGCCTCGACGTAGTCCCCGGCGAGTCCGGCCCGGTGATCAATCCAACCAGCCCTGGCGGCGTCGGCGTGAGCGGCAGCCAGGTGCAGACACCGACGGTCGACGACCGCTACCTCGTCAACCTGCCGGTCGCGAATCCGGCCGGCCGGCTCGCGATGACGCTGCTCGACACCGACTACGTCGTCGACCTCGAGATCACGGCCGCGCAGCGCGAAGGCCGCGGCGAGGTGGTCTCGGCCCCGCGCGTGATCACGGCCAACGGCAAGGAAGCGGTGATCGAGCAGGGCACCGAGATCCCTTACCAGGAGTCGGCCTCGAGCGGCGCCACGACGACGCAGTTCAAGAAGGCGGTGCTCTCGCTCAAGGTGACGCCGCAGGTCACCCCTGACGACCGCATCATCCTCGACCTGACGGTGTCCAAGGACAGCATTGGCGAGCTCGTGGCGAGCGCGACCGGCGGTTCGGTGCCCAGCATCGACACGCGCGAGATCACCACGCAGGTGCTCGTCAACGATGGCCAGACGGTCGTGCTCGGCGGCATCCTCGAGACCGAGAAACGTGAATCCACCAACAAGGTGCCGTATCTCGGCGACATCCCCGGCCTCGGTGTCCTGTTCCGCAGCAAGAGCCGGACGGACAACAAGGACGAGCTGCTGATCTTCGTGACGCCGAAGATCCTGCGCGAGGGCGCGGAGGTCTACTGACGCGGTCGCGTCCGGATGCGAGAATGCGCGGCCGCAGCGAACCTGCGGCCGCGCTTGTTTTCGGGCGTCGTTGTGTGGTCGGGCCGGGCATGAACGTCTTCCTGGTGGGTCCCATGGGTTCGGGCAAGAGCGCTGTCGGCCGCCAGCTCGCGCGGCGGCTCGCCCTCGAGTTCGTCGACAGCGACGACGAGATCGAGGCCCGCACCGGGGTCGACATCGCGTACATCTTCGAGCGCGAGGGCGAGGGTGGCTTCCGCCAGCGCGAAGCCGAGATCATCGACGATCTCACCCGACGCGAGGGCGTGCTCGTCGCGACCGGCGGCGGCGCGATTCTCGCGCCCGTCACGCGGGAGCGCCTGCGCGAGCGCGGACGCGTCGTGTATCTTCGGACGACGGTGGACCAGCAACTCGCCCGGACCCGAAGCAGCACCGATCGCCCGCTGCTCAACACGCCCGACCCCAGGGGTACGCTCGAGCGCCTCTACGCCGAGCGTGCGCCGCTGTACGCCGAGGTCGCCGAAGTCACCGTCGATACCGACGGGCGCAAGGTGCGCACCGTGGTCGACCAGGTCTGCCGCCTGCTCGGTCTGCCGGAGTCGCCCGCGTGAGGCCGTCCGTAGCAGCGCAGGAACTGCGCATCGACCTGGGCGCGCGCAGCTACCCCATCGTGATCGGCGCCGGTCTGCTCGGCGACCCTGAGGTCGTGGGCGCCCACGTCGCCGCGCGCGACGTGCTCATCGTCACCAACGACACGGTGGGGCCGCTCTACCTCGCCTCGCTCGAGGCCGCGCTCGTGGGCAGGCGCACGCATTCGATCGCATTGCCGGACGGCGAGCGCCACAAGTCGCTGGAGGTGCTGGGGCGCGTCTTCGACGCCCTGGTGGCGGCCAGACTCAACCGTGATGCGTGCGTGGTCGCCCTCGGCGGGGGAGTCGTGGGCGACATCGCGGGGTTCGCGGCGGCCTGCTACCAGCGCGGGGTCGATTGCGTGCAGGTGCCGACCACGCTGCTCGCGCAGGTCGACTCGTCGGTCGGCGGCAAGACCGGCGTGAATCACCCCGGCGGAAAGAACCTGATCGGCGCGTTCCACCAGCCGCGCGCCGTGCTCGCCGACCTCGCGACGCTGCGCACCCTGCCCGCCCGTGAACTGCGGGCGGGCCTCGCCGAAGTCATCAAGTACGGGCTGATCGCCGATCCCGGTTTTCTCGACTGGATCGAGCGTCACCTCGAGGACATGCTCGCAATCGACCTCGCGGCGCTCGCGCACGCCGTCGCACGCTCCTGCGAGATCAAGGCTGCGATCGTCGCCGGCGACGAGCGCGAACAAGGCCGTCGCGCCGTGCTCAATTTCGGCCACACGTTCGGCCATGCGATCGAGACGGCGGCCGGCTACGGCGAGTGGCTGCACGGCGAGGCC
>CAVQQX010000102.1:0-12082 GCA_963714645.1 uncultured Gammaproteobacteria bacterium
TCCGTCTACCTGGCGCCGGTACCGTATTGCTGCGCCGGCGTGCCCCGGCTCCCGGTGATGATCTCCGCGACCATCACCGACAAGAGCGGTCGTACGCTCTCCGGGCAGACGGTCGAGGCGTTCTGGAACTCGGTGGCGCACGCCCGCCCCCTCTCGGTCGGGCTCAACTGCGCCCTCGGCGCGGCCGATCTGCACCAGTACGTGCAGGAGCTCTCGCGCGTGGCCCCCTGCCGGGTGAGCACGCACCCGAACGCGGGGCTCCCCAACGCCTTCGGCGGGTATGACGAGACCCCCGACTACATGGCGGGGATCCTCAAGCACTTCGCCGAAGAAGGGCTCCTCAACATCGTCGGCGGCTGCTGCGGCACGACTCCCGACCATATCCGTGCCATCGCCGAGGCGGTGAAGGGCGTGAAACCCCGCACGCCGGCCGTCCCGGCCCCCCGCCTCCGTCTCTCCGGCCTCAAGCCCCTCACCATCGGTCCCGACACCCTCTTCGTGAACATCGGCGAGCGGTGCAACGTCACCGGCTCCCGCCGCTTCGCAAAGCTGATCCTCGACGGCAAGTACGCCGAGGCGGTGGCGGTGGCGCGCCAGCAGGTGGAGACCGGCGCGCAGATGCTCGACCTCAATTTCGATGAGGCCCTGCTCGACGGTGCGGCGGCAATGGGCCGCTTCCTCCGACTGCTGGCCGCCGAGCCCGACATCGCCAAGGTGCCGGTGGTGATCGATTCGTCCAAGTGGAGCGTCATCGAGGCGGGACTGCAGAACTGTCAGGGGAAGTCGGTGGTGAACTCCATCTCCCTGAAGGAAGGGGAAGAGGAGTTCCTGCGACAGGCGGGATTGGCCCGCCGCTACGGCGCCGCCGTGATCGTGATGGCCTTCGACGAGAAGGGCCAGGCCGACACGGTGGAGCGCCGCGTCGCCATCGCCACCCGCGCCTATCGGCTGCTCGTGGACCAGGTGGGGATGCTCCCCGATGACGTGATCATCGATCCCAACATCTTCGCCATCGGCACCGGGCTCGAGGAGCACGCCCGCTACGCGCTCGACTACATCGAGGCCGCGCGCCGGATCAAGGCCACCCTGCCTGGGGTCCGGATCAGCGGCGGGCTCTCCAACCTCTCCTTCTCCTTCCGCGGCAACGACCCGCTCCGCGAAGCGATCCACGCCGTCTTCCTCTTCCACGCCATCCAGGCGGGGATGGACATGGGGATCGTGAACGCCGGTGCCCTCCCGATCCTTGAGGACATCCCGGCCGACCTGCGCCAGAAGGTCGAAGACCTGGTCCTCGATCGCCGCCCCGACGCCACGGAGCGGCTCCTCAAGGAAGCCGTAGGGCAAGGACCGCGCGCCGAGGGACCGGGCACCGGCCGGTCCGCCGCGGTGAACAGCGCGCGCGCACCGGCACGGTCGTGTGGGGCGAGCCCGGCAACAACGCACAGCACTCGTTCTTCCAGTTGCTGCACCAGGGCACCGCGCGCGTGGCGATGGACTTCCTCGCGCCCGTGAACGGCTCGAGCCGCTTCCACGCACAGCATGAACTGGCGCTCGCCAACTGTTTCGCGCAGGCCGAAGCCTTTGCGTTCGGGCAGACCGAGCTGCAGGTTCGCACCGAGCTGGCCGCCAGGGGCACGGCGGAGGAGGAGATCGAGCGCCTGGTGCCGCACAAGGTGCACGTCGGCAACCGTCCGTCCAGCATCATCCTGTTCCCCCGGCTCGGGCCGCGCACGCTCGGGCGACTGATCGCGTGGTACGAGCACAAGGTGTTCGTGCAGAGCGTGATCTGGGACGTGAACCCCTTCGACCAGTGGGGCGTCGAGCTCGGCAAGAAGCTCGCGGGCTCCATGGCACCGGCGGTGCAGCAGGCGGCGTGGCCCGAGGGGCCGGCGCACCTGCGGGCCTTGCTCGAGACGGTGGGGCGCTGGCGCGGGGAGTAGGGCGTTTCCGCCGAAACGCCGCGGCCGATGTGATAAGGTCGCCGCCGCCATGGTGGCCCCGAACCCGCACCTCGCCCGACGCATGCGAACACTGACGCTCGCGGCACTCCTCCCGCTGGCCGCCCTGCTGCCGGCAATGACGGCCAGCGCCGGCGAGCCGTGGCTCGCGCCCGGCAACGTGCAGGCCCGCCACGACATACAGCTGCTGGTGGACGAGGGCGTGACCGGAGAGGTTGATCGAGCAGAGCGCGAGCCGCTCGCGCTCGTCCGCCTCGGACACGAGCCAGCGCAGCGCGTTCTCGATCACCCAGCGATCGATCGCCGGCGTGATGCCGTAGCGCTCGGCCGCGTTGATGAAGTTGTCCGGCGAGACGATCTTGCCCTGCTCGTCCTTCATGCGCAGCAGCAGTTCGTAGTGCGCGCCCGGGTCGGGCTTCTGCAGCGGCTGGATCGTCATCCGGAACAGCTCGAAGCGCGATTCCTCGAGCGCGTTGTTGATGCGCGCGGCCCACTGCATCTCGCGCCGCCGGCGCATCAGGTCGATGTCGTTTTCCTGGAAGCTGTAGACGCGGTTGCGGCCGGCTTCCTTGGCTGCGGCGCAGGCGCTGTCCGCGGCGGACAGCACCGCGGCTACGTCCTCGCTGTCGCCCGTGATCGGCACGACGCCGATGCTGCAGCCCAGGCGGAACGTGCGCTCCTCCCACACGAACTTGTAGCTGCGTATCGTCTCGCGCAGCTGCTCGGCCATCCGCAGCGCCTCGTCGAGCGAGCAGCTCTCGAGCAGCACGCCGAACTCGTCGCCGCCGAGGCGCGCGAGCGTGTCGCGCCAGCGGATCTTGGTCTTGAGCAACGCGCCCACCTGCCCGAGCAGCGCGTCGCCGGCGCTGTGGCCGCAGGTGTCATTGATGATCTTGAACTGGTCGACGTCGAGGTGGCAAAGCGCGTACTGGGTTTCGCGCGCCTTGGCGCTGCGCAGCGACCGCTCGAGCCGGGCCTCGAACTCGCGGCGGTTCACCAGGCCGGTCAGGATGTCGTGGCTCGCGTGGTACGAGAGCTTGCGGTTCAGCTCGCGGCTCTCGCTCACGTCGTGGAACACGAGGACGCCGCCGCAGACGGCGCCCGTACCGTCGCGGATCGGTGACGCCGTGTTCTCGATGTACATTTCGTTGCCGTCGCGCTTGATCAGCAGCGTCGGCCGGACCGACTTGATCGCGCGCGCGCGGCGGATCGCGACCGAGAGCGGGTTTTCGAGCGGCTCGCAGGTCTCCTCGTGGAAGCCGCGGAAGATCTCGTCGATGGTCTTGCCCTGGGCTTCCTCGAACGTCCAGCCCGTGAGTTCCTCGGCCGTCGGGTTCAGGTACTCGACGACGAGGTGACCGTCGGTGGTGATCACGCCGTCACCGATCGACTGCAGCGTGATCTGCGCGCTCTCCTTCTCCTTGAAGAGCGCATCCTCGTAGAGCTTGCGCTCGGTGATGTCGAATTCGACGCCGACCAGGCGCCGCAGTCGCCCGGATGCGTCGACGCGCGCTTTGGCGCGACTCACGACCCAGCGCCAGTCGCCCTTGACGTGGCGCATCCGGTGCATGCTCTCGAACATCGGCGTCTTGCCCGCGATGTGCTCGCGGATCAGCGCCTGGACGCGCGCCATGTCGTCAGGGTGCACGAGCCGGCGCCAGTCCGGCGACACGTTCGGATCGTGCTCGTCGTAACCCAGCATCTTGCGCCAGCGAGGCGAGAACCAGACCGTGTTGTTCTCGACGTCGAAATCCCACAGGCCGTCGTTCGCCGACGGCAGCGACAGCGCATTGCGTTCCTCGAGCTTGCCCAGGTAGCGCTGGACGCGCAGGCGCTCGAGTCCGGTGGCGAAGCTGGAGCCGACCAGCTTCAGCATCAGGTGCAGGTTGGCGTCCCAGCCATCCGGCCGCGGCTGCGACGCGAACAGCGCCATGAAGCCGAACACGCGCTCGTTCAGTGCAAGGCCGCAGACCAGCGCCGAGCGCACGTTGAGTTCGGCGAGACGCGTCGCGTCGACGGCGTGTTCGCGACGCGGGACGAGCGTGTCGCGCAGCTCCGCGAGCCGCAGGTGTTCGAGCCGCCCGGCGAGGAACGGCAGGCGCTCGACCCGCTCGCCCTTCAGCACCTGAGGATCGAACGGAGCGAGCAATCCCGTCGCGCCGGCGACGCGCTCGATCGTCTGCCGCTCGCCGTCCAGCAGCGCCAGACAGATCGCATCCACGCCCGTCGCCTCGCGCAGCGCCTCGAGGTTGCGCTTGACGCAACTGTCGCCCGCCTCGCTGCTCAGCGCGACGAAGTCGACCGCAACCTTGGTGACCAGTACGTCGAGCCCGACCGCAGGACGGGGGCCGCCCGTGCCGAACACGAACTGTGTGGACAGGAAGTCCGTGGGGTCCTGCGAGACGGGTTCGCCACCGATCGGCGGGGATGCGGAGGACATCGAGCTATCCGGTCTCCCTGAAGTCGGGTCGGGCCGCGTATTGGGTGGCACCGCCGGCGCACTCGGGGGGGTCGGTAGAATTGGCTGTTCGGGCAGAAGACCTACCGGTGCGCGCGAAGGATTCTGACAGAAAGGCCTCTGAACACAAACTAACCAGCTGAATTTATTGACGCATTCGGCGGAATGTAAAGTCTGGCCCGGCGCAGGTTGCCCCGCGCTACGCATCCTGCGTCGGCGGCGCCCCCCGTCACGAGGAACCACCGCTGGCGGTTCGCCTCACCGAGCGGGCTTGCCTGCGCCGCGCCGAAGCACAACGCCTGCACCTTGGCGTCGAGCAGCAGCGCGCGACCGGCCCTGGCGGCGAACCAGGCCGCGGCATCGGCCGCCTCGTCTTCCTTCTCTCGCCAGCGGGCGTGGCCGAAGTTCACGCTCGGCCGCTGCAGCTCGAGCAGGTACTGCTCCTTCGCTCCCACCAGCCCGAGTTCGGCGATGTCGCGCGTGGCCTCCTCCACCTGTGCCATGAAGTGCCGCCCCGAGCGCTCGGCGTCGATGGCTGGATAGACCACGAGACCGGTCGTCACGAGCAATCCCGCAAAGGCACCGGCATACGCCAGCCACCCGTCACGGACGCGGAACACCAATACGGCAGTGAGCCCGAGCAGGCCCGCCAGACCGAGCGGAAGAGCCGGCGCGAACCCGTAGTCGCGCAATGCGCGGGTGGCGGCGCCCGTGTCGAGCAGGAAGTAGAGCGCCCCCAGCAGCAGCGATCCGCCCGCGGCCGACGCGAGCCCACAGGCGAGGCGTTGCGTGCCCCGGCGTCGCAGCAGCTCCGGCAGCCAAGGCGCCGCCGCCATGGCAAGTGCGGGCAGCACGGGCAGGACGTAGACCCCGCGTTTGCCTGCGCTGGCCGTGAAAAAGACCAGCACCAGCACTGCCCAGGCCAGCAGCACCGCGACGAACGTATCCCGGGGCGCGGTTCCGTGCGCGAATGCCTCGCGCCAGCGAGGCCAGAGCCATGGCAGCAGTGCAACCAGCGGCCACCAGAGGGCGAGCACGACGTTGGTCAGGTAATACCAGGCGGGCTCGTGGTGATGCCACGCTTCTGCGTAGCGCGTGACTGTCTGGTGGAACAGGATCTCGTTGCGGTACGCCAGCAACTCGCCGCCGGCCGAAGTCACGAACATCATCGGCACGAACCAGAGCGCAATCGCGCCGAGGAAGACGGCCGGTCCGAGTCCCCAGCGCGGATCGCGCAACGGCACGCCCCTGGGCCAGCCGCGCCACGCGAGCACCGCGAACGGCAGCAGCACGAAGAGCGGGAGGAATCCGACCCCCTTGGTGATGACGCCGAGACCCGCTGCTGCCCAGCCGACGCAGAACCAGCCGAGCGAGGGTCCGGTGAACAGGTGCCGCAGCAGGCCGTAGAGGCTGAGCGTCGTGAAGAAACAGAGCGTGGCGTCGATCTGTGCCTGGCGCGCCTGCCACGTGAACTGGAAGGTCAGCAGGAGCAGAAACGCGCCCGCGCAGGCGGCTTCGCGGCCGCGTACGCGACGGACGAGGTCGTACACGAGCGCCACGACGCCGAGGCCCGCGAGCAACGACGGCAGCAGGAACCCGAGCCGCGTCGACCCGGTGAGCGCCATCGACACGGCCAGCAGCCAGAAGTACAGCGGTGGCTTGTCCGCATACAGGTCGCCGCCCACGCGCGGAATCAGCCAGTCGCCCGAGCGCAGCATGTCCTGCGCGACCAGCGCGAATCTCGGCTCGTCGGCAGGCCACGGATCGCGCAGCCCGAAGCCGGCGCCCATGAGCAGCAGCGCGAAACCGAGCAGCCACGCGAGGTCGATGGCCACGTCGCGCGGCGCCGAAGCGCCGGGCCGGAGCAGCCAGCGGTCGAGCAGCGACGGCGCATGGGATGGCGGCGGCGCCGCTGCGTCGCCCGTCATGCGTCAGGTTTCCTCGTGCACCGGCGTGCGTGGCGACGCACGACGGATGAGCCAGTTCACGCCGAAGAGGTCGACGATGCCGACCCAGAGGCGGTTGTGCAGCCCGTACTTGGAGGTGCCGCGCGTGCGCTCGCGATGGTTCACCGGCAGCGACACGACCTCGAAGCCCTCGCGCTGAACGAGTGCCGGCATGAAGCGATGCATGTTGCGGAACCGCGGCATGTGCATGAACACGTCGCGCTCGAAGACCTTGATGCCGCAACCCGTATCCGGGGTCCCGTCGCGGAGGATCCGGGCCCGCACGCCGTTCGCGACCCGCGACGATACCCGCCTGAGCCACGTGTCCCGCCGCTGCGTCCGATTCCCCATCACCAGCTTGAGCCGCGGCGACGTCGGGTGCACCAGGGCGTCGAGCAGCGCGGGGAGGTCCGCGGGATCGTTCTGACCGTCGCCGTCGAGCGTCGCGATCCACTGCCCGCGCGCGTATCGCACGCCGGTCGCGACGGCCGCACTCTGGCCCGAGCGCTGCACGTGACGCAGCAGCCGGATCTCCGGCATGCCGTCCGCTCGCGCCTTGCGCACGGCCAGGGCGGTGCCGTCGGTGCTGCCGTCGTCCACGAAAACCTGCTCGAAGGCATGGCGACCGGCGAGCGCTGCGTGGATCTCGCGTGCGAGCGGGAGCACGTTGTCTTCCTCGTTGCACACCGGGATCACGACGGACACGTCGGGCGTCGCCGCCTGGGTCGAGGTCTCTGTCACGGTGGGCCGGGCCTTGCGCTCGTGGTATGTGCGGCCGCCGCCGCCGGGGCCGTCCGGTAGTATAACCCTCCCCTGCGCGGGCTCCGGCCCGCCCATTCCGCACGGACTCCTCACCCTTGACGGACCGACTCGCCCACCCGCACCACGAGCACGCCGCCGACACTCGCAGGCTCGGCTGGGCCCTGGCCATCACGGGCACGTTCATGGCGGTGGAGGTGGCCGGCGGCCTGATCTCGGGCTCGCTCGCATTGCTCGCGGACGCGGGGCACATGCTGACCGACACCGCCGCACTGGGTCTCGCCTGGCTCGCGGCGCGCCTCACGCAACGCCCCGCCGACGCGCGGCGGTCGTACGGATATCACCGTGCCCAGGTGCTCGCGGCCTTCGTCAACGCACTCGCGCTGTTCGTGGTGGTGGGCTGGATCGTCTTCGAGGCGGTGCAGCGGCTGGCGAATCCCCGGGGAATCGACGGCGCCACGATGTTCGGCGTCGCCTGCGCAGGACTCGTCGCGAACCTCGCAGTGCTCTGCGCGCTGCGCGCAGGAGAGGGCCACAACCTCAACGTCGCCGCCGCCAGGCTGCACGTGCTGGGCGACCTCCTCGGCTCGGTCGGGGCGATCGTCGCGGGCGTCGTGATCCTCGCCACCGGCTGGACGCCGATCGACCCGTTGCTGTCGGTGCTCGTCGCCGCGCTGATCGTGCGCAGCGCCTGGTCGCTGCTGCGCAAGTCGACGCGCATCCTGATGGAGGCCGCGCCGGACGGCGTCGACCCGGACGCCTTGCGTGCGACGCTGCTCGCCGGCGTCAGTGGCGTGCGCGACGTGCACGACGTGCACTGCTGGGCGCTCACGACCGGCCAGACGATGCTGACGCTGCACGTGTCGCTCGATCCGGCCGCCGAATCCTCGACGGTGCTGCGCGAGGCCAAGCGCGTGATCGCCGAGCGCTTCGACATTGCGCACTCCGCACTGCAGCTCGAGCACGCCGAGTGCCCGGACGAGGTCTGACCGCGAGTCGGGGATTGCCAGCGCCATGAACCCCGTCGACGACCCCGACGAAACGGCCGAGTCCGGTCCGGGCGCGCCCGGACCGGCGCCGCTGCGCAACACACTGTACCGGCGCGTGACCAAGGGTCGGCGCCAGCTGACGCCGGGTCGCCTGCTGGTCTACCGGATTGCGGTCGCAGTGGCCTGGGCGTGCATTCGGCTGCTATGGCGCACCTGCAGGGTCGTGCACGTGGGCGGGCTCGACGGGGCGCGAGCCGCGGTACGCGAATCCGGGTCGCTGATCCCCGTCTACTGGCACCAGCACATGCTTTTCGGCGCCCGTGCAATGCTCGATCTGCGTGCCGACGGGCTCAAGCTCGGGTTCCTGATCAGCCCGTCCGTCGACGGGACCGCGCCTGCGATGCTGGTCCGGAAAATCGGCGGCGTCGTGATCCGCGGGTCCTCGACTCACACGGGCGCGCGTGCACTGCGCGACTACTACGAGACGATCGTCAGGCAGCAGGTCTCGCCCGCGATCACCCCCGACGGGCCCAAGGGACCGAGGCACGAATTCAAGCCCGGCGCGATCATACTCGCGCAGATCACGGGCCGGCCGATTCTGCCCGTGGCGATCGCGGCGTCCCGGAAATATACCTTCCGCACGTGGGACGCCTTCGAGCTGCCTCTGCCCTGGAGTCGCATCGCCATCGTCTACGGCGAACCGACACGCATCGGGCGCGGGGTCGACGCCGCCGGGCCCGCCGACTGGCAGGTTCGCATGGCCGCACGGCTCTTCGAACTACGACGCGAGGCCGAGGCTGCGCTCGACCGCCGCTGAAGTCGCGGGGTCGTCGATGCGACATTCCTCGATCGCCACGTCGAGGCGTTCGGTCGCCGCGACGTGCGCGACCACGTCGGGGGCCAGCTCGAGCTGCCGCAGCCGGTACGATCGGTCGTCGAGCCGTGCGATCGCATTCCTGCCTCGCGCAACCAGCTGCACGTCCCCGGCCCTGCGCACGCCTGCGCCGGCCGCCTTGAGCACCGCCTCGGTCGCCGTCCAGCGACGCAGGCGGCGGAGCGCGGTCGCGTCCGCATCAGCGGCTATCGACTCGAGATCCAGCCCGGGCGCTGCCCCACGGGCGACGAGGCAGCCGACCCGCGTCGCGGTGTGGGAAATGCTGAAACCGGGCCCGAGTTCGAGCGTGGGTCGCCCGTCTCCATCGTACCGGAGTTCCCGCACCCTAACGATGCGTCGCTCGAGCTGCGCCGCCGCACGCAACAGGAGCGCGATGGCGGCGAGGCTGGCCGACCGCGCATCGGCCGACCTGCCTTCGAGCTGCAGCCGCCGCGCATAGGGCAACGCGTCGAGCAACGCGGCACCCCACGACGGGTCGGGCCCGTAGGGAAACGGCGCGTGTAGTAAAATGGCGTGCAACACCTCAGGAGAATTGTCGCTGCGCACGCGACGCGACGCCACATGCCCCGTTTGAACAGTCATCCCAGGTCGATCGCTCCCTCAACCCCACCGCCCGCACCGTCGGCGACGCACGATCTCGGCGAGACCCACGAGACGCTCGCACACCTGCGTCGCTGGTCGCACGAACTCGGCGACACGTTCCGCGTGTATTTGCCGGCGCGGGATGCCTGGACCTGGGTCGTCCTCGATCCGGAGGATGCACGGCGTGTCCTGGTCACCCACCAGAGCAACTACGTCAAGGGTGTCGGCATCGATCGCGTGCGGCTGCTGCTGGGCAACGGCCTCATGACCAGCGAGGGCGAGCTGTGGCGCGCCCAGCGACGCGTCGTGCAACCGGCGTTCCAGCGCCGTGTGGTCGAGACGTATGCGGACCTCGTGACTCGCGAGAACGAGCTCACGTTCCGCGAATGGCGTGCCGCCGCCGCCGCAGGCGAACGCGTCAACGTCACCGACGCGACGAGCCGTCTCACGTTGCGGATCGTGCTGAAGGCCGTATTCGGCGAGGACGCCGGCCGGCTCGAACCGGGTTTCATGCTGCTCGCGAGCGACCCGCGACGCGATGCCAGGTTCGCCTACCGGTGCCGCCAGCTGTTGCGCGACGTGCGCGAAGTCCTGCAAACCCGGACGGCGGGACGCGCGGAAACACGCCCCGACCTGTTGCAGTGGCTGGTGGATTCACGCGACGAGGCCACCGGCGCATCGATGCCGCAGCAGCAGGTCCTCGACGAAGTCATGACGCTCGTCGTCGCCGGGCACGAGACCACCGCGAGTTCCCTGAACTGGTGCTGGTGGCTGCTCGCGCGCCACCCGGAAGTCGAGGCCCGCGTCCTGGCCGAGCCGCCCGTGTTCGGCGACGGCTCAGCGAGATTCGCGGACGTGGCCCGCCGCTCGTTCCTGCGCCAGGTGCTCGATGAGACCCTGCGGCTGTATCCGCCGGGGTGGTTGCTGACGCGACGCAGCCTCGGCCCGGATCGGCTGGGCGGTTACGAGCTGCCGGCCGGAACCGACGTGTTCATCAGTCCGTATCTGCTGCACCGGAATCCGCGACACTGGCACTGCGCCGACTCGTTCGACCCGGCACATTTCGACGCGGACGTCGCCGCTGCGCGGCACTCCTGCGCGTATATGCCGTTCGGGGCCGGCCCGCGTTATTGCATCGGGCAGAACCTGGCGCTGTACGAGATGATGCTGCACCTCGACCGGGCACTGCGACAGTTCCGGCTGTGGGCACCGGACCCGGCACAGCCCGAGGTCGAGGCCCGCATCAACCTGCGCTCCGCCGCCGACATCCACATGCAGATCGAAACTCGATGATCCGCTACCAGACCCTGCCCGCGATGCTCGACGAACTCGCGGGCGGGGACGGTGCCGTCGTCTACCTCGAGGGCGAAGGGGCGGAGAAGCGCCTGCCGCTCGCGAAGCTGCGCCGGCGGGCACTCGGCATCCTGCACCACCTGCAGCAGTCCGGGGCCCGGCCGGGCGACCTGCTGATCCTGCACGTGGCGAGCAACGAACAGTTCATCGACGCCTACTGGGCGTGTCTCTACGGCGGCATCGTCCCGGCGCCGGTCGCCGTCGGCATCAGCGACGAGCACAAGCACAAGCTGCTGCGCATCGCACGCGTCCTCGGCCGGCCACTGCTTTACACCGATCGCAAGCTGCGCGACCGGCTCGCCGCGTTCGCGGCACAATCGCCCGACGAGGACGTTTGCTGGAAGGCGCTCGAGTCGCGCACGTTTCTGGTCGACTCGCTCGACGACGTCTCCCGCGCCGGGACGCCTGCCGACGTGACGCCGGACCAGACCGCGTTCATCCAGTTCTCCTCCGGCTCCACCAGCGAACCCAAGGGTGTCGTGCTCACCCACCGCAACATCCTCGCGAATGCCGAAGGTGCACGGCAGGCCGCCGGGTTCAGCGAGCGCGACGTCTCGCTGAGCTGGATGCCGCTCACGCACGACATGGGATTGATCGGCTTCCACCTGATGATGATGTATTCGGGCGTGCAGCAGCACCTGATGCCGACCGACCTGTTCGTGCGACGTGCGCTGCTCTGGCTCAAGTGGGCCTCGGACAAGCGCGTGACGATCACCTGCTCGCCCAACTTCGGATACCGCCACTGCCTGCGCGCGCTCGGCGAGCAGACCCTGGCAGACCATGACCTGGCCGCGGTGCGCCTCATCTTCAACGGGGCGGAGCCGATCTCGGTCGACCTCGCGGACGAGTTCATGGCGCGGCTCGCCCCCTGTGGCCTCGCGCGCCATGCGATGTTCCCGGTGTACGGGCTCGCCGAGGCGTCGCTGGCCGTGAGCTTTCCCGAGCCAGGCACCCCATACCGGTACGTCACCGTGGATCGTCGATCGCTCGGCGTGGGAACGGCCGCGCGCTTCGTCGACGCGGAAGATCCCACCTCGCTCAAGCTGATGTGCGAAGGACGGCCGATCCCGTACGTCGAGGTCCGGCTGGTCGACGAGGCCGGCACGACGGTGCCACCGGGCACCGTGGGGCACCTGCTGATG
>CAVQQX010000103.1:0-6319 GCA_963714645.1 uncultured Gammaproteobacteria bacterium
GCGTCCGCGTAGCGCTGCAGCGTCAGGTAGACGACGGCCAGGTTCTGGTGCGCTTCGCCAGCCTTGGGATCCGCGGCGATTGCGGACTTGTATTCACGTTCGGCATCCATCACCTGGCCTGCGCGGAAGTGGGCGCTTCCGAGTGCCAGCGAGACGCGCGCCGCCGCCTCTACCCCGTAAGCGCCGCGCCCGTAGTACACCTCGTTCAGGTACAGCTCGAGGATTTCGTCCTTGGACCGGTGCGCCTCAAGCTGCATCGCAATCAGCGATTCGCGTGCCTTCCGCACCAGCAGCGGGCCCCCGCCCTCCGCGAGGTAGAGGCGGCGCGCCAACTGCTGCGTGATCGTGGAAGCACCAGAAGGCTGCGACCGGTAGTCGCAGCGCCGCTCGCGCCACCGCGATGGGGTCCACGCCCGGTCACGAGCGGGTAGAAGACGGTGTCCTTGAGCTCGGCCGGCACGCCGGGACCGTCGTCCTCGACCTGGATGCCGACCACGACTCGGTAGCGGCGACTGCCGATGCTCGCGTTGGTGAGCGCGCGCGTCCGCAGCACGATGCGGCCGTGCTGGTCGACAGCCTGGATCGCATTGCGACCGAGGTTGAGCAGCGCCTGGATGATCTGGTTGCGGTCGAGCCGCATGCGCGGCAGGCTCGGGTCGTAGTCGCGCTCGATCTGCACACCGGTCGGCGCCTCGGCCGCGAGCAGGTGCCCGACGTGCTGCACGATCTCGTGGATGTTGACGAGTTCCTTGTGCGGCGGCTGGCCCGGCCCCAGCAGCGCATCGACCAGCGCGACGAGACGGTCCGCCTCGGCGATGATCACCGTCGTGTACTCGTGCAGCGCCGGGTCCTTGAGCTGGCGTTCCAGCAGCTGCGCCGCGCCGCGCAGACCCCCGAGCGGATTCTTGATCTCGTGGGCGAGCTGCCGGACCATCGCGCGGCTGCCGCCGAGCTGGGCGAGCAGGTTGTTCTCGCGCGCGATGCGCTGGTGGTGTGTCGTGTCGGCGAGCTCGACGAGCACCCCCCCGGAGCGACCCGCGGGATCGAACGGCGTCACGGTGACGTCGAGCACCCGCGGCGGTGCCCCGGGCCCGGCCTCGAAGGGAATCTCGCGGCGCGAGTATTGCGCGTCCGCCGCGCGCGCGCGCGCGATCACGCCCTCGAGTTCGGTGTTCGAGCGCAGCAGGTCGCGCATCGCGCGGCCGTGCACCTGGTTGCGGCTCACGCCGAACAGGTCTTCTGCAGGTTCGTTGAGGTGGACGATCGCGGCGTCGGCGTCGATCCACAGCACGGAAGTCGCCATGCCGTCGAGCAGCGCGACGAGCTCGGCGGTGCTCGGACGCACGACCGGATGCAGCGCGGCCGCCACGTCACGTCCCAGCGTCGCGCCGGGGCGCGACGCGACGAGGAAGGCCTAGCCCGATTTCGGGTTGTTGTTCGCCGGTGCCGGCACCGGCCCTGGCGCCGGTGGCGGACGCAAGGCAGGACCCCTGCTGGCAGGGTTGTCGACTGTCGTCTGCTTGATGTGGAAGACGACCGGTGCGCTGCGTATCTTCTCGCCACCCTGCGCGTTGAAGATGACGCCGGTTACGGTGTGAGCACCGCGCGGGAGGCCCGAGACGACGTGCACGAGCTGGTTCTCGGCGCCGATCTGCTTGCCGTCCAGGTAAGTCCTGAGCCGGTCGCCGTCCGCAATGTCCGGCTCGGAACGCAAGCGCACTTCGACGACTGCATCCGTCCCGAAGAACGACTGCTCCGGGTCCGGCGACCAGATTTCCAGGACCGTGTAAGAAACCGTGTTCGACCCAGGTGCGCCGCGCACGACCGCGGCGCGGGTCGCCTCGGCCGGAGCAGGCGCCTGCGGGGCGGCCTGAGCGCCGATCAGGACGATCTTGCGCGCCCCGGGTGCCGGCGCGTCCGAGTAGTGCTTGATGCCGTCGGCATCCGTCCATTCCCAGATTTCGCGGCGCGTCTGGGCGTGGCTCGACGCAGCGAGCAGGCAGCCGAGCAGCAGCACTTTCCAAGTATTCATGACGCCAAAGCATAGCCACAAGCCACTCCGGTGACAAAGACATCCGGGCGTTCCGCGACGCGCGTCATGCGGTCGGGAGCTCCCGGGCATCCCCAGGGGACCGCCCGGCCCGGTACGGCGGCTCAGACGCTGTAGTAGAGCTCGAGCTCCACGGGATGGGTCGACATGCGGAGCTTGGTGACTTCCTGCATCTTGAGGCTGATGTAGGCATCGATGACGTCGTCCGTGAAAACGCCACCCTCCTTCAGGAAGCCGCGGTCCTCGTCGAGGGCCTCGAGCGCCATGTCGAGCGAATGGCACACTGTCGGGATGTTCTTCGCCTCCTCCGGCTCGAGATCGTAGAGGTCCTTGTCCGCAGGGTCGCCCGGGTGGATCTTGTTGCGGATGCCGTCGAGCCCGGCCATCAGCATCGCCGCGAAGCAGAGGTACGGATTCGCGGTGCTGTCCGGGAAGCGCACCTCGATGCGACGGCCCTTCGGGTTCATGACGTGCGGGATGCGGATCGACGCGGAGCGGTTGCGTGCGGAGTACGCGAGCATCACCGGCGCCTCGAATCCCGGCACGAGCCGCTTGTAGCTGTTGGTGCTGGCGTTGCAGATGGCGTTCAGCGCCTTGGCGTGCTTGATGATGCCGCCGATGTAGTAGATGGCGACCTCCGACAGGCCTCCGTACTTGTCGCCGCCGAAGATGTTCTTGCCGTCCTTCGCGAGCGACTGGTTGACGTGCATGCCGTTGCCGTTGTCCCCGACGAGCGGCTTAGGCATGAACGTGGCCGTCTTGCCGTAGGCCGCCGCGACGTTGTGGATCGCGTACTTGAGGATCTGCACCTCGTCGGCCTTCTTCACCAGCGTGTTCGCGGCGACGTTGATCTCCGCCTGACCGCCGGTCGCGACCTCGGCGTGGTGGACCTCGACCTTGAGGCCGAGCTGCTCCATCGCCCCGCACATCGCGGTGCGCAGGTCCTGATAGGTATCGACCGGGGGCACCGGGAAATAGCCGCCCTTCACCGAGGGACGGTGGCCCAGGTTGCCGCCGTCGAGTTCCGAGCCGGAATTCCAGGCACCCTGCGTCGAGTCGACTTCGTAGAAGCAGCCGTTCATCGAGCTGCCGTGGCGGACGTTGTCGAAGATGAAGAACTCGTTCTCCGGTCCCCATATCGAGGCATCGGCGATGCCGGTCGACTTGAGATAGGCCTCGGCGCGCTTGGCGAGCGAGCGCGGGTCGCGCTCGTAGCCCTGCATGTTCGAGGGCTCGATGATGTCGCAACGGAGGTCGAGCGTCGGTTCCTCGAAGAACGGGTCGAGGACCGCGGTCGATGCGTCGGGCATCAGGATCATGTCGGACTCCTGGATGCCCTTCCAGCCGGCGATCGAGGAACCGTCGAAGCCCTTGCCGTCCTCGAAGAACGCCTCGTCGACCATGCGCGTCGGCACGGTGACGTGCTGCTCCTTGCCCTTGGTGTCGGTGAAGCGGAGGTCGACGTACTTGATACCCTTTTCTTCGATGAGCTTGAGGACATCGGCACCTGTGGTCATGGGGTCTCCTGATCGGAATGCGTGCAGCGACGAGGTGACTTCGAGCCGCTCGCCGCGACGGCCGGAAGCCTGTTTGTGAGCCCAAACGGAATGCAGCAATTATGCCAGCGCACGGTTATAGCGCAAGGTCCTTTCAGCAGCGTTGATGCCGAGAGCGATCTACGAGTGGAATGCTCTAAAACAGAGCAACTGCCTCAGAGTGTGCACTTTTCAAGGGCATCGGCAACGTGGATGCGTGCGCGCGGCCATCGCGATCGCTGATCGCGTCGCGGGATCGGCGGAGCGCCCGGCGCGAAGCCCGGGTCACTTCTTCTTGTTCTTGCGGCCCTGCGCCTTGCTCTGGTCCAGGTAGGGCGCCAGGTGGCAGCAGGTGAGCGCCTTGGCCTGCTCCAGGATCCGGTCGTCCTTGCCGCCCGACTCGATCGACCAGAGGTCGAGCACGGCGTTCAAGGCCTCGATCACGCAGCGCGCCACCATCAGGGCCTTGTCCTGGCGCTGGCCGGCGTCGACGAGTTCGCGCGCGAGCGTGCTCGCGATCTGGATCGACTGCTGCCGGTCGTGCTCGACCAGGTCCGGCGACGATCGCATCGCGAGGCGCAGTGCCGTGGTTCCACCGGCGCTGCGGCGTGCCTCGGCGACGGCCTGCACGCCCTGCTGGATCATCCGGCGCCACTCGGGCGTACGCGCGAGGCCCGTGATCATGCGCCGGCCGATCTCGACTCGGGATTCGTTCTGCCGCTTGAAGAGCGCGAGCAGGACGGCCTGCTTGTTGGGAAAATATTGGTAGAGCGTCGCGACGTTGACGTCGGCCGTGCGGGAGATCAGGTTGGTCGTGATGGCCTCGATGCCGAGCTCGTCCAGCAGCTCGGCAGTCGCGTCGAGGATCCGCTCGAGCGTCGCCTGGCCGCGCGCCTGCATCGGCGTGCGCCGGAGGTCGAGGTCGGCAGCCCCGGCCCGGCGCGGACTCCTGACCCGCACCCGCGGCTTGGTAGAGCGACGCGCGTGCCTGCGTACCTGCCTGCCGGGACCTGCCGCCATCGTCGCACCTCCGCTGCACACGAATGCTCTCCGTGCGCATCCATCGTCGGAGCGACCGAGCATCGACCGGGAGTATCGCCGCGCCAGCGGTGTCACGTCAGGTGAGATCGTCCTACACGCAGCGGACCGCGGGGACCCTGTGACGTGCGTCACAGAACAGCTTCGTCCCGTGCCAGCCGACCGCACGCTGTCCGCCCGAAGGGTCCGCGCGGCGCGGACCGCCCCCCGGTGCGTACGACACGTTGCAGGTGCATCGAGAGGTTCTGTGCAGGCGGAATTGTCACTGGTCCGATCGTGGAAGCCTTTCGGATCGCTCTATCACGCATTTCTTGACAGTCCCGCGGCCGCGTCCAGCCCGGGGGCGTTGCTATACTGCGCCCCTTTGCGCGACCCGTGAGCTTCGATCGCATGCCGCGAGCGACCCCGCCCAAGCCCCGCACGTTCCAGGACCTGCTGCTCAAGCTGCAGTGCTACTGGGCCGAGCGAGGTTGTGTGATCCTGCAGCCGTACGACATGGAGGTCGGCGCCGGGACGTTCCACACCGCCACGTTCCTGCGCGCCGTGGGACCCGAGCCGTGGAGCGCGGCGTACGTGCAGCCTTCGCGTCGTCCGGCCGACGGGCGCTACGGCGAGAACCCCTTCCGGCTGCAGCACTACTACCAGTACCAGGTGGTCATCAAGCCGTCGCCGCCCGTCGGCCGGACGACGCGAAGGCTGCACGTACGCCGCGCTCCACGGCTCGGGTCCCACGGCGCGCAGGAACGTGGCGGTGTGGAACGTCCGGCGCCGACCTCCATGTCGTACGGCTGCAGGATCACACAACCTCGCTCGGCCCAGTAGCACTGCAGCTTGAGCAGCAGGTCCTGGAACGTGCGGGGCTTGGGCGGGGTCGCTCGCGGCATGCGATCGAAGCTCACGGGTCGCGCAAAGGGGCGCAGTATAGCAACGCCCCCGGGCTGGACACTGGCCGCGGGACTGTCAAGAAATGCGTGATAGAGCGATCCGAAAGGCTTCCACGATCGGACCAGTGACAATTCCGCCTGCACAGAACCTCTCGATGCACCTGCAACGTGTCGTACGCACCGGGGGCGGTCCGCGCCGCGCGGGACCCCTCGGGCGGACAGCGTGCGGTCGGCTGGCACGGGACGAAGCTGTTCTGTGACGCACGTCACAGGGCCCCCGCGGTCCGCTGCGTGTAGGACGATCTCACCTGACGTGACACCGCTGGCGCGGCGATACTCCCGGTCGATGCTCGGTCGCTCCGACGATGGATGCGCACGGAGAGCATTCGTGTGCAGCGGAGGTGCGACGATGGCGGCAGGTCCCGGCAGGCAGGTACGCAGGCACGCGCGTCGCTCTACCAAGCCGCGGGTGCGGGTCAGGAGTCCGCGCCGGGCCGGGGCTGCCGAGCTCGACCTCCGGCGCACGCCGATGCAGGCGCGCGGCCAGGCGACGCTCGAGCGGATCCTCGACGCGACTGCCGAGCTGCTGGACGAGCTCGGCATCGAGGCCATCACGACCAACCTGATCTCCCGCACGGCCGACGTCAACGTCGCGACGCTCTACCAATATTTTCCCAACAAGCAGGCCGTCCTGCTCGCGCTCTTCAAGCGGCAGAACGAATCCCGAGTCGAGATCGGCCGGCGCATGATCACGGGCCTCGCGCGTACGCCCGAGTGGCGCCGGATGATCCAGCAGGGCGTGCAGGCCGTCG
>CAVQQX010000104.1:0-35232 GCA_963714645.1 uncultured Gammaproteobacteria bacterium
TTTTGTCGTGTCTCGACTCATCGTATTGCTGTCCGTTGGCTAGCGGTAATCCGAGTCGCGGCGACCACGCCACCGCCGACGCTCGGCACCCGAGAACGGAACCGGGACGCGAGCGTGATCGTTCTCGCGGCGCGGCCCGTCGCGTCGATCGTCGAAGTGCCGGTAAACGCACTTGCACGACTGGGGACACTCGCAGTCCTTCAGCGGCAGCTGCAAGGGTGCCTGCGCAGTGAGCAATCGCAGTCCCGTGAGCTGGCGCGCGGCCATGCAGGAACGTTCTCCCGGCACGATCTGCACGCCGCGATATTTGAGCTTTGTCTTGCGATCGGCCATGCGGCGAGTGTCCGCATGCAGCAACTGCTCGGCTGGCAGCGCCCGACGGGGGTTCGTGACGGCATGATCCGACCGGCCAGCTCGTCCGTTCCGGCGAAGGAAACGAGGAACTGGAAGATTATTGTATAAAAAATCCTCGTAAGAACAAGTACATACTAAACTTTTATCCAGTACTTTCCCGTTTTGCACAAGCGGTGTCCCACGGCGAGTCGAGTCAGCCGGCCGTGCGCCTCAACTCCCGTCTCGCCTACCGACCGCGCATCCATGGCAGCCGGTGCTGCGAGCTTTCACTGCCGTGTACGTGTCGTCCACGAACGGTGCGTCGGAGTCACCTGCGTAGAATCCGTCAACCGTCGTTTGCGATGCAGGGTCTCACATGAACAAGTTTGCTGGTCCCGTGATGCTCGCTTGGCTGGCCCTCGCGACGGCTTCCGCCGCGAACTACGACGAGTCGAGTCCGCTCCAGGGCACCTTGATCGAGTCGATCGATGCAGGCACGTACTCGTACCTGCGATTGAAGACCGACGATGGCGAGGTCTGGGCCGCTACGATGCGAACACAGGCGCCGAAGGGCACGTGGGTCGTGATTCGCGACCCCATGCTGATGACGAACTTCGAGGCCAAGTCGCTCAACAGGACTTTCCCCCGCATCTACTTCGGGAGTAAAGCCGACACCGCAGGCGCTTCGTCACCGGCGGCCGCGCATGCGGCGGTCCACGAGCAGCGGCCGCAAGCGAGCGACGTCAAGGTCGCCAGGGTCGCAAAGGCCACGGGACCGACGGGTCGCACGGTCGATGAAGTGTTCTCGCAGCGCCGCCAGCTCGGCGGCAAGAAAGTCGCGGTGCGCGGCACCGTCGTGAAATTCTCGGCCGGCATCATGAACCGCAACTGGGTGCATCTGCGTGACGGTTCGGGCTCGTCGAAGGACGCGACCAACGACCTCCTCGTTACGACCAAGCAGACCGTCAAGGCCGGCGATGTCGTGCTCGCGCAGGGCGTGGCGCGCACCGATGCCGACTTCGGGGCGGGGTACACCTACCCGATCGTGCTCGAGGGCGCGATGCTGACGAAGTAGCCGCTCATCTCTGCCGAAGTCTGTGCCTCTCCCGCTCGCGCGAGAGGTCGGGCGAAGCTCGGGTGAGGACAAGGGGGGGGCACCGGCCCAGATCGAGCCGCAAGTTGGGTGGGGTATGCTGGTACGCCGCACGAGCCCGAGGTTCCCTTGTCCAGCCAACATGACTACGACCTGCTCGTCATCGGCGCCGGTTCCGGTGGTGTGCGCGCTTCGCGCGTCGCCGCCGCCCATGGTGCGAAGGTGGCGGTCGTCGAAGAACACCGCATCGGTGGCACCTGCGTCATCCGCGGGTGCGTGCCGAAGAAGCTGCTGGTGTACGGCGCACACTTCGCCGAGGACCTGGTCGATGCGCGCCGGTTCGGCTGGACGGTCGAGCAGGCGCGGTTCGACTGGCCCACGCTGCGCGACAACGTGCTGGCCGAGGTCTCGCGCTTGAGCGGGATCTACGCCGAGACGCTGAGAACCCACGGCGTCGATGCCCTGAGCGGCAGCGCAGTCGTCACCGGCCCGCATTCGGTGCGCGTCGGTGACCGCGACCTCTCGGCCGACACGATCCTCATCGCGACCGGCGCGCGGCCGCAGGTCCCCGACGTGCCCGGGACGGAGCACACCATCACGTCGAACGACGCCTTTCACCTCGACGCGGTGCCGAAGCGCATCGTGATCGTCGGTGGCGGCTACATCGCCAACGAGTTCGCCGGCATCTTCCACCAGTTCGGCGCGGAGGTGACGCTGCTCAACCGCTCCGACCAGATCCTGCGCGGATACGACGAGCAGATCCGCCATCGCCTGCTGCAGATCTCGCTGACCAAGGGGATCCGCTTCCAGTTCAACGTCACCGTGCGGGAGATCGCCAGGAACGCTGACGGCTCACTCACCGTGAACCTGAACGGTGGCCCGCCTGTGCAAAGCGACGCGCTGATGTTCGCGATGGGCCGGGTGCCGAACACGGCAGGCCTCGGCCTCGAGCAGGCGGGGGTCGAACTCGACGAGGCGGGCGCCGTTCGAGTAGATGAATTCAGCCGCTCGACCTGCGAGTCGATCTATGCGGTCGGGGACGTCACCAACAGGGTGCAGCTCACGCCGGTCGCGATCCGCGAAGGTCAGGCGTTCGCCGACACCGTCTTCGGCCGCGAACCCACCAAGGTCGATTACGGCTGCATTCCGTCGGCCGTCTTCAGTCATCCGCCGCTGGGTGGCGTGGGACTGACAGAATCACAGGCCCGCAATCGTTTCGGCACCGTGAAGGTCTACACCTCCGATTTCCGCCCGATGAAGAACGTGCTCGCGAACCGCAACGAGCGCGCGCTGTACAAGCTCGTCGTCGACGACACGACCGATCGGGTCGTCGGTGCGCACATGATCGGACCCGACGCGCCCGAGATCCTGCAGCTCGCGGCAGTTGCAGTAAAGGCGGGGCTGACCAAGGCGCAGTTCGACGCCTGCGTGGCAATCCACCCGACCATGGCCGAGGAGCTGGTGCTGTTGAAGTGATGCGATGCTGCTGCGAGGCGAGCACCGCGGCACCGGGTCCGTAATGCCGCTGCCACGCGGCCCTCGCAGTACGGATCCCTACAACCGCCTCACCTGCGGGGAGTGGTTACGTCCTCTCTGTCCAGGTCGAAGCGCTGGGGGCGACGGTCGTCAAGGCGATCCTCGAGCGGACCGGCCTCGTATTCGCGAGCCAGTTAGCTGGACGCCACCTTTTCGTCGGCGCGCTCGAGCACCAGCGAACCGTCCTCGTTGACGGGGATGCGGCCACCCGGGTCGTGATCCATGCGCACGGTGCCTTCCTGACCGCGCAATGTGTAACGCACCTCGTAGCCGTCCGGGACCTGGCTGCGATCGTAGACAGTCTGGCAGCGCTGCTCGCTCGCCTGGTACGTGTTCGACTGCTGCATGCGTTTCTGAATCTTGCTGCCGGCATAGCCGCCGGCCGCGGCGCCTGCGACCGTCGCGAGCTTCTTGCCGTCGCCACCGCCGATCTGGTTGCCGACGACGCCGCCGACCACCGCACCGACCACTGCGCCCGTGACGCGCTTGGGATCCTTAGACGGGCTCCTGCCGCGCGACGACGACGTCGTCGCAGACCTGGCGCGGCGTGCTCACCGTGTGCTCGAGCGGTTCGACCGATACGACCTTCGCGTACTCGTCCCGGTTCTCGATGGCCTGGTAGCCGGCCACGGCACCAACCGCCGTCGCCACGACACCGCCGATGAGCAGACCTTTGATCAGTGACTTATCCATGGGCACCTCCTGCCTCGCTTCGCTTGTACCGATTGGAGCGAAACGGGGGGAGGGAGTTCCATATTTATCAGACTATGTTCTACTATCGTAAAAAAAACAGATAGTTACGAGTAATTTTGACTGTTGAGTGTCAATAATCATGTAGCCCAATGAGGCGGAATCATCAGCGCTCGGCCTACAGCCCGCAACGGGTTGGTACCGATCGGCTCATTCCTTGTCGATCTCGACGCGCACGGCCTCCACGCTCGACTGCACGAGTTCCACGGAGAACTCCGGACCCTGCAGTTTCTTGATCAGCACGTCCTCGCCGTCGTCGACCTCGACCTGGTACTTTTTCTGGTCGAGCGCGACCTTGAGGCTGTCACGGATGTCGGTCGCGACCTCGTTCTCGCTGCGGCCCTTGATGACTTTGACGGTCACGTCCTGCGCGACGCCGCCGTCGGGCTTGACGCGGAACACGATGGCGCCGTCCGAGCCGGAGCCTTCGCTGACCTCGATTCGCCACTTGTTCGAATGTCCGTCGACGTGATGATCGGCCATGGCTGGTGCCACACCGAAGGCGAGACCGGCAACGATTCCGAGCAGGGGCAACCTGAGTGAGTGCTGCATGTGATGCGACCTCCATGTCGCTGAGAAAAAGCTGGCTTACAGCCGGTATGCCATCGAACAGGTGGGCCGAGGTCGTGTCAATCGGACGAGGGCGGAAAGCATTGCGTCGCAATGGTCGTCGCCGTCAGCGCAAGGTCGCATCGCGTGGTCGTAGCCAAGGTACGCATAATGTATATTATGGTAAATAAACTATGACAAGGACGAAGTCGGGCGCGGGTACTACGGGCGGCCTCGCAACGCCTTCGTCGTTCTGCTGGACTGGCGTTCACTTGCGTCCCATGCAGTTCGCGTAATACGTGACGGTGGCGGGCCAATCGCTGAACACCCCGATCACGCCCACCTGGCGGGCCAGCGCGTCGAGGACCCGGTACACATCGCCTTCTCGTTTGATCGCCGATTGGAGCGACTGGTAGTAGAAGTCGTCATCGCCGTCGGCGAGCAAACCCGAGCGCTCGAGCGACCACGTGATCAGGTCGAGGTCCGCTGCACGGGCATCGATCGCCGCCTGCGAAGGAACGATCCGCCCGCTATTATCGGTGCCGAGCAAGACCCAGATGGGCGGCGCCCAGATCCGGATGCCGTCCTTGCGATATTGCGCGAGTTCCGGCGCGGTCGGCACGTCCGCGGCGGCCTCGGCGTCGTCCAGATACACGGCCTGGCGCCCGAACGCTGGCTCATGTTCGATCCAGTAGATCAAGTCGGGCTTGTTGAACGACTGCGGAAAGACCTGGGCTGGCGACACGTTCGCGGCCTTGTATTCGTCGATCAGCTTCTGCGCGAAGGCTTCCTGCGTGAACCCCTCGAACGGCATCCTCACCGAGGGGAATTTGAGTTCCGGGGTCATCTTGACGCCCAGGTGCTGGAACAGCTCGATGCTCTCCCGGTGCGTCAACAGCGTGCCGCTGGTCGGTCCCGCGTAGAGATCGGTGCGCCAGTTCGCAGTGCCCGCCATGTACTCCGCCGGCGTGCGGGCGCGAGGATTGAACGAGTCCATCTTGCCCGTCAGGGTCTTGAACTCCGCCAGCGTGATCTCGCTGGTGCGACATTCGGCCGCGGCGGATTTCAGCAGGTTCCCGCTCGTGTCAAACGTTGCCGGCGTGAATGGCTTGATGCACCTGTTGGCCAGTGGCGTAGCCAGGATGTTCGTGGTCGTGTGCAGGTCGTTCTGTGCGTGCCGGCAGACCAGTTGCTTGTCCTTGGTGAACGTCACGTCGCACTCGATGACGCCGGCGCCCATGCGTGCGGCCGCTTCATACGACTCGCGGGTGTGCTCCGGGAACTGCAGCGGGGCACCGCGGTGCCCGATCGAGAAACCGGAAGGTCGAAAGGGACCCTCCGTGCACGCTTTCAGTTGCGACTTGAGCGGGCCGTTTTCCATCTCACTCAGGAGGAAAAACGGTCGCGGCCCGAGTTGCACGTTGTTCGGGCGCGCGACGTCGGACGCCGCCGTGCCGTCGGTCGCCGCGGCGAGCATCAGGACGACGCGCGTCAGCAGCATGGATAATCCGGGCTGCGAGTCGGTCACGTCACCTCCTCCGGGAATTCGTTCCGAGAAAACGAGCTCCCGCACCACCGTGCGGCTGCCGATGAGGAAGCCTACATGAACAGGGCTGTTGACGAAGGTGCGGCGAGCCTCGCCGCGTCTGGACCGGGGAGTCGCTCGCGCGCGCGAGGGGCTTCAGCCGGTCGACTTCCGCCGCGCGTTCGCATCGCCGCCGCAGGCTCAATCAGCCGAACTTCACCGGCTCCGTCCCGTGCCGCTTCGACCGCACCACTACGGTTCCGGCCAGCTTGTCGTGCCATCCCTGCTTGCGTGCATCGAACGCCACCCACACGAAGCCGAGCAGCAGCGGAATCGTCGACAGGTAGTACGCGAAGTAGCGTCCGACGAGTTGCCCGGTGCTGGGTGGTGCACCGGTCCCGGCATCGACGATGCGCGCACCGATCGCGATCTTGCCCGGTGTGGCCTGGCGATACTTCCAGAACAGCAACACGGCGATCGCCGGCAGTACCCAGTTGATCGCGAAATCGGCCGGACCCTGCACCAGCGCCGCGGACGACCAGTAACGCCAGCCGTAAACCATCGTCACGAGCGGCCAGCAGATCGCCACGACCAGCACCGTATCGATCAGCGAGGCGCCGACCCGCGGCCAGAATCCGACGTACTCGAGGTCTTCGATGTTTCTCTCCTGCACGCAGAGTCTCCCGAACGAACGTAGGTGCCCGCAACACGGCGGTCCGAGCGTTGACTTCGACAGGAACGGTCTATAACGAACGAATGACCTCCGGGGCAAGGGCACCCCTGCAGGGGCCGGGTCGAGCGCGCGTCGTGTGCCCCGTTTCACATATTCGAACATCGGTTCCAGTTGGGGTTGTCTGGCCTCCGGCGCTCGCGTAATTACCGACGCATGGCATTCGTCATCGTCTCGGCCGGCCACCTGACCCAGTCGCAGCTGCGGATGGTCCGGGCGCAACCGCTGGTGATCGGCGGTGCATGTGCCGCCCTGCTCCTGATCGCCGCCAGCGTGTTCGTGGGATTCTTCCTCGCGCGCTACGCCGGCCCGGTCACGAGCAGTTCAGCAAGCGCCCGCCTGAGCCGGGCCGAAATGCATGCCCTCGTGAATCGCGTCGGCGAACTGGCCGGGCAACTCGCGCAGCTCAAGCAGGAAACCGCCGCGCTGGGCCGGATGCTCGGAACGGTACCTGCGACAGCCGCCCTCGTCCCTGACTCACGCACAGGCTCGACCGGGGGCCCCATGATCCCGGTCGACGGCATCGCGCAGCTCGAGGCCGACGTCGAGCACCTCGGAAGCACGATCGACTTCCTGACGGATGCGGCCATCGAACGCGGTCTCGAATCGATGGCCTATCCCAACCGAATGCCGGTGGCCGGACTGCGTGTGCCGGTCAGCTCGCGTTTCGGCACGCGCCGTGATCCGTTCACGGGTCGCCTGGCGCGCCACTCGGGGCTCGACATACCCGCCCGCTACGGCACGCCGATCCTTGCGAGCGGTGGCGGTCGCGTCGTCTTTGCCGGGCGCAAGGGCGCCTACGGCCTGGCCGTGGTCATCGACCACGGCGAGGGGCTGGCGACGCTTTACGGCCACGCGTCGAAACTCGTCGTTCGTGCCGGCGACGTCGTGCTGCCGCAGCAGAAGGTCGCGCTGGTGGGATCGACGGGCCGTTCGACCGGCGCGCACCTGCACTTCGAGGTGATCCGCAATGGCGCCCGGGTCGAGCCCCGCGAGTACCTCGTCCGCGTCCTCGACCCCCATGCCGCAACGGTGGCGAAACAATGACCACGGCGTGCACGCGCCAGCTGGCCTCTGCTCGTTTCGAGCTTGCCTCGGACCTGCGTGCCCGCACGATCATGCGAACCAGCCTCGTCTCGGTGCTGGTCGTGCTCGCGGTCATCGAGGGTATGAACCTGTATGCCGGTGGTGCGGCCACGCTTGTCGTGCGCAGCCGCCTGCAGCAGGAGAACTCCGGCCTGCGCACGGACGTCGCCCGTATGCAGACCGAGTTGCAGCTGGAACGTGCGACCAACGCGGCGCTCGACCGCCAGGTCGCCGAACTGAGTCACCAGGTGGCCGACCTCGAGCGGCAGATTGCTTTCATCAACGCCCAGCGCACGCGCGTGCGGGCGACCACGCAGGCGAACTGACGATGGAGATGCAGGGATGAAGTTTCGCAGGAAGTCCGACCAGTCGATCGACGTCACCAAGCTCTCCAGCCTGATCGACCGCGGCGTCGAGATCGTGGGGGACGTATCGATCACGGATGGCCTGCGCGTGGACGGCCGCATCCAGGGCGACGTGTGCGCGCGACCCGAGGCCCGCGGGCTGCTCGTGCTGAGCGAGCACGGCAGCATCGAAGGCGCGGTCCGGGTCTACGACGCGGTGATCAACGGGACGGTCGTCGGCGACATCGAGGTCGAGCATTTCATCGAGCTGCAGACGAATGCGCGAGTCGTCGGCAGCATCAGTTACCGGCAGCTGCGGATGGAGTGCGGCGCGAGCGTCGAAGGCCGCCTCGAGCGCCTCGCCGAGCAGGCCACCGCGGTGGTCCCGGCGTCCGACAATATCGTGACGCTGCAGCGCGCCCAGGGTGGCGACGGCTAAACCCACGGCCGAGAGCCTGCACCGGCCTTCGACCGGACCTCTCCAGCGATCTGGAGCGAGGCGAAACCAATAGTCGCCTTATAGACCTTCGATTGCTATAACTCCATATATGGAGTAGCGCGGAACCACGAGGTGGATCCATGCAACGACGGAATACCGTTCCCTCCCCTGTTCCGGCCGCCGCGGCCAAGGACCTGTCCGGACCCGCCCTGCGGGCCTTCTTCCGCATCGCGGAGCAGTGGACGCTCGACGCCCGCCAGCAGCGCACGCTGCTCGGCAGCCCGGCGCCCTCGACGTTCTTCAAGTGGAAGAAGGAGCTCTCGGGCAGCCTGTCGCGCGATGTGCTCGAGCGCATCAGCTACGTGCTCGGGATCTACAAGGCGCTGCAGATCCTTTTCAGCGATCCGCGTAACGCCGACGAGTGGATCACCCGACCGAACTCCGCCGGCCCGTTCGGCGGGCGCAGCGCGCTCCAGCGCATGCTCGACGGCAACGTGAGCGACCTGTTCGTCGTTCGGCAATACCTCGACGCACAGCGCGGCTGAGCCAGTGGCTGCTGCCGCCACGGACATCCCGCGCACCACCCTGCGCGGTCGCGTGTATCGGATCGTCGCCAGCCAGTTTCCGCCCGTGGGCGTGTGGGATCGAGTCGCCGAGCCAGCCGACTTCGACGCCTTGTCGGAGCTCGAGGGCCTCACCAACCCGCGCGTCCGGGAGGAGCTCGGTGCGCTCGGGACCATTCCGCGTGAGAGACGTATCGCCGGGCCGGGCAGCACGCCGATCATGGCGGCCTTCACGCACTGGAGCCCCGAGCCGTCGCGTTTCTCCGACGGCATGTTCGGCGTGTTCTATGCCGCACGAGCGGTCGATACCGCGATACGCGAGACGGTGTTTCACCGCGAGCGCTTCCTGGCGGCGACGCGGCAGCCGCCGCAACAGGTAACGGTGCGCTGCTACGTCACGGCCATCCGCCGCAAGTTGCACGACGTGCGCAAGGAACACTCCGGGCTCCATGATCCGGACGTGGCGAGCTACCCCTCGAGTGCCGCATTCGCGCGCAGGCTGCGCGACGCAGGCTCGAACGGCCTCGCGTATCGCAGCGTGCGCCACCCCGGCGGCGACTGCGCGGCGGTGTTCTGGCCGGACTGCCTGGCGCCCTGCATGCAAGGGGCGCACTACGCCTATCGCTGGAACGGCTCCGCAATCGACGCGGTCTCGCGGCTCGAGTCCGTGCTGCTGTAATGATCGCCGCGACCCGGCCGTCCCGAGGTCAGATGCCCACGACTTTGAGCAGCAGGTCGCTGACGCCTTCGAGACCCCGGCCAGTCATGCCCGGGGCGCCACGGCGGCGATACGGCATTTCCTCGTACAGGTAGAGGCCCGGGCCCCCGGCAAACCCGTCGTCGAACAGTCCGTTGACGCCGAACAGGTACGCGCCGAACGTGGCCGACCGGCGCGGAACGTAATCGAGGTTGGCGCTGAATCCCATCGTCGAGTTCTGGTCGATGCTGCGACCGCTGCCGGCCGCTTCCTGCCGCACACCGCGACACCCTGCCACGACCAGGCGTCCCGGCCCGTGAAACAGCAGGTAGCGGAACTGCAGCGTGATCCAGGCACTCAAGCCGAAGTTCCAGCGCGACGAGATGCGGATCGGACGGCACACCTCCTGCACGACGCCGACGAGATATCTCGGCTGCAGGACGAATCGCGCGTTCGGCGGCAGGTCCAGGATGCCGACCTCGGCGAGCGGATCCCGCTTGCTCGAGATCGCATGAGTCTCACCCGCACCGCGGATACACGTGAGCGCGACCATGCCGGAGGCCAGGCTGGTGACGGGATAGCGGCCGTCCAGCAACCACTTGGTGCGCTTTTCGCCGGGAGTCGCGATGCTCTGCACATACTCGGGATGAACCAGCAGCTCCTCGTCCGCCCGTAGCTGGATATTCACCGTGACGGCGGACATCGATGGACCTCCGTCGGGCGATCCTGACGTCGTCGTCGGGATCGCGTCCGGTGCGAGTCGGATCGGCGGGCGTCGTACCGCGAGTGGCGCCATCACGAAATACCAGAAGGCCTTCAGGAACACGGGCATCAGCGAGACGAGAACGACCAGCCAGAATGCCGCCCATGCGAGCTTGCGCGTGCGCTCGGCAACTTCGTCGAGACTTTCCCTGGCGAGGCGTACCGAGGTCTCCCGGTCGGCGATGACCGAGTCGAGCGGCCGCAGTGCGGCGCGATCGATCGTCTCCAGCGGTCGTGCGACCGCGTTCCGTGCGGCATCGATGTGTCCAAGCACGGTCTCGGCGCCGGTGCCTGCCGAACGCGCCATGCGCCACGCCGCGGCCTTCTCCTCGTACTTCCACAGCAGGTCCAGGTACGTCGCGCGATCGGCGCGATCGATGCCGAAACGCTCGAACGGCACTCTGGCCGCGATGGGATTCTGCGTCACGAACGATTGGTAGGCCTTGCGGGCATCCCGGTACGCGGCGCGGGTGGCCGCAAGTCGGCCGCGCGCCCGGTCGCGCAACTGCGTAGCCTGCACCGGGCTCAGGTTCGTGGCGTTGAGGCTCGCCACTCGCCGGAGTTCGTCCCGGGCCCAGGTCATCACCTGCAGTTTCGCCGCAAGCCCCGCCTGCTCGGCGAGTACGCGATCGTCGCCGGCCGTCAGGACCAGCTCGAAGGCGCCGAGTCGTTTCGACTCCAGTCGGGCGATGTCCCGATCGAGTTCCGCAATCCAGCGCGCGAGCTCGGCCGACGAGTGCTCGTGGGCCCCGACGAGGCGCGCGTTGGTCGTCGTGCGATACCGGTCGGCCTCCCGTACCACCTGGCGGCGCACGCTGGAAAGCCTCTCGACGCGTTTCTGGTCGGGGAGCAGCTCCAGCGCGCGCGAACGCACCGCGGAAAAGCGATCCCGCCCCATGTCGATCGCCACGAGCACCGGCAGGGCGATCAGGAACAGCAGGATGCGTCCCGACAGCCAGCCGGCGGTTCTTCGTCCTGCCTGCAGCACCGGGTGATGCTAGCGCAGGCCGGCAGCGTCATGGCGGCAGGACACGCGCGGCGCGCGCCTCCGACCGTCACTGCGACGAGGCTTGAGCCTCGAGCGTCTCTGCCGCGTCGCGAGGCGTCGCAACGCCGATCGCCGCGCCCAGCAGTGCGACCGAGATCAATGTGACGACTACCCAGTAGACCTTCATGCCGAGCTCCCGGGGTGCCGAAGCCGGGCGAATGTCGAGTCGGAGTGGAGTGGTTGCCATGGGCGCCATCCTCGTGAGTTGGGCGCAGTGTCCCTCCGCCCGTTGCCCCGCCGAAGCGGACAGCGCTGACATTGAACGCCGAACTGCGCGCGTCCACATGGGGTCGCGGGCGCATGGGGCGTGCGTCGAACGGGCAGCCCCGCGTCAGCCAAAGCCCCTACTGGGGTTTGGCCGGCGGGACTCATGGAACGCCGACATGGGCGTCACGATTTCGCGCGGCGACCGTTCGCCGCGCGGCCTATCCCGCGGCGAAGTCGTCGCCGCGGACCTCCAGGGCATCGTGCATCGGCCAGCTCTCGGTGGTTTCGAGCACGGCACACTTGCCGGGTCGGGCTTCCAGCAGCAGCGAGACCACCGTCGTCAGTAGTTCGGCCTGCGAAAGGCGGCAAGGCTGCCCGGAGACCGATTCGGCGATCGTCCCGAGTGCTTCGATGGGGGCCAGGGATCCCATGCAGTACCTCCGAGGCTTGCAGGAGGAGGGGGATACGTATTTACCACAATGCACGCGCACGGAGTATAGCCATTTCATCGCGGACGGAATCCCAGGAGTCGTCTCCCTCGCTAGATCTCGATCCACGCGTCTTCGATCTCGACGCACGGGTCCTTGCCCGCGGGGTCCCGGCAGGCGGCCCTGTCGCCGGTTGCGCGCGTACTCGAGGCTCGTTTCGTAGCGGCGCGAGCCAAGGGCCGCGCGAAGCATCTTACTGGCGTTACTGGCGCGTGCCCGCTGCGCGCAGCACGGCCCGCGCGGCGAGCAAACCGCTGTGCAGCGCGCCGCCGACGGTCGCCGCCTCGCCTGCCGCGTCACAGGCCTCACCGGCGAAGAAGAGCGTCGCGTCGAGCGGTCGGGCCAGCCGGCGTCGTGCCGTCGCACCGCCGGTCCGGACGTAGCTGTAGGCACCGCAGGCCCGGGGATCGCGCTGCCAGTCGTGCCAGGCGATCAGGTCCAGCATCGAGCGACGCACGTGCCGACCGAACACCGCGCGCAGGCTCGCCATCACCTGTCGCTCGAGCGAGACGTTGTCGCCGGTCTGCAGGTGGGCCGTATTCGGGCCACCGCACCAAGCGACGAGCGTGGAGGTCCGTACCGGCAACGACGTCCAGAACGTCGGCAACGGTTGGCCGGGGGCGAGGAAGAACATCGCGTTGCGGAACCGTCCGTCCTCGAGCGACTCCCAGAAGGCGTCCCGGAAATGCAGCAGGAGTTTGACGGCGGGACCCGATGCCAGGTGCGCGAGCGCCTCCCGCTTTGCCGCGAGCCCGGGTTCGAAGCGGACGTGTGCCGCCGCACCTTTCGGCGCCTGCAGGACGCCCAGCGGCAGCGCGATGACGGCCCGCCGTGCCTGCAGCCGGACCGTGCCGTCGGGCCGGCGGGCCGTCACGAGCACCCTGCCCCGCCGCCATTCGACCGTCTCGACGATGCTCTCGAGCCACAACGCGTCGTGCGGCAACGATGCAGCCATCGCCCGTGTCATGGCCGCATAGCCGGCGTTTGGGCGAAAAGTGCGACCGTCCGCGGCCGCAGGCCCGCTCCATTCGTCGAGCACCTCGGCGGCACTGATGTCCGCCGGGTCGGCGGCATCGAAACCCTGCACGAGGTAGCTTGCGAATTGCCGCACCGACGGCGGCAACGTGCGCCGGTGTCGCAGCAGGAATTCAGCGAGCGAGGTATCCGGGTGCGGCGCGCGCAAGCGCCGCAGTCGGCGTCGCAGGTCCGCGAACTGGTCCCCGGCGCGACGCAGGCCGCCATCGCGCGCGATCCAGCGCTCGCCCGACGCATCGACCGGTGCCTGGCCAGTCGCCCGCAGCGCGTCGAGCACGGCCCGCGACTCCCCGTGGACGAACTCGGCGCCCAGTTGAGCCGGCACCCACGCATCCCCCGCAGCCTGTGCCTGGATGCGGCCGCCGACCCGGTCACGTGCCTCCACCAGCAGCACGCGCTCGCCGTGCGCGGCCAGCCGCTGCGTCGCGGCGAGCCCGGCCGCACCCGCCCCGATTACGATCGTGTCGGTCTCGTGGGAAATTCGGCGCCGGGGCATGCGTCGAGCCTGCGTCACGACGCGCCCCGCCTGCAAGCCGCAGCCCGCTGGATCAGCTGCGCGAACGTCCCAGCGAAGCGCTCAGTGCGACGGCCAGCGCAGCCTCGCCGCTGGCGAGGCCCGCCCGGCGCAGCTCGACGCCGTTGCGGCGCCCCTTCGGGCACGACTGTCGGCCAGGTCAAGGTGAGAACATGAGCGCGGTCGTCGCCACCTGTTCGAATCTTCCGGCGCTCGACCGATAATCCCACCGCTCGACCACGCAGCGTCGTGCCCCGGCGGTGCTCGAGCACCGCAGCAGGTTCACCGAGTTCGGCACACCGTCGCGCGTGCGCCGCGAGACCGCCGTGCCCGCCTGTATGGCCCAGACGGGGCGCGGCAACTGCGGCCATTCCTCGCGCAGCGACCGCACGTATGGCAGGTGAATGTGCCCGCCGAGCACGAGATCGGCCCCCGCCTCCGCCCACGCCGGCAGCGCGGCCTCGCGGCCGTGCAACAGGTTCTGCACGTCCGAACGCGTTGCGGCGATCACGGGGTGGTGCAGCACGAGGATGCGTACCTGCGCGGGGTGCGCCTGCCTCAAGCGCTCCCCGACGCGGTCCACCTGGGCGGCAGAGACTTCGCCGTCCTTGCGCCGGCGCGGATGTGTCGTGTTGACGCAGATCACCAGCGCAAGCTCGCTGGAAAATTCCGGTTCGAGGTCGCCGCCGAAGGCTCGAGCGTAGTTCGCGTAGGGCCGGAACACGCGCGAGAAGACATCGAACAGCGGGATGTCGTGATTGCCCGGCACCGCCAGCACGCGTGCGGGCGGGAGCCGCGCCGTGAACCGACGAGCCCGCTCGAACTGGCCGCGCCTCGCGCGTTGCGTGACGTCGCCGGACAGGATGAACACCTCCGGACTCACGCGGACGGCGAGCTCGTGCAGTGCTTCCACCACCGGCCCCTGTTCCGTGCCGAAGTGCGCGTCGGACACCTGCAGCAGCGCCGTCACTGCCGCGCCTTTGGCTGCGGGCGTGCGGGCACGAGCAGGGGCAAGCGCTGCGGCAGCAGGTCGAAGCTCAATGGCGGCGTCATCCACCCCGTCTCCCCGTCCGTTGCGACCTTCATCCGCCGCGGTCGTGCCCTGCCGGAGGGCTCAACGGTCAGCGTCGAGAACGCAAAGCGTTCCAGTCCGCGGGCGTCGCCGAGCGAACCCATGGCGCCGCACAGGGCGAGCCACAGCAGGTGCCGCGTCGAGACCGGTTTCAGCACGATGCCTGCCAGCCAGCCGTCGAGTACCAGCTCGGGCGGCATGCCGAGGTGTTCGAGCTGCAATGGGTTGAGTCCAACGAACATGGTGAGCGTGCGCAACTCGTGCTGCGTGCCGTCGAGGGCCACCCGCACCTGCAACGGCCGGTGCTCCTGCAGCACGGTGAGCAGCGCGGCCCAGGCGGCGACCGGGCGACTGCGCCCGTGCTTCTGCTTCTGTTCTTCCCGCTGCTCGAGCGCATCCGGATACAGACCGAGGCTCGCGTTCACGAGGAAGATACGCTCGTTGACGCGACCGACCGGCACCGGGCGGACCGTGGCGTCGAGCAACGAACGCGTCGCGGCGGCCGTGTCGGTCGGGATGCCGTGCGTGCGGGCGAAGTAGTTGAAGGTTCCCTCCGGGACGACCCCGAACGGGCAGCGGGCATCGAGCGCCGCGCGCGCAACGGTGTTGAGCGTGCCGTCGCCGCCGGCGCCGACCACCACCCCGTCGCGGCGGCGGGCCCGATCCGCCGCATGCTGCGCCGCAGGCTCGAGCTGCGACGCGTCCGTCACCTCGAACAGTTCGTGGGCACGACCCGCACCCTGCAGCACTTCCCTGATCGTGCGTCCCGGGGAGTTCTCCGAGGAATGGCCTGAGCCTGCGTTCAGGACGACGTACAGGGGGCCGCTGGCATCGAGGTTCTCCACGCTGCCATGGTGTGGGTTCACCCGCTGCCCGAGGAAGGAGCATCGTGGAGGAACGCCCCGCCAGTCGGCCTACGCGTGCGGCGCATGGACCGACAGACGTGGGTTGAGCGTGGCAGGCGGGCGCCGACGAGCGTTACGATCGCGAGGTTTCGAGGTGATGCACGACGAGCCTGAATTCCTTCCCGGGTTCGCGTCAGCGCGCGGGCTTCAGCACGCCGCAGGCGTCGCGGGCGCCACCGGCACAGCCCTTCTTGAGGTCCGACTCCTCGTCGCAATAGGTGTCGGGCTGCGTGTGCACGACGATCGCGCTGCCGTCGGCGTCGAATGCCGTGAGGCGCCCAGGTGCGAGGGTGATCCGGTTGGTCACGTGCTCGAGCGTGCCCACGCCGTTCCTGACGTCGAGGTTGATCAGGTCACCCATGTGGAAGGGGTGGTTGACGTCGGTGGCGGGCGTCGTGTCGGTCGCCGTGTCAGGGCGCGGCTGGCCCGCCGGGCCGGGATCGTGGTGGCCGCCGGCCGCGGCGCACGGCTCGCACTGGCCGACCTCGTGGATGTGCACCGCGTGCTTGCCGTCCTTGAGCCCCGTGACGCGCAGCACGACCTTCACTTCCTTGACGCCCTCGGGCGTCACCTGCTCGGTCAACGTGGCCTGGCCCCGGATCCGCGCATCCTCGCAGCCCTTGATCTCGGCGATCGCGGCGCGCGGCGCATCGTCGGCGAACGAAGTGCCCGCAAGTGCGAGCGCACCGCAGGCGGCAAGGCAATACTTCGACCATTCCATGGCGACTCCTGGGGCTGTCGGGGAACTGCGACTATACAGTGACGCTCGCGCGACGGGCCGTCGCGCAGGACACGACGACCAGCGAACCCGTCGCCGCCGGCGGCGCGCAGTCCCTCGAGCGGGATCCAGACCAGCCCCCAGGCGCAGGATGCCGCCGCCAGCACTGCGACCGGCTGCAGGCGCGGATTCATTCCGGGGGTGGTGCGAGACCGGGCGTGGTCGCCACGACGCGCCACTGGCGCAGCACGCCGTCCGGCTGCAACTGCCTGGCCCAGCCCGGCTTGCCAGCGCGCCAGCCGCCGGCGAGTTCGCGGAAGTCGCGCCCTTCCCAGACCGGAGCGGTGCAGGCCGTGACGCGCCAGCCGGCCTCGTCGCGCAGCCCGAACGCGACGACGCAGTCGAACAGCGCGAACGTGAGCGCCGGGACGCCCTCCGCGGCAGCGACCATCACGTCGAGCGGGCGGCCGCGTGGCAGCGGTTGCGTGCGACCGACTGCGTAAGCGAACCGGTCGCCCGACACCACGAGCACGCCAGGCCGCGTGCAGCCGCGCCCCGCGGCGTCCACCTCGCCTTGCGAGGCGAAGGCCAGGGCCGCGCGCGAGTCGGGCGCGATCCGCTCCCATTCCTCGTAGTAGTCGGAATGCACGCCGTGCTCGACCAGGCGGTCGCCTTCGCCGGTCACGCGAGCCACGTCGGGCTCGCCCGGCGGCTGAAAATCGACCCAGCGTTCCCAGGTGAGCAGCTCGCCTTCGACGCGCAGGCGCCCGGCGCACGCCTCCTGGCGCCCGAGCGAGACACGGTCGTCCGCACAGCGGTCGGCCGGCCTGCGCAGGTCGACGAAGAGGCCGCAGGCGGATTGCAGCCAGAGCACACGCGTGGTGCGGTCGACGCGGTCTGCGTCGGCGAGCACGGTGCGTCGCCAGAGCCCTCGATACTGCATCGGTATCAGCGGCGCCGTCGTCATCAGCGCCGAGCCGGGGATGCCTGGGGCGTGCCGCCAGGAATCATGGGGTGCCGGATGGCGAGGCGGAGATTGGCGCGAACGGCAGGCATCAGCGGACCTCGGCGTCCCGGCCCGCGAGCAGCTGGCGCAGCACCGAGCGGTGGCAGCGCCATTCGTCGGCACAGTAGCAGCCGACGGAAAAATCGGTCTGGCGGGACAGCGCCGCCAGCATGTCGAGCACCGCGCGCGCGTCGGGGGACGCCATCTCGCGCCGATAGCGCTGCACGAAGCGGCGCCAGGCGCGGGCATCGTCCTGCTCGACCGCGGAGCGACCGGCCTTGAGCAGATCTTCACTCGGCGCCAGCATGGGCAACCAGACATCGTAGAAGTCCCGCCGGGAAACCTCCGCTTTCGGGACGCCTCGCGGCGGCCGGCGCACGGTGCCGAGACGCAGGCCTTCGCCCGGGAGACGCTCGCTGCCGAGTCGCACGATCCGCACCGCCATGACCTCTTTCCTGTTGCTTCTCGCGCGGTTTGCGAGGGAAGCTTAGCGCAGCGACGCGAGCCTGCGCTCGGCGACGTAGGGATCGAGGCGCGCCAGCACCAGCCACGCGAGGTACGACCGCAGGCGCTGCCACCACGTCCGGCCGCGCCGCCACGTCTCGAGGTCGATCGGCCGGGCGTGGGTCAGGTCCGTCGCGAACTGCTCGCGCAGGCGCGTCGCGAGCGGCGGTGATTCCAGGCGCAACAGCAGTTCGTAGTTGATGCGGAGGCTGCGGACGTCGAGGTTGGCCGACCCGAGATACACCACGTCGTCCACGACCAGCACCTTGGCGTGCACTACCTGCGGCTCGTATTCGTACAGACGCAACCGCGAGCGCAGGTAACCCGGGAAATGCTGCTCGCTGGCCCAGCGTGCCGCCGGCACGTCCGTCTGCGCGCCGAGCAGCAGTTCGACCCGGCCCCGGCGCGCGCAGGCACGCAGTGCCCGGCCGAGCCGGCGCGACGGCAGGAAATACGCCACCCAGGCGCAGCAGCGTTCCGCGCGGCGGAGGTCGGCCACGAGATGATGGCGGAACAAGCGCGTCCGGAATCCCGCCCCCGCGTACAGCGCGGCGCAGGCATGCGACGCAGAGTCCTCGTACCTCAGCCGTCGTTGCCAGAATTCACGGACATTTGCGGCCTCGAACGGTGCGAGCGTCCAGAGCCGATCGAAACTCGCCTCCAGGTCCGAGACGACCGGCCCGTCCACCGCCAGTGCGAAATCCCGCCAGCCGCGTTGCAGTCCGTCACCGTCGTACTCGTCCGCGATGTTGAGTCCGCCCACCACTGCCGCGCCATCGCAGCAGAGGAGCTTGCGATGGTTGCGGAAACTGAGCCGCAGGCGGCGGCGCGGGTTGAAGCGGCGGAACGCTCCGCCCGCCGCAACGAACTCGTCGAAGTAGTCGTCGGGCAGGTCGAGCGAGCCGAACGCGTCGACCAGCAGCCGCACGCGCACTCCACGATGCACGGCGCGGAGCAGGGCTTCGCGGAAGCGCGCGCCGGTGGCATCGGCGCGGAAGATATACGTTTCGAGCGCAACGCTGCGGGCGGCCGCATCGATCAGGCCGAGCATGCACGGGAACGCGGCTGCGCCGCCGACCAGCAACTCGGCGCGCGGGAGAGCGGACACCGCCTCGGGCTCGATCATTCGCTCCGGGTCAGCGCGGCGACGGTCGGGTCTGCGACCCTGGTTTTGCGGATCATAGCGGGCGGGTCGCGGTCGCGGTCGAACCAGTGGTAGTTGAAGCTGATGCTGACCCGCTCCGCCAGGACCGGATTGGGCGGTACCTCGTGCCGCAGCCAGCTCTCGAACAGGACCACCGTGCCCGCCGCGACGGGCAATGTGAGCCAGGGCTGGGCGCGCGCCGCGGGCGTCCGCGGGGGCGCGGCCATGTACCGGTCCAGTCGAGGGTCCTCGATCTTGAGGCCCGGCACGCCGCGGGGCGTGCGGACGTAGTACGTCCCGCTGATCGTCGAGAGCGGGTGCAGGTGCAGCCCGTGCGTGACGCCGCGCGGCATCACGTTGACCCAGCAGTCGGTCATCACCAGATCGCGTTGCTCGAGGTCGAACTCCAGGGCCCGCGCGAAGGCCTGCACGTGACGCTGCAAACGTCGCTCCAGCAGCGCGAACGTCGGCGACAGCCGATGCATGCGGTTGAGCGACCCGTACGAGGTATATCCGCCGTGGTAGCGCTCGTCCGACCACGCGCGTCCCGCCGCGTCGTCGGCACGATATTGCGCGCACTCCCGCAGCAGCTGCCGATTGAAGGCCGTGCCGCCGGCGCGTTGCAGGTTCGCGTCGTACACCAGCGTCGGGAATACGGCGCGGACGCTCATGCTCGTGGTGGGGCCCGACCGGGAGTACGCAGGGCCGCGGGCCGGCGGCTCAGACGTGCACCAGTTCCTGGAAACCGCCCCAGAACATGCGCTTGCCGTCGAACGGCATGGCCTTCGGATCCATCTAGGCAGCGACCTTGCTCTTCGGCACCGGAACCACGAATCCATCGACGTACATGTTCGATCCTCCTGGACAGCCTCAGCGGCGCGTGTAGAGATCGACGAGTGCCTGCAGGAACAGGCGCCCGTCGAGCACCGAGCGGACGCGGATGCGCTCGTTCGAACCGTGGGCATTCGTGCCCGCGGCACCGGCAAACATGCCGGAGACGCCGTATATGGGCCGTATATCGTGCGTCGACGCCCTCGATCGCCGGTTCGACTCCCCGGAACGGCGGAGCCTAGGGTTTTCGGCTGGCCGGCGCAAGAATGGAACCGAGCTGGTCTCCCGCGCCTGCGATGCGCTGCAGACGCGGATACCGCAGGCCGTCGTGGTAATCGATCGGCACCGTGGCATAGGTCGCGCCCTTGCGCACGAGCAGTCGGAGCGGTTCTGCCGGTCGATCCTTCGCGGACCGCACGGCCTCGCGCAGCAGGTCGGCGGAATAGGCACGGTCGTTCACTGCCACGACAGTCATTCCCGGCGCGAGGCCCGCGACGAAGCCAGGACTGTCCCAGTACACCTCGGTCACCTTCCCCGACCGGTCGAGTGCGATGCCGAGCGAGAACATGAACGCATCGGACTCGTTGGCGGCGTCGATGGCGCTCGTGGCCTCGTTCGGTTCGTCGCCGTACACGACCTTCCAGCCGCCGCGCTCCAGGCCGTCGAGCGGCGCTCCGGGACCGTGGCTGTCGAGCCGCGCGCGCAGCCAGCTGGCCCAGTCGCCCGGAGCGATCGCGTCGAGGCCGGCCACGACGTCGGCGAAGGTGTAGGTGAGCGGCGCGACCTGACCGTCGCGGACGCCGAAGAAGGCACGCGCGAAATCGTCGAGCGAGCGGCGGCCACGGGTGATCTCCTGCAGTCGCGTGTCGACGTCGAGCCAAAGCAACGCGCCCTCGGTGTAGTAGTCGCGGCTGCGCTGCCAGCTCGGGTAGCTCTGGGTGCCGCGATAGGAGATCACGGGCTGGTGCGTCGTGTCCTGCAGGTTGCGCCAGCGTCGGCCGGCGCGCCCCAGCTCGAACGCGGCCGCGTAGTGCGCGAGCGTGTCGCGCGTGTACGCAGGCGACCACAGCCCCGAGCGCGTCGCGAGCACGATGCCCCAATACTCGGTCAGGCCCTCGTACACCCACAGCAGACTCGTGCGCATCGGCACTTCGTAGGACGGCGTCCAGAGGTCCGCAGGACGCCGGAACTTGCCGTTCCAGGAATGGACCAGCTCGTGGGGCAGCAGGTCGCGTCTCGGGCCCGAGGCCGCCCAGTCGATGAAGTAACCGGGCGGCACGCCGTTCTCGCTCGACTCGTGGTGCTCGAGGCCGATGTTCGAGAACTGGTCGCTGATCGCCAGCAGGAAGTCGTAGTGCCGGTAATGTCGCGCACCGAACAGCGCGAGCGCCTCGCGCACCACGCGGCGGTGCAGCGCGACCTGGACGGGCGTGGCAGCGAGCTCCGTGGCTCGATCGGCGAAGACATTGAGGCGGACCGGCGCCTTCGCGTCGGAATCGAGTTCGATGCGACGGTAATGCGCGCCCGCGAAGAGCGGGGAGTCCACCAGGCGTGCGAGCGGCAGCGGATCGAAGTGGACCGTGTCGGCGATGCGAATGGCGCCGTCGAGGGCGGAGGCGAACTGCCAGCCCGGCGGTAGGGTGACGATGGGTGCGACCAGGATCCGCTCCGCATAATGGCCGGCGGGGTACAGCAGCGCTTTTTCCCATTGCAGGCCCAGCAGGTCCGGCGTCATGACCTGCCGGCCCTGCTCGCTGACGACAGGGGTCAGGAACTGGAACCGGACATCGAGCCGGCCGGCGCCCTGCGGCACGTCGACGAGGAACGCGTACATTTTCTCGTCGTCGCGCCGCCATTCGAGAAGGGCGCCCGCCTCCGTGCGCACTTCCAGACCCGCGAGCATCTCCACCGGGCCCGTCGTCGAATGATTGCCCGGGAGCCACCGCGGATAGAGCAGCATCAGCAGGCCCGGCGACTCGACCGGGATCGACTCGTGCACGCGGACGACGCGATGGTCGACGTCGCTCGCATCGACGCGCAATTGCAGCGTGCCGGGATACTGGACGTCGCGCGGCTCGGGCAACGGGACGACTTCGGACCGCGCGAGCGACCCGGCGAGCAGGATCACGGCGGCGAGACCATGCGTTCGCACGTTGCGGAACACGCCGGACATCATCGGTCGGATCACTCGACCAGCCGCCGGCGCAGCCCGGCGAGCGTCTCCTGCGACAGGCCGAGTTCCTCGTGCAGGTAGCCTTCGACGGTGCCGTACTTCGCCTCGACTGCGATGAACGCGGCGTCCAGGTAGCTGGGATGGGCCTCCAGCACGATGGCACGCACGTTCGGAGGCAACGCCAGCATCGTCTCGGCCGTGGCCGACATTCCGAATCCGCCCGCCTCCGTCCGCATGAGCTGCTCGCCGAGGTCTACGACCTGGCTGGTGAGCGCGTATTCCGCGACGACCGTCTCCCGCGGCACACCGAGGGCTTCGAGCACGAGGCCGACGGCGACCCCGGTCCGGTCCTTGCCGGCCGAGCAATGCACGATCGTCGCGCCGTCGCCTGCATGCGCGAGCGCTGCGAAGGCACCTGCCAGCCTGCGCCGCAACAGGAACGGGATGCCGCGGTACATCTCGACCATGAGTGCACGAGCCTCGTCGTCGCTCGCGGAGTTGCGCACACCGCTCGCGCGCAGCGGCGAGCTCTCGGCCTGCGTATCCCACTCGAATGCGCGCACGTCAGCGCCGAAATCCGGATTCGGCTGGCGCTGCCGCTCGTCGGTGCGGCGCAGATCGCAGATCGCCCGCAGCCCGTAGCCACGCAGTGCAGCGACCGACGAGGGCGCGAGCCGCGTCATGGTGCCCGAGCGGAACAGGCGGCCGCGCCGGACGTAACGACCGTCGCGCGTCGCGTAGCCGCCGAAGTCGCGCAGGTTGCAGCTGCCGGGCAGGTCGAGGACCCGTGTCGTGTGCATCCGGGCATGATCCCACGGCCCCCGGGCCGTTTTCCACAAGGCG
This sequence comes from uncultured Gammaproteobacteria bacterium, assembly GCA_963714645.1. Taxonomy (GTDB): domain Bacteria; phylum Pseudomonadota; class Gammaproteobacteria; order Steroidobacterales; family Steroidobacteraceae; genus RPQJ01. The sequence continues at coordinate 22,896 of CAVQQX010000104.1, forward strand.
GCTGGCCTACAATGCACGGGTCGCCGGCTTGCGTGCCGGTATCGCGTCCACCTGGAGTGCATGGCCCATGAAGTCGTCCGTGAAGAGCGCTGCCCTCGCCTTGCTCGCGATCGGGTTCGTGATCCCGGCCCAGGCGCAGAAGAGCGCGGGCGACTACGTCGAGGACGCGACGATCGCGGCCACGATCAAGGCAGGCCTGCTCGACGAGAAGTCCACCAGCTCGCTGCAGATCAACGTCGAAAGCTACAAGGGCACGGTGCAGCTGAGCGGGTTCGTGGAAACCCAGCACGAGAAGGAGATGGCCGGCAAGGTGGCGAGCGGCACCAAGGGCGTCAAGCGCGTGATCAACAGCGTCGCACTGGCGCCGAAGACTTCGATCGGCCAGAAGCTCGACGACAGCTTGATCACCGGCAAGGTGAAGGCGGCGCTCATGGATACCAGGGACGTGGCCAGTCGCCAGATCAACGTCGAGACCAAGAACGGTGTGACGCAGCTCGCCGGGTTCGTCAAGTCCATCGGCATGAAGGAACGCGCGGGGAAGGTCGCCTCCGGCGTGAAGGGCGTGAAGCACGTCGACAACGTGCTGCTGGTGAAGCCCCGGGACTAGCGGGAAGTGAATAGTGAACGGTGAATAGTGAACAGGTAGCAGAGCGGCGGACGCCGCAAAGTCCCCTCCCGCTGTTCGCTATTCACTTCCAGTACGCATACATGTGCACCCGGCCGGTGCGCACGTCGCAGAGCGCGCGCTTCGGCGCGCCCTCCTCCACCCAGCGCTTGACGCACACCCGGGCGGGAAGCTGCACCGGTGTCAGGAACTGGGTTTCGAGCGTCGGGGTCTGTGCGTGCGTGTCCGGCGTACCCGCCGCGAGGCTGCGGGCAAGCGACCACATGCCGTGCGAGATCGCGCCGCGCAGACCGAAGAAGCGAGCCGCACGGTCGCTGAGGTGAATCGGGTTGAAATCGCCGGACACGCGCGCATACCGCCACGCCGTCGCGCGGCTCACGTCGAGCTCGTCGAGCACGGCGCTGTCCTTGGGCGCCTTCGGCGGGCGCGGCGGCCGGGCACCGGAGCGCTCGACCGACTCGGGCCACCGCGACATGAACACGCAGGTTTCGCGCCACGCGACGGCGCCCTCGCTGCGCAGCTCGGTGTCCATGTCGAAGGTGAGTCCGGCGTTTGTCTTGCGGTAGTTCCGTGCCGCAACGACGACGTCGAAGACGGCCCCGGAGCGCAGGGTGACGGGTGCCGCGATGCTGTTCGACAGATGGATCAACCCCATCGGCTGCAGCGGAAATGCCTTGTGACCCATGATGCGCAGGTGCAGCGGCATCGCCAGCACGTGCGGGTAGGTGATGGGAACGAAGCCGCCTTGGGCTCGCTCGGGGTCGAAACCGCACGCGGAGGCGTATCGCGCGATTTTCCTCGCGTCGAGCCGAACGCGATCGATGCGAGCCTCGATGTCCGGCGGCGATTCGACGGAGAGTACGTCGGGCCGGCGCGTCAGCACGACGCGCGGATAGCTCGGGAGTCCCGAGGGCGGGCGTGAGAAGCGCATGTGCAGCGTGTGCGCTGCCACCTCAGGGCTGGACCCGCGAGATGACCACCTCGAGGTCGCCGCCCGCACCCTTGCCCTGTACCGCCGAGCCGATCAGGTCGCCGCTCGCGGTCACCGCCGTGCCGCCGAACGCCACGCGTGCAACGATCTCGATGTCGTCGACCGAGGACAGGTTGCGACCTTCCAACATCGCGTTCGCATCGCTCAGCACCACCTGCGTCGGCAGGGCATCGGTGGTCAGGCGCACTGCCGCGAGCGGCGGGCCGGGGATGCCCGGTTCGCGCGCGGAGATGAACAGCGGAACCCCCGGCCTGACCCGTGTCGCGAGCGCCGGATCGACCTTGACGTTGACGCGGACGGCGCGGCCCTGCTGCGCGGCCGCGGGGCCTGCAGCCACGCTGCCCATGCCGCCCATGGCTGCCACGACGGGTGCCCCGCCGGCGGGTGCGGCAGGCACGTCCACGCCGAGTTCGCGGAGCTGGTTCGCGAGCACCTCGCGGATCTCGGGCGGCGGATCCTGCTCGAGCAGTTTCGTCCAGTTGGTCTTCGCGGTTTCGGTATCGCCTTCGCGCGCGGCGATGACTCCCTGGTACCAGAGCGCCTTCTGGTTGTTCCCGTCGGCGGCCAGCGTCTCCGCCACGATCGCTTTCGCGCGCGGCTGCTGCGCAGGGTCGTTGGTCAGCACCAGTGCCTCGGCGAGGTCGAGTTCGAGCGCAGCGTCTTTCCCGGTGTCGAGTGCCGCGGCGCGTTCGTACGCGCCAGCCGCCTTGGCCGGGTTGCCGGTCACGAGGTAGGTGCGGCCGAGCATCCGCCACCCTGCGCGATCGCTCGGATCCCGCCGCAGCCGGGCCTCGAGCGTGGCCGTGACCTGGTCCATCGAGCCGGCCTCTCCCAGCTCGCCGTGACCGGGGGGCGTGGCGGCAGCAAGTTGCGGGTTGTGCCACGGGAAATTGTTGATACCGGCATAGAGCGCGGCGGCACCCAGCACGAGCGCGACGGCAACGGCGAAGGCCACCGGCGCGGCGCGCGGCGGCGCGGTCTCGCCCTGGCTCGCGACGGGGAACGGTCGCAGCAGCGGCCAGGCGACCAGGAAGCTCGCCACCAGCGCCATGGCGGCGCAGAGAATCACGAATGCAGTCATCACGATGAACCGGCCTCCGGTTCGTCCGGACCCGCCTCGGCGGCTTGCCGGCGGATGTAACGGATGCCGAGGAACGTGCCGATGAGCAGCAGCAGCACCGGCGCGGTCCACAGCAGGAAATTGCCCGCGGACATGCGCGGCCGGTACAGCACGAAATCGCCGTAGCGGTCGATCATGAATTGGCGGATCTCGTCGTCGGTCTTGCCGGCGGCGATCAGTTCGCGCACCTCGCGGCGCAGGTCGCCGGCGAGGCCGGCGTTCGAGTCCGCAATCGTCTGGTTCTGGCAGACGAGGCAGCGCAGCTCACGATTGATCTGCTCGTAGCGTTGCTGCAGCACCGGGTCGTCGAACGCCCTTTGCGTGTCGATCGACCACGCCGGGCCCGCCGCGAACGCCAGCAGCCAGGCCACGACCAGCGCGCTCGACCACAACCGCACTGTGAAACGCATCGATTCAGCCCTGCTTTGCGGTCGCGCCGGCTTTCGCAGCCTGGATGCGCGGCAAGAATTCGGTGTTCCAGATTTCCATGGTCATGGGCGCGATGTGCTTGAACAGCACATTGCCGTCGGGGCCGATCAGGAAGGTTTCGGGCGCGCCATAGACGCCCCAGTCGATCGCGACGCGGCCATCCGCATCCTCCGCCACGACGGCGTACGGGTTGCCGAGCGTCCGCAGCCACTCCTGAGCGGCCGCGTTGTCGTCCTTCCAGTTGAGCCCCACCAGCGGGACCGCGCGGGACCGCGCGATCTCGAGCAGCGTGGAGTGCTCTTCGCGGCAGCCGCCGCACCACGTGCCCCAGACGTTGAGCACCCACGGCCGCCCGAGCAGCTCCCTGGAGTCGACGGCGTACGCGGCGTCCTGCAGGCTCGGCAGCGCAAACGCCGGCGCCGGCTTGCCGATGAGCGGAGACGGGACGTAGGCCGGATTGCGCTGCAGCCCCACGAACAGAAACAGGCCGAGCAGCGCGAACACGACCAGCGGTATGACGAACTTGAACATGGCACCCGGATCGATCGAACGGGTCAGGCCTTGGCCGTGCCGGCGGCATCGACCCGCGCTTGGGCCTCGGACCTGCGCGTGCGGTAGCGACGATCGGTGATTGCGATAAAGCCGCCGATCGCCATGACCAGCGCGCCCAGCCAGATGAAGCGGACCATGGGCTTGTACTGCAGCCGCATGCTCCAGGCGTTCTCGCCCAGGTCGTCGCCCATCGCCACGAAAAGGTCGCGATTCCAGTCCACCTCGATCCCGGCTTCCGTCATCGGCATCGTGCGGACGCGGTAGACGCGCTTCTGCGGTTCGAGCGTCGCGATCAGGCGGTCGCCCTCGGTGATGCGGAAATGCGCCTGCGTGGCGTCGTAGTTGGGGCCGGCGACCCGCGAGAGTTCGTCGAAATGAAACGTGTAGCCCTGCAGCTCGATCGACTGTCCCGGCTTGAGCGCGACGTCCTTCTCGATCTTGTAGCTCTCCACCACCGTGACGCCGATCGCGAACAGCCCGACACCGATGTGGGCCACCGTCATGCCGAGCACGCTGCGCGGGAGCGACTGGCGCTTGCGCAGGCGCTGGAACGGTTCGTAGAGCGCCGACAGGATCACCCAGAAGCCGACGGCGAGTCCGACGGACGCCATGGGGTGGAAGCCCCCGTACGCGACCACTGGAACTACGACGGCGAGCACCAGCGCGGTTGCCAGCAGCCCGAGCAGCGGGCGCAGTTTCTCGTCGAGCTTCGCCGACTTCCAGGCCGAGTGCATGCCGATTGCGAGCAGCGCGAGCAGCGGCAGCGTCGGGATCAGGAACACGAAGTTGAAGTACGGCGGTCCGACCGAGATCTTGCCCAGGTTGAGGGCGTCGAGGAACAGGGGATACAGCGTCCCGATCAGGATCAGCAGCGCCGCGACCAGCAGCAGGATGTTGTTGAACAGCAGGAACGACTCGCGCGAGAGCACGTCGAACCCGCCTTTGGCACGCAGTGCGGGGCCGCGCCACGCGTAGAGCGCGAGCGAGCCGCCGATGCAGATGCTGAGGAACGCCAGGATGAAGAGCCCGCGGCTCGGGTCGCTCGCGAACGCGTGCACCGAGACGAGCACGCCGGAGCGGACGAGGAACGTCCCGAGCAGGCTCAGCGAGAACGCGACGATCGAGAGCAGCAGCGTCCAGCTCTTGAACAGCCCGCGCTTCTCCGTGACCGCGAGCGAGTGAATCAGCGCAGTGCCGACCAGCCACGGCATGAACGAGGCATTCTCGACCGGGTCCCAGAACCACCAGCCGCCCCAGCCGAGCTCGTAGTACGCCCACCAGCTGCCGAGCGCGATGCCGCAGGTGAGCAGCATCCACGCGACGGTCGTCCACGGGCGGGCCCAGCGCGCCCATTTCTCGTCGAGCCTGCCCTCGAGCAGCGACGCGACCGCGAACGCAAACGCGACCGAGAAGCCGACGTAGCCCAGGTAGAGCATCGGCGGGTGGATCGCGAGCGCCGGGTCCTGCAGCAGCGGGTTCAGGTCGTTGCCGTCGATGGCGGCCGGCACGAGCCGCGAGAACGGATTCGAGGTGAAGAGGATGAACGCCTGGAACCCGACGCTGACGAATCCGAGCACGCCGAGCATGCGCGAGGCGAACGTCTCGGGCAGGTTGCGGCTGAATGCGGCCACGGCGATCGACCAGCTCGACAGCGCGAGTGCCCAGAGCAGCAGCGAGCCCTCGTGTGCGCCCCAGACCGCCGTGAAGCGGTAGAACGTGGGCAGCGCAGAGTTGGAATTCTGGGCGACGTAGCTCACCGAGAAATCGTTCTTGTAGAACGCATACGCGAGCACCGCGAAAGACAGCGCGACGAACACCCACTGCCCCGCCGCGGCCGGCCGGACCGCGGCAATCCAGCGCCGGTTGCCCACCGCGGGCCCGGCGAGGCCGAAGAAAGCCTGCGCTGCAGACAGCAGCAGCGCGAGGACGAGTGCGAACAGTCCGAGTTCCACGACCATACGTTGGATGCTCCCTGCGGTCAGTCGGTCAGGCGCGCCAGCTCAGGTGCTGCCGGGCGGCGGCGGCGCAGCGGCCGCATTGTTCTGCGGCATGTTGTTGGCGGCATCCATGTGGGGCTTGAGGCTGTCCTTGACCTCGGGCGGCATGTAGTTCTCGTCGTGCTTCGCCAGCACTTCCTCGGCGACGAACCGGCTGCCGTCGAGCTTGCCGCGCGCGATGATGCCCTGGCCCTCGCGGAACAGGTCGGGCAGCACGCCCGTGTAACTCACGGGGATCTCTTTCTGGAAGTCGGTCAGCACGAAGGTGACCTCGAGGCTGCCCGGCTGCCGGTGCATGCTGTTGTTCTGCACCAGGCCGCCGACTCGGAACGTCCGGCTGGTCGGGGCCTCGCCAGCGCTGATCTGCGTCGGGCTGTAGTAATAGAGCAGGTTCTGGTTGAAAGCCTTCAAGGCGAACGTCGTGGCGATTCCCACGCCGGCCAGGATGGCCACCACGGTGACCATGCGCTTCTGTCGCGGTGTCATGAACGATTCTCCGTGCCGAGTTCGAGGCGCCGACGTGCGGCGGTCTGTGCTTGCGTTTCGCAGCGCCGCGCGGCCCACCAGTTCCAGATGAGCACCAGCGCGGTCAGGCCGTAGGCGGTCCACACGAATCCCGCGTAACCACCCATCTGAAGGAACTTATATAAATCCATGATTTTCAGGCTATTTCTTCAAGCCATTTCGCATTGCGCTCACGCCGCAGGATCTCGCCGCGCAGGCGCCGGGAAATGGCCCAGCCGAAGTAGAGCTGGAACCCGATGATCATGATGAACAACGGAATCAGCATCGCAATCTGGATCGAAGGCTTGTCGAGCTTGGTCACACTCGCGGGTTGGTGCAGCGTGGACCACCACTCGACCGAGTAATGGATGATCGGCACGTTGATCACGCCGACGAGCGCGAGCACCGCGCTTGCCCGGTCGGCCCGCTGCGGGTCGTCGAACGAGGCGCGCAGGGCCATGTAGCCGAGGTACAGGAACAGCAGCAGCAGTTCCGACGTGAGCCGTGCATCCCAGACCCACCACGTGCCCCACATCGGCTTGCCCCAGATCGACCCGGTCGCGAGCGCCAGGAAGGTGAACGAGGCCCCGATTGGCGCGCAGGCCGCCGCCGCGCCGTGCGCGAGCTTGATGCGCCATACCAGCCCGACGCCTGCCGCCACGGCCATGACCACGTACGTGAACATCGACATCCAGGCACTCGGCGCGTGGACGTACAGGATCCGGAAGCCGTCGCCCTGCTGGTAATCGGGCGGCGCCTTGTACAGTCCCCACCAGGTCGCGAGCAGGATCAGCGCCAGTGCCGTCCAGCCGAACCACGGTGCGATGCGGCCGAGGATCCGGTAGGCGTGCGGGGGCGAGGCGAGCTTATGGAACCACGTCCACGTCATGTTGATCCTCTTGACCGGCCGTTGCCCGTTGCGTTCATTGGATTGCGTGAAATACCTGTCAACTCTCGACGCTGATGCGGATTGCCGCAGCCATGCCGATCGGGCCGAGGCTCAACACCAGGAAGAAGATGGCGGCCAGCAGCTGCAGCGGGCCTGCCGGCGAGTCGCCGTCCATCTGCATGCTGACGGCCCGGGCGCCGAAGATGAGGAGCGGCATCGCGAGCGGCAGCACCAGCAGCGACAGCAGCACGCTGCCGCGCCGGACGCCTACCGTGAGCGCTGCGCCGATGCCGCCCAGCACGCTCAGTGTGCCAGTTCCGAGCAGCAGCGAAAGCATCAGTATGCCCCAGGCGTCGGTGGGCAGGCCGAGCGCCGTGCCCACGATCGGCGACATCACGACGAGCGGCAGCCCGGTGAGCACCCAGTGCGCCGCGACCTTCGCGAGCAGCAGCCAGCCGAGCGGCTGCCCGGTGAGCACCCACTGCTCCATCGTGCCGTCCTCGACGTCTGCGCGAAACAGCGCCTCGAGCGCGAGCAGCGACGCGAGCAGCGCCGCGACCCAGACCACGCCGCCCGAGATCACGCGCAGCTGCGCGAGGTCCGGGGTGGTCGCGAGCGGGAACATCGTGGTGACGACGACGTAGAAGATCAGCGGCTGCGCCACTTCGTCCCAGCGGCGCCACGCGAGCGTGACGTCGCGCACGAACACGAGCCGTGCCGCCTCGCTGGTGGGCGTACGCGGGTTCACGGCTCGAGTTCCAGGCGGGTCAGGCACGCCGCATCGTCGAGCAGGCGCTGGTGCCCGGCCGCGATCGCGAGCCCGCCCTGCGCCACGTGCTCGAGCACCAGCGTCTCGACCAGTTCGATGCCGGCGACGTCGAGGTTGGTGACGGGCTCGTCGAGGATCCAGAGCGAGGCGCCGGCGAGCAGCAGGCGGGCGAGCGAGAGCCGGCGCTTCTGGCCCGCCGAAAGCGAGCGTGCCGGCAGGTCGGCACGCGACAGGATGCCGACCCGGTCGAGGGTCGCGTCGACGTCGGGTGGCGCGAGCGACCGACGCAGGCCGGCGAGGAACCGGAGGTTCTCGCGCGCGGTCAGGTCCGCCTTGAGGGAGTTGAGGTGGCCCAGGTAGCCGAGGTCGCCATTGAACTCGTCGCGACGGCCGCGCACCGGCTGACCACGCCAGTGCAGCTCGCCGGTCTCGGCCGGCAGCAGCCCGACGATCACCCGCAGCAGCGTCGTCTTGCCGACGCCGTTGGGACCCGTGACCTTGAGGAATTCGCCGGAACGGACGGTGAAGGAGACGTCGCGCAGGATGTGCCGGTCGCCTCGCCAAGCATTGATGCCGCGGGCCTCGAACACGGCCCCGTCGAATGCCATCCCGCCTCCGCGCGATTTGCGTTCATCGTGCCGTCCGCAGCCATCGGGCCGGCCCTCGAGTCGGCGCGAAGTCTAGCAAATCAGACTCAGTCCAAGGTCCGGGATTACCGCAGTCAACCAGCGGGTTCGAGTCGAACGAGGTCGGTTCCTTCCTCGACGCGCTGGCCCGTCGAGACCTTGACTTCCGCCACGGTGGCAGGCCACGGCGCGGTGAGCGAGTGCTCCATCTTCATGGCCTCGAGCACGAGCAGCACGGCGCCCTGTGCGACGGATTGCCCGACCTGCACGCGGACGTCGAGCACGTGTCCCGGCATCGGCGCACGGAAGTGGCCCTCGTGTTCCGCGTTTGCCCGCGGTTCCGCAGCGGAGTCCTCGACGAAGTCGAATCGCGCGCAGCGGCGACGCAGGACCAGTCGCTCGGCAGTCGTCGTGCTGCGACCTCGCACTGGCTCCCCGTCCACGGTCGCGTCGAACCGCTCGCCCTCGCGGCGCCGGATGGCCACGAGGTGGCGGTGCCCGTCGAGGGTCACCGCCGACGAGTGACCCGCCGGCTCGACCGCGATCCAGCGACGTTCGGACGCAGCGTTCGCCGCCGCCGGCGCGCCGGGTGCATGTTCCAGGCACAGGGGAACGCGCACCGCGCGCGGCCCGTTGACGCGGAATCCCGTCGTCGAATCCCACGGCGCCGTCGCACGTGCGCCCGGCTGCGACGGGTCTGGCGGTTCGAGTCGCAGGGCCGCGGCGATCAGCCACGCGTCGCGCCGCTCGTCCTGCGGGACGCCCGCGACGAACGCGGGATCCGTTTCGAGCAGACGGGTGCTGACGTCCCCGGCGAGCACGACGGGTGCCCCCGCGATCTGCCAGAGGAAGCGCGCGTTGGTGCGTACGCCATCCACCTCGACGTCCTCGAGCGCTTCGCGCAGCGTTTTGAACGCCTGCGTCCGGTCAGGCGCCCAGGCGATGACTTTCGCGATCATCGGGTCGTAGTGCACGGAAACCTCGTCGCCCTCCTCGACTCCGGCGTCCACGCGGACCTGCGCCGAGGCTTCCGGCAGTCGCAGGCGCGTGAGCCGGCCGGTCGACGGCAGGAATCCCCGTTCGGGGTCCTCGGCGTACAGGCGCGCTTCCACTGCATGACCGTGGCGCTCGATGGCCGCCTGCGCGAGCGGCAGGGGTTCGCCCGCCGCGACGCGGAACTGCCACTCGACCAGATCGAGCCCGGTGATGCGCTCGGTGACCGGATGCTCGACCTGCAGCCGCGTGTTCATTTCGAGGAAATAGAACTCGCGACCGTCGAACAGGAACTCGACGGTGCCGGCGCCGCGGTAGTCCACCGCTCTTGCCGCGGCCAGCGCCGCCGCCCCCATGGCGGCACGCGTGCGCTCATCGAGCCCGGGCGCCGGCGCTTCCTCGATCACCTTCTGGTGACGCCGTTGCAGCGAGCAGTCGCGCTCGAACAGGTGCAGCGCGTGGCCGTGCGCGTCGGCGAACACCTGGATCTCGACGTGACGGCCACGCTCGACGAAGCGCTCGAGCAACACGCGGTCGTCGCCGAAGGCTTTCGCCGCCTCGCGTCGTGCCCCCACCAGTGCGTCGGCGAACTCAGCCTCGGCGCGCACGATGCGCATGCCCTTGCCGCCACCGCCGGCCGCGGGCTTGATCAGCAGCGGCCATTGCAGGCGGCCGGCGGCCGCCTGCAGCGCCGCATCGGACTGATCCGCGTCGTCGTAGCCCGGGAGGACCGGCACGCCTGCGGCCGCCATGAGCCGTCGCGCCTCGCTCTTCGAGCCCATGCGGTCGATCGCACCCGGTGGCGGCCCGATGAACACGATGCCCGCCTCGCCACATGCGCGGGCGAAGGCCGCGTTCTCGGACAGGAAACCGTAACCGGGATGGATCGACTCGCAGCGACTCGTGCGTGCCGCCTGCAGCACACGCTCGACGTCGAGGTAGCTTTCGCGCGCCGGGGCCGGGCCGATGCAGACGGCCTCGTCGGCTGCGCGCACGTGCAGCGCGTCGCGGTCGGCTTCGGAGTAGACCGCGACGGTGCGCAGGCCGAGCCGGCGCGCCGTGCGGATCACGCGGCAGGCGATTTCCCCGCGATTGGCGATCAAGACGCTCTGCAGCATGATCTTGCGGTTGCTGGGTGGGGCAGGCGATCGTGGCGCGGGGGTGCCGCGGCCTCACATCCTGAAGATGCCGTAGGGCTTCTCGCCCTCGTCCGGGGCACACGTCGCGGCTGCGAGCGCGAGCGCCAGCACCTCGCGCGTGTCCGCGGGGTCGATCACGCCGTCGTCCCACAACCTGGCGCTCGCGTACGCGGGGTTCCCCTGTGTCTCGTACTGCGCGCGGATGTCCTCGCGGAACTGCCGCTCGTCGTCCTCCGCCCACTGCTCGCCGCGACGCTGCAGGCCCTCGCGCCTGACGATCGCGAGCACCGCCGCCGCCTGCTCTCCGCCCATCACCGAGATGCGCGAGTTGGGCCAGGTCCAGAGGAAGCGTCCGCCGTACGCGCGGCCGCACATGGCGTAGTTCCCGGCGCCGAAGGAGCCGCCGATGATCACCGTGAACTTGGGCACCGAGGCGCACGCGACCGCCGTGACCATCTTGGCGCCGTCGCGTGCGATGCCGGCGGCCTCGTACTTGCGGCCGACCATGAAGCCCGTGATGTTCTGCAGGAACAGCAGCGGCACGCGCCGCCGGTTGCAGAGCTCGATGAAGTGCGCGCCCTTGAGCGCCGATTCGGAGAACAGCACGCCGTTGCTCGCGACGATGCCGACCGGGTAACCGGCGATGCGTGCGAAGCCGCAGGCGAGCGTCGTGCCGTACAGCGCCTTGAACTCGTCGAACTCGGAGGCGTCGACCAGCCGCGCGATCACTTCGCGAACGTCGTAGGGATGGCGCGTGTCGCGGGGCACGATGCCGTAGAGCTCGTCGGTGGCGAAGGCGGGGGGCCGGGCCGGCACGGGCGGCGGATGCGCGCCGGTGCGATTGAGGTTCGCGACGATGCGCCGGGCCATCCAGAGCGCGTGCGCGTCGTTGTCGGCGAGGTGGTCGACCACCCCCGACTGGCGTGCGTGCACGTCGCCGCCGCCCAGCGTCTCGGCGTCGACACGTTCGCCCGTGGCCGCCAGCACCAGCGGCGGGCCGCCGAGGAAGATCGTGCCCTGCTCGCGGACGATGATCGACTCGTCGCACATCGCCGGGACGTAGGCGCCGCCCGCCGTGCAGGAGCCCATGACGACCGCGAGCTGCGGGACGCCGCGCGCGGAGAGCTGCGCCTGGTTGTAGAAAATGCGCCCGAAGTGCTCGCGGTCGGCGAACACGTCGTCCTGGCGCGGCAGGAACGCGCCCCCGGAATCGACGAGGTAGACGCAGGGCAGGCGGTTGTCGAGTGCGACTTCCTGCGCCCGCAGGTGTTTGCGCACGGTGATGGGGTAATACGTGCCGCCCTTGACGGTCGCGTCGTTGGCGACGACCACGCACTCGAGGCCCGCCACCCGGCCGATGCCGGCCACCACGCCCGCGGCCGGGATCCAGTCGCCGTAGAGCCCGTGGCCCGCGAACGGGGCGATCTCGAGGAACGGCGAACCGGGATCGAGCAGGCGGTCGATGCGGTCGCGAACCAGCAGCTTGTCGCGCTTCGTGTGCTGCTCGCGCGCGCCGGCGGGCCCTCCTTCGCGCACCTTCGCCGCGAGCTCGCGCAGTTCGAGCGCGAGCCGGCGATTGAGGGCGTCGTTGGCGGCATAGTCGGCGCTGCTGCGATCGATCCGGGTCTCGAGCACGTGCACGTTCAGGGTCCTCCGGGCGGGGGCTGGGGCGGGCCGGCGGGTGGGCAGGCTCAGCTCGACGC
>CAVQQX010000105.1:0-13058 GCA_963714645.1 uncultured Gammaproteobacteria bacterium
ACGTGCCAGCCGCGCGAGCGCGCCACGGCTTCGGTCCAGCGATCCAGTCGCCTGCGGGCGTCGGCGCGCGGCATTACCGGCTCGAAGCGACGCCCGGCGCGCCAGTTCGCGGCCACGTCGGCCGTCGAGTGCCAGAAACCCACGCCCAGGCCCGCGAGGTACGCTGCGCCGAGCGCGGTCGTCTCCGTCACCTCGGGCCGGACGACCGGCACGCCGAGCAGGTCGGCCTGGAACTGCATCAGGAGCTCGTTGGAGGTGGCGCCGCCGTCGACGCGGAGCTCGACCAGCGGTCGCGCGGCGTCCTTCTGCATCGCGAACAGCACCTCCGCGCTCTGGAAAGCGATCGATTCGAGCGCGGCGCGGGCGATGTGCGCCCGCATCGTGCCGCGCGAGAGCCCGACGATCGTGCCGCGTGCGTACGCGTCCCAGTGCGGACTGCCGAGGCCGGTGAACGCAGGCACGAGATAGACGCCGCCGGTGTCTGCGACGCTCGCGGCCAGCGGTTCGACATCGGCGGACTTTTCGATGATGCCGAGCCCGTCGCGCAGCCACTGCACGACAGCGCCGCCCACGAATACCGCGCCTTCCAGGGCATAGCGTCGCACGTCCGTCTGCCAGGCGATCGTCGTGAGCAGCCGGTTGGCCGAGGCGAGCGGCCGGCCGCCGGTGTTCATCAGCAGGAAGCAACCCGTGCCGTAGGTGTTCTTCGCCATGCCCGGCTCGAAGCACGCCTGGCCGAACAGCGCCGCCTGCTGGTCGCCCGCCAGGCCCGCGAGCGGCACGCGGTGTCCGCCGATCCGTGCACCCGGCGCTTCGGCGCCGAGCGACGAGCGCACCACCTCCGGCAGTACGGCGCGCGGAATGTTGAACAACTCGAGCATGTCGTCCGCCCAACGGCCGGTAGCGATGTCGAGCAGCAGCGTACGGCTGGCGTTCGAGGCGTCCGTCAGGTGCCGTTCGCCCTCTGTCAGCTTCCAGGCGAGCCAGCTGTCGACGGTTCCGAACGCGAGCTCGCCGGTCTCGGCCCGCGTACGTGCGCCGGGCAGGTGCTCGAGCAGCCACGCGAGCTTGGTGCCTGAGAAGTACGGGTCGAGCAGCAGTCCCGTCCGCCGCGCGACCGCAGGCTCGTGTCCCTGTGACTTCAGCCGCTCGCAGGCGTCGGCGGTGCGCCGGTCCTGCCAGACGATCGCAGGTGCGACGGGACGGCCCGTGCGACGGTCCCAGAGCACGGTGGTCTCGCGCTGGTTGGTGATGCCGACGGCGGCGATGTCCGTCGGGCGCAGGCGCGCGAGTGCGAGCACCTCCGAGATGGTCGCTGCCTGCGTGGCCCAGATCTCCTCGGCGTCGTGCTCGACCCACCCGGAACGCGGGAAGTGCTGCTGGAACTCGCGCTGCGCCACGGCGACGGCGCGCCCCGCGTGGTCGAACACGATCGAGCGCGAGCTCGTCGTGCCCTGGTCGAGCGCGAGGATGAAGTCCGCCATGGTCGCTGGTCCGCCGGTGCCCGATTCTAGGCCAGGTCAGTGCGTCGCGAGCCAGCGGTCGAGCTTAGCCTCGCTGCCCGCCGCGAGGTGCACCCCCAGCTTGCTGCGGCGGTACAGGATGTCCTGGGCCGTCACCGCGAATTCCTCCCGTCGCAGGTGATCCACCTCGCGGGCCGTCAGGCCGGGCAGCACGGCAGCGCCGAGGTCGCTCATCTGCGTGCAACCTTCGAGCAGTCGCTCGACCCGCGTGCCATACGCGCGGGCGAAACGCTGCTGCAGTGCCGGATCGAGCCAGGGGAACCGCCGCGCCACGTCCTGGCGGAAGCGGTCGAAATCGCGACCGGGCAGGTCGCCGCCCGGCAGCGGGGCACTTTCCGTCCAGGCCCGGGCCCCCACGCCAAGCGCCACGCAGAGCGAATCGACGACTTCCTCGGCAAGTCGCCGGTACGTCGTGAGCTTGCCACCGTACACCGACAGCAGCGGCGCACCATCACGCTGGCCCCTGGGGAAGTCGATCACGTAATCGCGCGTGACACTCTTCGGGTCCTTGTTCGACGCGGCGAGCAGGGGCCGCAGGCCCGCGTACGTCCACACCACGTCGCGTCGGGAGAGATTGCCGCGGAAATAGTGGTTCGCCTGGTCGAGCAGGTAACGCACCTCGGCCTCGTCGATCGCGGGCGTCGCGAGGTCTCCCGAGTACTCGCGTTCGGTCGTGCCGACGAGCGTGAACTCATCCTCGTACGGGATGGCGAACACCACGCGGCCGTCCGGGGCCTGGAAGAGGTAGGCGAACGGATGGTCGAAGAGCCGCCGCACGACGATGTGACTGCCCTGGATCATGCGCGGGTGGTGCCGGGCCGGGCGCGGCGTATGCTCGTCGAGGAATTCGGCCACCCATGGCCCCGTCGCGTTGACCACGACCCGCGCGGTAAGCGTCTGGATGCGACCGCTCCCGCCCCCCGCCTGCACCAGCGTCGCGGCCCAGTACTTGCCGCCCGCCCTGAGCGACGTGCACTGAGTGCGAGTGAGCACGCGGCCGCCGCGCTCGCGCACGTCGATCGCGTTCGCCACGACCAGCCGTGCGTCGTCGACCCAGCCGTCCGAGTAGACGAAGCCGGTGCGGTAACGCGCGTCGAGCGGAGTGCCGGCAGGATGTCGCCGCAGGTCGACGACCTCCGAACCCGGCAGCCGGCGGCGGGCGGCCAGGTGATCGTAGAGGAAGAGACCGGCACGGATCATCCACGCAGGACGCAGGTGCGAATCGTGCGGCAGCACGAAACGAAGCGGCCACGCGAGGTGCGGCGCCGCATCGAGCAGCACCTCGCGCTCGCGCAGCGACTTCCGCACGAGCGCGAAGTCGTAGTACTCGAGGTAACGCAGGCCGCCATGGACCAGCTTGGTGCTCGCGGACGACGTGTGCTGGGCGAGGTCGTGCTGTTCGCAGAGGACGGTCCTGAGGCCGCGGCCCGTCGCGTCGCGCGCGATGCCCGCGCCGTTGATGCCCCCGCCGACGACCAGCACGTCGCAGTCGGGGATGCGCGAGTTGCGGGCCATCAACGGTAGATCAGGACGTCGTCGAGCTGCGCGAGCCATGCGCGCTCGTCGGCAGCGGCGAGCGCATCGAGGTCCGCGGGCGTCGCGCGCGCGTCGTCGACCCACTCACGCAGCAGCTCGCTGCCGTTGATGACGTCGACCGCCAGCCGGCCCTGCTCGTATTCGTACGGGAAATCGCGCCACAGCGGGTAGTCGGGCGCCACGTGGCGCAGCGCCTTGAACGCGAGCGCCTGCAGTCGCCACGGGCGGAACGAAGCAGGGTCGTAGGTGTTCGCCTCCACGTGCACCTGCACGCCTGCGCACAGCCGGCCCTGGTGCTTGTGGAAGGTCGGTTCGAACCAGCACGGCCGCAAGGCGCAACCTTCGAGCCAGCGCGGCGCAAGTTCACGCATCCGGCCGAGCAGGGCCGGCACGTCGAGCCCCGGCGCGCCGAAGACCTCGAGCGGTCGTGTCGTGCCGCGCCCTTCCGAAAGCGTGGTGCCCTCGAGCAGCACCGATCCCGGATAGCAGCGCGCCATCCAGGGGTTCGGCGCATTCGGGCTCGGATTGATCCAGGCACGCTCGCCGAGCGGCCAGCCGTAACCGGGCGCCGCGTCCGGCTGCCATCCGGTCATTTCTACGACCCGGTAGTCCACCTCGAGATCGAGGGTGCGGACGAACCACCGTCCCATCTCGCCCAGCGTCAGCCCGTGCCGCATCGGCATCGCGCCGGCGCCGACGAAGCTCTCCCAGCCCGGGCGCAGGGCAAGCCCCTCGACCGCGCGCCCGATCGGGTTCGGCCGGTCGAGCACCCACACTTCCTTGCCATGGAGCGCGGCGGCCTCGAGCACGTAGCGCAGGGTGGTGATGAAGGTATAGATCCGGCAGCCGAGATCCTGCAGGTCCACCAGCAGCACGTCGAACGTCCCGAACATCGCAGGCGTGGGACGCCGGACCTCCCCGTACAGGCTGAACACGGGAATGCCGAGCGCGGGGTCGACGAAATCCGGCGACTCCACCATGTTGTCCTGCTTGTCGCCGCGCAGCCCGTGCTGCGGCCCGAATGCCGCCGTGAGCCGCAGGTCGCCGAGCGACGCGAGCGCGTCGAGCGAGTGCGCGAGCGTCGTCGTCACCGAGGCGGGATGGGCCAGCAGTGCGAGACGACGGCCGCGCAGCGACGCGCGCAACGCGGGATCGGCGCAGAGGCGGTCGATCCCGAAATTCACGCCGCGGGGTTCCGCGCGGCCTCACGCACGATGTCGGCGACGCCTTCCGGCGCCACGCCGACCTGCAGCACGAACCCGAGCCGGTGGTGGAAGTCGGGCAGGGCCGACGGGTGCGCGAGCGCCCAGAACGTCAGTCGCCCGTCGATTTCCTCGATCACGGCCGCGGCCCCGGCCCGCAGCGGCGAGCCCGCCTGCGGGGTGGGCAGCTCGTCGAGGTGCGTCACCGCCTCGAGCACGAGACCGTGCGCGGTCGGTCGCACAGCGACCCGCGGGGAGCGCCGGACGTCGATCGGCGCCATCCCGCGCCGGTAGCCCACGAAGCCGTACATCGCCCATTCGCCCGAAGGCGAGAAATTGAGCTCGCAATAGGCGTCGCTCCCGGGCAAACCGACGAACAGCTCGAAGCACGTGTGGCGCCACAGCTCGTCGGCGCGTCCCGGCCGCTGCGGCGGTGGCAGCATCACCTGCGCCATGTCGGCCACCAGCGTGAACGTGACGGCGAGCTTGCCCGCACCGCCGACTTTCGCGCCCACGGTCAGCTCCTTGACGGCTGTGGTCGAGCTCGAGGGGTGGCAGGTGAGCGCCACGGTCTGGGGTTTGTCGCGGGACATCCCGCAATTCTAAGGGTCCGGCGTCAGATTGGCTCCATCAACCGGGCGGCGTCGCGAGGACCCCGGGGCAGGCGGAGCCCTCGCGCCGTCCGGCTCGTGCCCGTCGGGGCACGAGATCCGGAACAGCCCGGCCCAGCGTCAGCCCACCTTGGCGGCCGCGCGCGAGGCGTGCAGCACCTGCACCAGGTGGCTGTCGACCTTGTCGACCGCGTGATCGAGCGTACGCTCGTAGCAGGCGTCGAAGTAGGCCTTGCCGTCGAGCGCCGGCGACATCGGCCTGCCGCCGCAGGCGCGCTTCGCGGCCCACGAGAGCCGCGCATACAGCGTCTTCGCGCCGTCGGCCGAGTTGAGGTTCAGGTCCGCATAGCGAACCACGACGTCTTCGTGCTTCGCGGGCGGGGCGGTGGCGGGTTCGCCGGCCTGGGCCGCGAGTGCGAGCCCGAAGGTGCCGGCGCACGCGATCGTCGAACCGGAAATTCGCAGCTTCGTCTTCTGGACGTTCATCGTCGTGCTCCTGAGTGAGAGTTCGTCGCGCTTTCCTTCACCGCGCATTCAGTTTGATGCGCGAACGCGCTCGCTGTGCGTCGCTTCGTCGCGCGTGTCCGGCGTCTCGTCGCAGTGACGTCTGCTAATGTTCCGCCGTGCACGCCCCTGTGCACTCGTGCACCGCAACAGATGGCCTGGAAGCTCGCTTACACGGTCTTCACGCTGCTCGTCGTCGCCACGTGGCTGCATCACTACGGCTGGCGCAACCTGCTGTGGTTCTCGGACGTCGCGCTGATCGGCCTCGTGCCCGCGCTCTGGCTCGAAAGTGCGTCGATCGTGAGCGTGCTGGCGGTGGCCGTGCTGCTGCCGGAGCTGCTCTGGAACGTCGACATCGTGCTGCGTGTCGTGCTGCGACGACGACTCACGGGCCTGACGGACTACATGTTCGAGCCCGAACGGCCGCGACTGCTGCGCGGCCTGTCGCTCTTTCACGTGCCACTGCCGTTCCTGCTGGTCGCGCTGCTCGCACAGTACGGCTACGACGACAGGATGGGACTGGCGGGCGCCGTGTTGCTGGCGGCGATCGTGCTGCCCTGGAGTCGGGCCGTCAGCTCGCCCGAGCGCAACATCAACTGGACATACGGTCTCGGTGCGCGCCGTTCGACGTTGCCGCCGGCGGTCTACGTCGGCCTCCTGCTCGCCGGCATGGTGCTGGTGCTGTTCGTGCCGACGCACCTGGCACTGCGCGCACTGTTCGTCCCCGCCGCGGGCTGACGGGACGATGCGGAATGGCCGGGATACGTCAGGTGGGCTTGATGCTCCGCAGCAGGTCGGCGACGTCGCGGGGGCTGCGGCGGTCGAGCCATTCGAACACCACGCGATGCCAGTTCACGCGCTGCACGTAGGCGCGGGTCTCGTTGAACGGGATGTTCTCGACCCAGACGTCGAGGTCGAGCGGGGCGGGGGGCAGCCAGCGGCGGGCCGCGTTCGGTCCCGCGTTGTAGGCCGCGGCGGCGAGTGCCGTCTCGCCGTCGAACCGCTCGACGAGGTCGGCGAGGTACGCCGTCCCGAGACGCACGTTGGTCGCGGGCTGCAGCAGCTCGGAACGCGCCGGGGGCGCACGTCCGGCGCGCCGCGCCACGATCCGCGCGGTGCCGGGCAGGAGCTGCATCAGGCCGAGTGCGCCCGCCGCCGAAGCGGCTTCGGCTCGGTAGAGGCTCTCCTGTCGGATGATCGCGTAGATGAGGGACTCGGCGAGCCCGGTGCGCTTGCTTGCGGCGGCCACGTCGAAGTCGAAGGGCCGGGGGTACAGCAGGACGTAATCGTTGAATATGCGCAGCCGCGCCGCGCTCGCGATCGCCTGGTGGTGCCAGCCCCAGCGTGCCGCGAGACCGATCGCCTCGCGCTGCCGCTGCGCCGGCATCGCCGCGAGCGCGGCGCGCCACTCGACGCTCGCTTCAGTCTCGAGCCCGCACGCGAGCAGCTCACGAGCTCGCAGCAATCCCGCGTCGTCGGCCAGGGCCCGTGCGCCGTCGATGCTGGCGCCCAGCGGCTGCAGGTCCGGGACGTAGCGCCGGTCGAGGCGCGCGGAAGCGAGCAGCGCATACCAGTTGTCCGTCGGGATCACTGCCGCGTAGCCCTCCCGCGCACGCGCGAAATTGCCGTTGCGTTCGTCGGCGCGGGCCGCCCAGTACCGCCACCGCGGCTGCGTCCTGAGCGCCTCGGGCATGGCGGCGATGGCCGCGGCGGCGCGCGGCCAGTCGGCGGCCCAGAGTGCCGCGCGGACCTGCCATTCGTGGGCACGTTCGTCGAAGTCCTCCGGTCTCACGAGCGCGTAGAACGCGAGTGCACCCGGATGCCGGCTCCAGGACAGCGCGAGTGCGACACCGAGCGCGAGCGGGCTCGCCGCACGCTCGTCGAGCCTGCGCGCCGCGACCAGCCGCGGATAGGCGGCAGCCGCAGCGTCGGGATCCGAGCGTGCGAAACGCAGCCAGCCGTCCTGCAGGGCCGCCGGCTCGATGGCTCGCTGCGGATTCGCGATCAGCGCGCGAATGCCGGTCTCCGGTTGCTCGATCAGGCCGGCCCATTGCTCGATCCGCGCCGCGCGTGCGGCCGGCAGGGAGCGCGCGAGATGGCGTGCGAGGGCCGCCTCGCCGGCCTGCAGCGCCAGCCGTGCACGCTGCTCGACCCGATCGTCGCCCGGGCCGCCGCGCGCCTTCCACCAGGCGATCGCTGGATCGCATTCGTCGGGCAGGCTGCGGGGAGCGAGCCAGACCGGCTCGAGGTCGGCGACCAGGCCGTCGGTGCGGCCGAGCGCGATGCGCGCGGCGAGCGACTGGCAGCGCAGCACCGGCGCCGTGTCCCGGACGGGATCGAACACCTCGAGGAACCTGGGCCAGAGCCGCCGGGCGGCGAGGCTCGCGAGCCACGCGTCGCGCAGGGACCGGGCAACTGGCTCAGTGTCGTGTCGCGCAACGAAGTTCGCGATGACGTCGTCGATCGGCAGCGACGTGCCGGTCGCCGGTGCCGTGGTCGCGAGTGCGAGCCGGCGCTTCAGCCGCGCGGCCTCGAGGTAGGGGTAGAGCGCGTACTCGCGCAGTGCGCGGGCGTCGGCCGCCGGGTCGAGTGTCGGCCGCGTCGCCACGGCGGCCATTGCGTCCATGAAGTCGCGACGCGAACGCTCGTCGGGGGCGGTCTGTGCGGGGGTCGAAGTGGATGACAGCAGCGCCGCGAGCATTGCGACGGCGAGTGACCGGTGGATGTACATCCCCGAAGTCTAAGGGGCGTGCGGAGAACCCGTGAAGCCGCAACCCAGGCGGCAGGGCGCGCGCCGCCACTTGCCGGTTCCAGGATGGGGCCCGAACTGCGTATGCTTTCGCCTACCCCCTGACCTGCCGCTCACGGATCGGAACGCGCCCCGATGGCCATGCGACGGACCTTGTTCGAGCCCGAGCACGAGGCTTTTCGCGACACCGCCCGCCGTTTCTTCCAGGCCGAGATCGGGCCCCACTCCGAGCGCTGGCGCGAGGCGGGCATCGTCGACCGGGCGGCCTACCTCAAGGCGGGCGAGCAGGGTTTCCTGCTGATGTGGGCGGATGAGCGGTACGGCGGCGCGGGCGTCGCGGATTTCCGCTTCGAGCAGGTGTTGATCGAGGAGAACATCCTCCACGGCGAGCCGTGCTTCTACATGAGCCTGCACTCGCGGCTCGTGGGCCCCTATCTGGGCCACCTCGGGACCGAGGAACAGAAGGTCCGCCTGCTGCCTGCCTGTGTGCGGGGCGAGAAGATCCTGGCGATCGCGATGACGGAAGCGGGCAGCGGCAGCGACCTCGCGGGCCTGCGCACGCGCGCCGAGGACAAGGGCGGCCACTGGCTGCTCAACGGTTCGAAGACCTACATCTCCAACGGCCAGCTCGCGGATATCGTGATCGTCGCGGCCCGGACCGTGCCTGACCAGCGCCACGGCATCGGGCTGTTCATCGTCGAGCGCGGCATGGCGGGGTTCGAACGCGGCCGCAACCTGCGCAAGATCGGCCTGCACGCGCAGGACACCTCCGAGCTCTTCTTCAACGACGTCAGGGTGCCGAAGGCGAACGTGCTCGGCGATCCGCACAAGGGCTTCCACTACCTGACGCGCCTGCTCGCCGAGGAGCGGCTGATGGGCGCGGTGCAGTACGTGACGGGTGCACAGCTCGCGTGGAACCTCACGCTCGAGTGGGTGCGGGAGCGGCGGATGTTCGACCGCCCGCTCGGCGCGTTCCAGAACACGCGGTTCAAGCTCGCGGAGCTGCGCGCGCAACTCGACGCCACGCAGACCTTCGTCGACACGCTGGTGCTGGAGCACGTGCACGGCCGGCTCGACGCGAACCTCGCAGCGGAGGCGAAGCTCGTCGCGAGCGAGCTCGAGTTCCGCACGGCAGACGAGTGCCTGCAGCTCTTCGGCGGCGCGGGCTACATGGAGGAATACCGCATCTCCCGCTGCTTCACCGACGCGCGCGTTTCCCGCATCTACGCGGGCAGCTCGGAGATCATGAAGGAGATCATCTCGCGCGGTTTCGGGCTCGACGACCGCAAGATGAAGTGAGCCCGGCCGGCCGTCAGACTTACTGGATGGGCTTGCGCCGGCGTTCCCGAAGGTCCAGATCAGCCGGTACTTTCGTCGACGCGCGAGTCTGCTGGAACACCTGGCCGGCGATGCGGAGCGGCGAACCACGCCAAGGGACGGGGGGATCGGCAGCGTCGGGGCCGACCCCGGTCACGGCCTGAGCGAGGCGACACAAGGCACTGATCTGAAAAGGGATTTCTCGACTACCCCCAGCCTTGCGGGCACTCGCGCACGTTTGCCCATTGGCTATTATTGTGCGGCGCGTCAAACTGCACAGCTGAACAGCGGCCGCGCCCCTCCAGGCGCGAGACGCGACGACCAGGCACTGCTCCCAAGGAGTCTCGCATGCTGCATTCCGGGCCGGCGTTCAGCGTCACGACGCTGGGCGACGGCGTCGTCGAACTCAAGTTCGACCTCGCCGGTGAATCGATCAACAAGCTGAGCCAGGCCGCGATCCTCGATTTCGCCGTTGCGACGCAGGCGATCGCCGCCGATCCGGGCGTCCGCGGTGTCGTCGTCACGTCCGGGAAGCCAGTGTTCATCGTCGGCGCCGACATCACCGAGTTCGGCGCGATGTTCGCGGCGGGCGAGGCTTCGATCGCGCGCGGCGTCCGCGAGGTCAACCGCATCCTGTGCCGGTTCGAGGATTTGCCGGTGCCCACCGTGATCGCGATCAACGGCATCTGCCTCGGCGGCGGACTCGAACTCGCGCTCGCCGGCGACTACCGCGTCATGTCGACCGCGGCGACGGTCGGGTTCCCTGAAGTCAAGCTCGGCATCTTCCCGGGTTTCGGCGGCTCCGTGCGGATGCCGCGCCTGATCGGCATCGACAACGCGGTGGAGTGGATCTGCACCGGCACCGACAAGAAGGCCGATGGCGCACTCAGGGACGGGGCCGTCGACGCGGTCGTGGCGCCGGACCAGCTGCGCGAAGCAGCGCTCGCGACGCTGCGTCAGTGCATCGCCGGCAAGCTCGACTGGAAAGGCCGTCGCGCCACGAAACTCGCGCCGCTCGAGCTGAACGCCCTGGAGCAGCAGATGGCGTTCAGCTCCTCGATGGCGCTGGTCGGCGCGCAAGCGGGCCCGAACTATCCGGCGCCGATGCTCGCGCTGCGGAACATGCAGGAAGCGGCGACCCTCGGCCGCGATGCCGCGCTCGAAGTCGAGGCGAAGTATTTCGCCAAGGCGGCCGTCACGCCTCAGGCCGCGGCGCTCGTCGGTGTCTTCCTGGCCGACCAGGCGGTCAAGAAGACCGCGGGCGCATGGGAGAAAAAGGGTTCGGGCGAGGTGCGCCAGGCCGCAGTGCTCGGGGCCGGCATCATGGGCGGCGGCATCGCCTACCAGGCGGCCTACAAGGGCACTCCGGTCGTGATGAAGGACATTCGCGACGAGGCGCTTGCGCTCGGCATGGGCGAGGCCGGCAAGCTGCTCTCGAAGCAGGTCGAGAAGGGGCGCATGACGCCCCAGAAGATGAGCGAGACGCTTGCACGCATCCGCCCGACGCTGTCTTACGGCGACTTCGGCCAGGTCGACGTGGTGATCGAGGCCGTCGTCGAGAACGCGAAGATCAAGAAAGCCGTCTTCTCCGAGGTCGAGCCGCTGCTGCGCGACGACGCCATCATCGCCTCGAACACCTCGACCATCTCGATCAGCACCCTGGCGGAAGGCTTGAAGCGTCCGCAGAACTTCGTCGGCATGCACTTCTTCAATCCCGTGCACGTGATGCCGCTGGTCGAGGTGATCCGCGGCCGGCAATCGTCGGACGCCGCGATCGCTGCGACGGTGAAGCTCGCCTCGAAGATGGGCAAGACCCCGATCGTCGTCGGGGATTGCCCGGGCTTTTTCGTCAATCGCTGCCTGTTTCCGTATTTCGACGGGTTCCACCAGCTGCTGCGCGACGGAGCCGATTTCCAGGCGGTCGACAAGGCGATGGAGCGGTTCGGCTGGCCAATGGGCCCGGCGTACCTGATCGACGTCGTCGGCATGGACACCGCAGTGCACGCGGGTGCGGTCATGGAGGAAGGTTTCCCCGACCGCATGCGCAAGCAGTGGAAGACGGCGACCCAGGCGCTGGTCGAGCGGCAGCGCCTGGGACAGAAGAACGGCAAGGGCTTCTACGCGTACGCGCCGGACAAGCAGGGCAAGCCCAGGAAGGCGGTCGACCCGACCACGTACGAGCTGTTGCAGGGCGTGGTGGGCGAGCGGCGCGAGTTCGCGCCGGAGGAGATCGTCGCGCGCTGCATGGTGCCCTTCGTCAACGAGGTGGCGCGCTGCCTCGAGGAAAGAATCGTCGCCACGCCGTACGAGGCCGACATGGCCCTGCTGTACGGCATCGGCTTCCCGGCGTTCCGCGGCGGTGCCTGCCGGTACGTCGACCAGACCGGCGTGGCGAATTTCGTCGCCACCGCCGACGGCCTCTCGCACCTCGGCAAGGCCTATGAACCGCCGGCGCTGCTGCGCGACATGGCGTCCTCCGGGCGCCGGTTCCACGGCTGACCGCCCCTGATCACGGAGTAAGCGACATGAGTGCCAATCCCCGCGACGTCGTCATCATCGATGGCGTACGCACCGCCATGGGCCGCTCGAAGGGCGGCATGTTCCGCCACGTCCGCGCCGAGGCGCTCTCGGCCGAGTTGATCAAGGCGCTGTTCCGCCGCAACCCCGCCGTCGACATGGCCGAGGTCGAGGACGTGATCTGGGGCTGCGTCAACCAGACGCTCGAGCAGGGCAATAATGTCGCGCGAAATGCGCTGCTGCTCGCGGGCCTGCCGCACACGGTACCCGGACAGACCGTCAACCGGCTGTGCGGCTCCTCGATGCAGGCGCTGCACACCGCGGCGGCGCAGGTCATGACCGGGCAGGGCGACGTATTCGTCGTGGGCGGCGTCGAGCACATGGGCCACGTCGGCATGACGCACGGCATCGACCTGAATCCCGCCGCGTCCAGGCAGTATGCAAAGGCCTCGAACATGATGGGGCTCACCGCCGAGATGCTCGGCCGCATGCACGGCATCACGCGCGAGATGCAGGATACGTTCGCGGCCCGGTCGCACCGCAAGGCCTGGGAGGCGACGCAGCAGGGGCGGTTCGCGCGCGAGATCGTCGGGATCGAAGGCCACGATGCCACCGGTGCGCGCGTTCTCTGCGAGATCGACGAAGTGATCCGCCCCGAAACCAGCGTCGAGAGGCTCGCGACGCTGCCGCCGGCTTTCGACCCGAAGAACGGCACCGTGACGGCAGGTTCGTCTTCCGCGATCTCGGACGGCGCGGCGGCGCTGCTGGTGATGAGCCGCGAGCGCGCACAGGCGCTTGGCCTCCAGCCGCGTGCGACGATTCGCGCGATGGCCGTGGCCGGGTGCGACCCGGCGATCATGGGATACGGTCCGGTGCCGGCGACGAACAAGGCGCTCAAGCGCGCCGGCCTGCAGATGCAGGATGTGCAGGTCGCCGAACTCAACGAGGCGTTCGCGGCGCAGTCGCTGCCCGTGATCAAGGACCTCGGCCTGATGGATGTCTACGAGGACAAGGTGAACCTGAACGGCGGTGCGATCGCCCTCGGACACCCGCTCGGCTGCTCGGGCGCGCGCATCACGACGGCGCTCGTCAACGTCAT
>CAVQQX010000106.1:0-6359 GCA_963714645.1 uncultured Gammaproteobacteria bacterium
TCGAAGGCTGACCGCAGTGGGCCAGGTCATCGCACTCGCGACCCCGGTGTTCCTGCTGCTGATCGCAGTCGAGCTGGCCGTGGCGCGTGCCCGCGGCCTCGCCGGGCCGTATCGGCTCAACGACGCCGTCAACAGCCTGAGCCTGGGCGTGCTGAGCCAGCTGTCGAACCTGTTCTTGACGGCGCTCACGGTCGGCATCTACGCCTGGCTGTTCGCGCACGTGGCAGTCGGTCACTGGCGCACGGACGCCTGGTGGGCATGGCTGCTCGCGATCGTGTTCTACGATTTCTGCTACTACTGGAATCACCGGCTCGGCCACGAGAGCGCCGTGTTCTGGGCGGCGCACGTCGTCCACCACCAGAGCCAGTGCTACAACCTGTCGACGGCACTGCGCCAGACCAGCAGCAGCGCGCTGCTGTCGTGGATCTTCTACGTACCCATGGCGGTCGCGGGCGTGCCGCCCGCGATGTTCGCCGTCGCGGCGATCGTCGACCTGCTCTACCAGTACTGGATACACACGGAGCTCGTGGGCAAGCTCGGGTGGTTCGATCGCTGGTTCGCGTCCCCCTCGAACCATCGCGTCCACCACGCGGTCAACGATCGCTACCTCGACCGCAACTACGGCGGCATCTTCGTGGTGTGGGACCGGATGTTCGGCACCTTCGTCGAGGAGACGGAGCGCTGTGTCTACGGAACTCGCGCCCCACTCGAATCGTGGGATCCGCTCTGGGCCAATGCCGAGGTCTACGCCGACCTGGCGCGCAAGTCGTGGCGCGCCCCGCGCCTGCGCGACAAGGTGCTGCTCTGGTTGAAGCCACCCGGCTGGCGTCCTGCCGGGGCCGGCGGTGTTGCGTGGGGCAAGTCTGCGTTCGACGTGACCCGCGTGCGCACGTTCGATCCGCCGATGGGTCGTGCAGTGCGCGTGTTCGCCGTCGCGCAGCTGTCGGTCGCGGTCGCGGCGGCGGTGGCGCTCCTCTGGTTCGCGGATCGACTCGCCGGCGTGCCGCTCGGCGTCGGAGCGCTGGCCATCGCGGGCCTGCTTTGGCTCAACGGCGCGGTCATGCAGGGCCGGATGCGCGTGAAGACAGTCGTCGGGCTGGAACTCGCGGCCGCGATCACAGCATTGGCGGTGACCTCCGTGCGGGCCGACACGTCCTCCGCGATGCCGGAGATTCGCGACGATGAACGCGTGCAGCGCGCCGTCGAGCGCGCACGCACGGCATTTCTCGCGCGGCAGGCGTTCGGCCGGCTGCAGGTGAGCGTGCTGTTGCAACACCCGGACGGCAGCTGGCGACGGGGCGCGGTGGACGGCGACGCCCCGGCGTATCCCGCGAGCACGGTCAAGCTCGGTTTCCTGGCCGGCGCGGTGCACTGGTGCCAGGAACACGGGCAGGCGCCTGACTGTCTCGACGAATCTGTCCGGCCGATGATCGTCGTCTCCGACAACGTCGCGACCGGCGAAGTGGTCGACCGGATCTCCGGCGGCCGCGCTGATGCTGGCGGTCGTCTCCGGTGCGATCGAGCCGCAGGCGACCAGGTACATGCGCGAACTGCTGCGCCGAACGACGTTCTCGGCCTACAGCGCGCTCGGCGGCGGGCTGCCGCCCGGAGCTGCGCATCGAACGCAGCGGTCCGGGCGCCATGCCGTCGGGCACGTTGCGCGTGACGCGCTGGCCCGACTCCGTCGTCGACGGAACTCGCTGATCGGACCTGCGAGCGGCTCGGCCGGGGCATCGCTACACTGCGTGTCCCCTCGCAGCACCGGACCCCTATGACACGCCCGCCCAGCAAGACGCGTTACGACTGTGCCCGCTGTCCCGGGTATTGCTGCAGCTATCCGCGCATCGCGGTGTCCGAGACGGACATCGCGCGGCTGGCACGCCACTTCGGCATCGACGTCGAGGCAGCGCGCACACGTTTCACCTACCGGTACCGCAGCGGCGACGTGGACGAGCAGCTGCTGCGCCACCGCAAGGACCACGTGTTCGCCTCGACGTGCCGTTTCTTCGACCAGGTCGCGCGTCGCTGCACCGTCTACGAGGCGCGGCCGGGCGTCTGTCGCAAATACCCCGAGCACCGTACCTGCGGCTACTACGAGTTCCTGAAGTTCGAGCGCGAGCAGCAGGGAGACGACGAGTTCATCCCGTCCGCCTGAGCCACACCCGGCACGGCCGGGTCGTCGTGGAAATACCTGGCGCAGGCGCGGGTCGGGGTTCCACTTTCCGCAAACCGTGATCGGGACCGCGTGCGGCGGTCACTCGCGGCGAGATACGTCAAACGGTGGCGAGCCATTGCTCGATGTCGTCGAGTACCTGCGCTCGTTCAGGCTCGTTCAGCACCTCGTGGAAGAGGCCCTCGTAGTACTTGATGGTGCGTATGCGAGCCCCGAGCGTCTGGTACAGCGGTCGAACGCCGGACAGCGGTACGAGTCGATCGGCCGTGCCGTGCAGGACCAGCGTCGGCAGGGACAGCCGCGGCGCCTGCGCCGGAAACGCCTGCATCGCGGCCAGCAGCTCGACGAGCGTGCGTGCCGGGATCGCCCCGTGGTGGACGAGCGGATCGGCGGCGTAGTCGCGGACGACCACGGGGTCGCGACTCACGTGGCTCGGCTGGAGCTTCAGCAGTCCCGTGTCCGGTGCGACGAGCGACAACATGTGCGCGACCAGCCTGCGCAGCGGCGGAACGGGCTCGCCGGTGGCGAGGGCCGGCGCCGAGAGGATCAGGCCGCGCAGCTGCTGCTGCTGCTGCAGGCGCAACGCCGCGGCGAAGGCCACGGCGCCGCCCATGCTGTGCCCGAGCA
Source organism: uncultured Gammaproteobacteria bacterium (assembly GCA_963714645.1). GTDB lineage: Bacteria > Pseudomonadota > Gammaproteobacteria > Steroidobacterales > Steroidobacteraceae > RPQJ01. The sequence continues at coordinate 2,801 of CAVQQX010000106.1, forward strand.
GCACGACCGGCGTGTCGAGGTGCTGCCGGGTCGCGCGCCCGGCGAACGCGCAGAAATCGGACACGAGGTGCTCGAAGCGCCCGATGTTCGCTCGCGGTCCCGGCGAACGGCCGTGGCCACGGTGGTCGAGCGCGTAAACGGCGTACCCGCGGGCCACGAGGTCCGACGCGGTGCGCGCGTAGCGGCCGGAATGTTCGCCGAGCCCGTGAGCGAGCACGATGACGGCGCGGGCGCCGCCGTCCGGCAGCCACGCCTGCGCGTGCAGGTCGAGCCCGCCGATCCCGGCGCTCCTGATTTCACGATGCCTCATGGACGGCCGCCTGGATCGGCAGGCAGCAACGACGTAACGCGAAGCCACGCAGCCCACCGCTGCAGAAGCAACGTCACGAGGCGACCTCGTTCACGGCCATCCGCAGCTCGACCACCAGCGCATCCAGCGTCCTGGCGAGCGCCTCGCCGAGCTCGAAGGCGCGGGGTGCCGCCGCGCGGGCTGCCAGTTCGGCATCGCGCGCCGCAACCCGAAGGGGTTCGGCGACGAGGTCGCCCGCGGTGCCCTTGAGCTTGTGTGCAAGGCGCACCAGGCTCGGGTAGTCCCTTGCGCTGCAGGCCGCCCGCAGCTCACCCGGTAACGCGGCGCTGGACCTCAGCGCGATGCCGAGCAGCCCGGTCACGATTTCGGCGTCACCGTCGAGCTTTTCCGACAGCGCGTTCCAATCGAAAGTGGTGAACCGGGCCAAGCGGGTCGTTCCGGACGTAAGCGTGAGCCGATGTTTGCATCGGCGCCCGGCCGCGTAAAGGACGGAAGATCAGCCGCCGCCGGCGGACGGCGCCGACGCAGCGGAAAGAGGCAGGAACAACGCCAGGACCGGTTCCCCCGCACTGCGCAGGACGAATGCCCGGCCGCGGCGGGCGACGGCGTGGGCGTCGATCGCCGCGAGCTCCAGGCCACCCGGCACGAGGAGGCGCCTCGCGTCGAACCCGCCGGCGGCACCGGCCTCGTACAGCGGGTCGGCGAGGCTCGCCCCGCGCATGAGGACCTCGAGCCTGGCATACGATCCGGCGCGCAGTCCGGGCCACGCCGGGTCGCGTGCCTCGAGAACGCTCACGGCGCCGGAGATCTCGCACCGCGTCGCACCCCCCTGCTGCGCGAACAGCAGCGCGCGCAGCAGCACGGAGCCCAGCGTTCCCGGGTCGCAGGCAACCTGCAGGCGGCCGAGCCCGGACACGTCCGACGCCACCGTCAGGTCCGCGAGCTGCCCGGCGAGACGCAGCGCGGAGTCGAGGCACGGGCCGAGCGCGCTGCGCCGCTCGGGATCGCGTCGTGATCGCGCGGCCTCGTTGAGGATTCCGAGTTCGTCCGCCAGCTGGCGCGCGGCGTCCTGTGCGAGCTCGACGGCCGCGCGCCGGTCCTCGTCCGGCAATCGGGGCGCCTGAATCACGTCGAGGCAGGACAATACGACCGTCAGTCGATTGTTGGCGGCATGGACGACGCCGGCCAGCAGCGTTCCTACCGTCGCGTAGTGCAACGAATGCCGGAGGGCCTCGGTGATGTCCGACCCGATCGAATCCCCGGCGGACAGACCGGTGTCGTCGTCGCTCACGTCGGTAGGCACGGACCGAGGTCCTGGCACGGCGATGGGCGCGCGGCGGCGTCAGCGCAGCTGCGGCAGCAGCTCGACGCGACGTCGTTCCCAGTCGGCGGCCCAGCGCGAGAGTTCGCCGGCCGGCATCGGTCGACCGATGAAGTAACCCTGCGCGCAGCCGCATCGCAGCTCGCGCAGCAGCTTGAGGGCCTCGACGTCCTCGACGCCCTCGGCGACACAGCGCACCTGCAGGTCGCGCGCGAGCGCGATCGAGTTCTGCACGATCGCCCTCGCCTCGGGATCCGTAGTCGACTCGCGGACGAACTGCAGGTCGATCTTGAGTTCGTCCATCGGGAAGGTGTGCAGCCGCTCGAGGCTCGAGTGCCCGGTGCCGAAATCGTCGACCGCGAGCGAGATGCCGCGCATGCGCAGTCGCGTCTGGATCGCGAGCACCTTCATCGGTTCCGCCGGCAGCGTCGTCTCCGTCACCTCGAGCACGATGCGTTCGCGCTCGAGGCCCACCGCCGTGCACATCGTCACGAGCCGGTCCGGGAAATCCGCCTGGGCGAGCACGTCGGCCGAGACGTTCAGGGCCACGCGCCCCTTGAAGTTGCTGATCGACGCGGCTGGCGCGATCTCGTGACAGGCGGTGCGGATCACGAAGTCCGTGAAGCGCCGCTGCAAGGCGGGATGGCCGTCGACGACCGGAATGAACGTGCCGGGTGACACGAGGCCGAAGTCGGGATGCTCCCAGCGGGCGAGCGCCTCGACGCCCAGCCACTCGAGCGTGGTGACGCACACCTGAGGCTGGTAGTGCAGCAGCAATTCCTGGTTGCGCAGCGCCTGCTCGATGCGGCTCGCGCGGACGTCGGGTACATCGTCCCGGACGTTGTCGACGTCGCCGGCGCTCAGGGCGCCTCGCTGCTCCGCGAGGCAATCGCGCAGCTCGGTTCCGTTGAACGGCTTGGCGAACACGGCGGCGACCTTGAGGCCATGCGCGGTCGCGAGCCGCGACGCGCTGGCGAGCACGCGCCGGTCCTGCCCGGACACCAGCACCAGGCGTGCGGCCGAATGCGTCGTCGCGAGGCGCTCGATGATCTCCACGCCGTCGACGACGGGCATGACGAGATCGAGGATGATCAGGTCCGCAGGCTGGCGCAGGCAGACATCGAGGTCCGAGTCGCCATCGCAGCCGGCAACGTCGAACCCGGCCGAGCGGCCGACGCTGGCAACCACCTGGCGCACGGCAGCGTCGTCGTCGATGACGATCAGCCGCGGATTTGGTTGCAGTGCGGGCAAAGCTGACAAGGTCCGTCTCGTTCCTGAGCGAGGCCACATGGTACGGCGTGATGCCGTCCCCACCTCGCGCCGACTCCCCAGTCCGCGTCAAAACGGTGGCATCTACCCCGGCGCCCGGAAGGAGTTATGTCAAGTCCGCAAAAACCCCGGGCGACAATTCAGTTCGCGCCGGAGACGCCAGAGCCCCGTGTGCTGGCGTGCGTACAGCTCCGGCCACTTCGATCCGGCACGCCGGTCGCGTCGCAGCAACGAGCCGAGCAGCACCGCAAGGAACCCAGCGGGATCGACACGATGCCGGGGTTGCGCAGCTCCAGCAGCGGGCGTTCGAGGCCCACGAACGAGCGCTGGCGATCGCCCAAGCGCGCCAGGTCGTCACGGGCTTTCTCGACGGCGCGATCGAGCGCCACCGCTTCGAACTCCGCCTGTTGCGCGAGGACCGGGTCCGGCGAACCGCGTCGTACGAGGATTTCGTCGCGACGGCGGCTCTCGTCCGCCAGCGTCCTGGTCGCGGCCTCGCGCATGAGTTGCGGGTAGCTGACGTTCGGCGACACCAGCGTCCCAGTCGACCGCCACGGTTGGATTGCTCAAGTTCGATCCCCTCGTACGACGGCACGTCGAGGCGCAACGCGCATTGCTCTAAGATGACCGGCATGCAGAACCGGGACAAGTCCCTCGAC
>CAVQQX010000107.1:0-3248 GCA_963714645.1 uncultured Gammaproteobacteria bacterium
CTAAGGTGTTCGGCCTCGACGAGACGCAGGCACCGACGCTCGCGGACGTGCACGAACGCCTCGACGACCCGGCGATCCTGTGCGGCGTGCGCGACGCCGGCGGCGCGTCGCACAACCACACCCAATCGACGCGCACCGCGACGACTCGCTGGCGCCGTGGCACCTGAGCCAGCATGACGGCGCGGAGGGAGTGCGGCGAGCCTCGAGAAGCGTGCGCCGCGAAGCGCAGGTGCGAGGCGGCACCACGCGGGCCGGCCAGATGAGGCCACCCTCGCCGAGCGCCCGCTCGAGCGAGGTTCGCCGTGAATCGCACGGTTCCTCCGTGCGATTCACCCAGCGCGGGAGACCCTGAGCGCCGGATGGTGAGCGGATGTGACAGGACGCGCCCACGCCGGACGTGACATTCGCTGCATGGCCGCGACGCGACGCACGGCCCTCACCCGGCCTGTGGCCGACCTCTCCCGCAGGGCGGGCGCGGCAACGGACCTCAGGCGCCGGCAGCCTTCGCGAGCTGGCGGTAACGGTGCAGCAGCGGCTCGGTATACCCCGACGGCTGCTGCGTACCGAGGAACACGAGGTCGCACGCGGCCCTGAATGCCGGCCCGTCGAACGCCGGTGCCATCGGGCGGTAGGTCGGGTCGCCCGCGTTCTGGCGATCGACGACCGCCGCCATGCGCCGCATGACATCGAGCACGCGCTCAGGCGTCACGATGCCGTGGCGCAGCCAGTTCGCGATGTGCTGCGAGGAGATGCGGCAGGTCGCCCGGTCTTCCATCAGGCCGACGTTGTGGATGTCCGGCACCTTGGAGCAGCCGATGCCCTGGTCGACCCAGCGCACGACGTAGCCCAGGATGCCCTGCGCGTTGTTCTCGAGTTCCGCCTCGACCTCCGCGGCCGGCCAGCGTGTGTCGGCGGCGAGCGGAATGGTCAGGATGTCGTCGAGCCGGTCGCGACGCCCCGCAGCCGCCAGTTCGGCTTGCCGCGCCCGGACGTCGACCGCGTGGTAATGGGTTGCATGCAGCGTCGCGGCGGTGGGGCTCGGCACCCATGCGCACGAAGCGCCCGCGCGCGGGTGCGCGATCTTCTGCTCGAGCATGTCGTGCATCAGGTCCGGCATCGCCCACATTCCCTTGCCGATCTGCGCGCGACCGACCAGGCCGCACTCGAGCCCGACTTCGACATTGGCGAGCTCGTAGGCCTGGATCCAGGCCTGGGTCTTCATCTGCGCCTTGCGTACCATGGTACCGGCCGCCATCGACGTGTGGATCTCGTCGCCGGTGCGGTCGAGAAAGCCGGTATTGATGAAACAGACGCGCGACTTCGCCGCCCGGATGCATTCCTTGAGATTGAGCGTGGTGCGGCGCTCTTCGTCCATGATGCCGATCTTGACCGTGTGCTGCGGCAGTCCGAGCACGCGCTCGACGTGCGTGAACACCTGCTCCGCGAACGCGACCTCCTCCGGCCCGTGCATCTTCGGCTTGACCACGTAGATCGAACCCTGCGTCGAGTTGCGCAGGCCGTCGCGCCTGCGCAGGTCGGCAGTCGCGATCAGCACCGTGCACATTGCATCGAGCAGTCCTTCATGGGCTTCCTGCCCGTCGCGATCGAGCACGGCGGGATTGGTCATCAGGTGCCCGACGTTGCGCACCAGCATCAGTGCGCGGCCCTTGAGCGCAAACGGCTTGCCGTCCGGCGCGCGGTACTGGCGGTCGGCGTTCATCGTGCGCACGAACGAGCGCCCGCCCTTGGCGACGTTCTCGGCGAGGTCGGCGCGCATCAGTCCGAGCCAGTTGCGATAGGCAAGCGCCTTGTCGTCGGCATCCACCGCCGCCACCGAGTCCTCGCAGTCCATGATCGTGGTGATCGCGGCCTCGAGCCAGACATCGGCCACGCCGGCCGGGTCGGTGGCACCGATCGGGTGGGTGCGATCGACCTGGATCTCCACGTGCAGGCCGTGGTGCCGCAGCAGGACGGTCTGCGGCGCGCTCGCCTCGCCCGCGTAACCCGCGAATGCCGTCGCCTCCGCGAGCGTGGAAGTACCCCCGCGCGTGTCGACGACGAGGCGACCGTCGCGCAACCGGTAGGCAGTCGCCTCGGCGTGACTCGCGCCGCTCGCGAGCGGCGCGATCGAATCGAGGAAGCGGCGCGCCCACGCGATCACCCGTGCGCCGCGAGCCGCGTCGTAGGGACCGGACGGGGGAGCATCGCCCATCGCGTCGGTGCCGTAGAGCGCGTCGTACAGGCTGCCCCAGCGTGCGTTGGCGGCGTTGAGCGCGTAGCGGGCGTTCATGATGGGGACGACGAGCTGCGGCCCCGGTATCTGCGCGATCTCCGGGTCGACGTTCGCGGTGTCGATCAGGAAATCGGGTCCCTCCGGAACCAGGTAACCGATCTCGTGCAGGAACGCGCGATACGCCGCGGCGTCGTGCGGTTGCCCGGTGCGGCGACGATGCCACTCGTCGATCCTGGCCTGCAGGGCGTCGCGCTTCTCGAGCAATGCACGGTTGCGCGGGCCGAACGTATGGATGAGCGCGGCGAAACCCCGCCAGAAGGCGCCGGAGTCGACCCCGGAGCCGGGCAGCACCTCGAGCTCGAGCAGGTCGTGCAGGGGCCGCGCGACGTGCAGGCCGTACTTCTCGATGCGCTCGGACATGGCTACGGCCCCCGCGACAGCTCCATTTTGCAGTGCGGGAGTATGACCTGCCGCAGGGAACGGTGACCAGTGTCTAGTCATACGGGTGACGGAGCACGATCGTCTGCGTCCGGTCGGCGCCGGTCGAGACGATGTCGATCGGCACGGCGGCGAGTTCCTCCATGCGACCGAGGTAGCGACGCGCGTTGACGGGCAGCTTCGAGAACTCGACGATGCCGTGCGTCGGCTCCTGCCAGCCCGGGTGCTCCTCGTAGACCGGCACGCACTCCGAAAAGCGGTGCGGCAGCAGCGGCGGCTCGTCGCGCACCTCGCCGTCGATGCGATACCCGGTGCAGATCCTGAGCGTATCGAGGCCGTCGAGCACGTCGAGCTTCGTGACGCCCAGGCTCGAGATGCTGTTGTGCAGGACGGCACGCCGCAGCGCCACCGCGTCGAACCAGCCGCAGCGGCGCGCACGCCCGGTCACGGCACCGAATTCGTGGCCGACCCGCGAGAGGTGCTGGCCGGTCTCGTCGAAGAGCTCGGTCGGGAACGGGCCTGCGCCGACGCGGGTCGTGTAGGCCTTCACGATGCCGAGCACGGCGTGAATGTCGCG
>CAVQQX010000108.1:0-10795 GCA_963714645.1 uncultured Gammaproteobacteria bacterium
GGCCATCCTGAACTCGAGGAACCCGATCATGACGCGGACCAAAGCCTTTGCCGCCCAGGCTGCGATGTCGCCACTCGCGCCGTTCGTGATCGATCGACGCGAGCCGGGCCCTCGCGACGTGCAGATCCGGATCCTCTATTGCGGCGTCTGTCACTCGGATCTGCACACCGCGCGCAACGAGTGGAAGAAAACGCGCTACCCCACCGTGCCCGGGCACGAGATCGTCGGCCGCGTGCTCGCGACGGGCTCCGGGGTCAAGCGGTTCAAGGCGGGCGACGTCGCCGCCGTGGGCTGCCTGGTCGGCAGTTGCGGCCGATGCCCTTCCTGCATCGAGAACCTCGAGCAGTACTGCGAGAAGGGGTTCGTCGGGACCTACAACGGCAATTCGTTCGGTCACGGCGAGAACACCTACGGCGGGTACTCGCAGTCCATCGTCGTCGACGAGGCGTTCGTGCTCAGCATCCGCCACGATGCTTCGCAGCTCGCGGCGGTCGCGCCGCTGCTCTGCGCCGGCATCACGACCTATTCGCCGCTGCGCTACTGGAAGGCGGGCCCCGGCAAGTCCGTCGGGATCGTGGGGCTCGGCGGCCTCGGCCACATGGGCGTCAGGATCGCGCGCGCGATGGGCGCGCACGTGGTGCTGTTCACGACGTCTGCCGCGAAGGCGGCCGACGGCCTGCGCCTCGGCGCGAACGAGGTCTGCGTCTCGACGGATCCCGGCCAGATGTCGCGGTTCTCGGGCCAGCTCGACCTGATCGTCGACACGGTCGCAGCGCCCCATTCGCTCGACGCACTGCTAGAGCTGCTGAAGCGCGACGGCACGCTCAACCTGGTCGGTGCGCCGGAGCACCCGCACCCCGCACTGAGCCCGGGCAACCTGATCTTCCGCCGGCGCAACGTCGCCGGTTCGCTGATCGGCGGCCTGCGCGAGACACAGGAAATGCTCGACTTCTGCGCCGAGCGCGGCATCGTCGCGGACATCGAGACGATCGCGATGGACTACATCAACACCGCCTACGACCGGATGCTCCGCAGCGACGTGCGCTACCGCTTCGTGATCGACATGGCAAGCCTGCAATAGCGCCGGCCGCAGGGCCGGCAGGGTTCCCGGCCAGGGCGGCGCGGAGGACCTGCCGGGGTTGGTGGCCGGGCGCCGTGCGCTTATGCTGCGCGTCGCTGTTCACCGGGCACCGACTGAAAATTCATGGAAAGCCTGCTGCAGGTCGTGCTGCTCGGCATCATCGAGGGCATCACCGAGTTCCTGCCGATCTCGAGCACCGGGCACCTGCTGATCGCCGAGCACTGGCTCGGCCGGCGTTCCGACCTGTTCAACGTCGCGATCCAGGCCGGGGCGATCCTGGCCGTCGTGATCATCTACTGGCGCCGCCTGCTCGACCTTGCGTTGCACTTCGCGCGCCCGGAGAACCGCGACTACGTCTACAAGCTCGCGGCGGCCGTCGCGATCACGGTGGCCGGCGGACTGGTGGCGAAGAAGCTCGGACTCGAGCTGCCGGACACGATCGCGCCGATCGCCTGGGCGCTGATCCTGGGTGGATTCGCGATCTTCGCGGTGGAGGCTTACGCGCGTCGCCAGCCGCCGAGCGACGCCCTGACCTGGCGGGTCGCGTTCTGGGTCGGGCTCGCGCAGATCCTCGCGGCGGTGTTCCCGGGCACGTCGCGCTCGGCGGCGACGATCTTCGGCGCCATGCTGGCCGGGATGACGTCCCGTCCCGCGGCGGCGGAGTTTTCGTTCCTCGTCGGCATCCCCACCATGTTCGCCGCCACCGCCTACGAAGCGTTCGACCTCCATCAATCCGGCCAGGTCGCCGAGGAGAACTGGACGGAACTCGGCGTCGGGTTCGTCGTCTCCGCCGTCGTCGCGTTCATCGCGGTCAAGTGGCTGCTGCGCTACGTGCAGACCCACAGCTTCAGCCCGTTCGGCTGGTACCGGATCGGGCTGGGCGTGCTGCTCGTCGCCGTCGTGGACTGAGCCAGGCAGTACCGGCTAGGGCCAGTTGCCAATCGAGAGATCGTCCGGAGCCGGCCGGGCGCGCCCGGTCTCGACGGGGTCCTCGAGGCTCATCGGCAACGTGGTGGCCTGGCTGCCCACGCGACAAATTATGGCGGCATCTGGCGAGCGCGAGCAGCAGCTGTTCGTCGTGCTCACCGCCATCATGGTGCTGACCCGCAAGGTCGACTGGCGGCGGCATCGAGCGGCATCGCCGGCGGTGACCCGATCGCGTAAGCCGTCTGACCCCGCAGGCTCGACTCCGCCGTTTACAGGGAGGCACACCCCTGCAACCGGAGTTCGAGCCATGAGTCACCCCATCAGCCGTCGCACCCTGCTGGTCGCCGCCGCGACGGTCCTCGCCGCCGCGATGGTCCCCCTCGCCGTCTCGCGCGCGGAGCCGCTGGCCCGCGTCGACGTCTACGACCGGAGCGCCGGCGGATCGCTGCCGGTTTACGAGCATCGCGGCCGCCGTTACGTCGAAGGCCAGCCCGGCAACGAATACGCCATCCGGATCCGCAACTGCAGCGACGAACGCCTGCTGGCCGTGCTGAGCGTCGACGGCGTCAACGTCCTGAGCGGGGAGACGGCCTCGCCCGATCAATCGGGGTACGTCATCGAACCGGGGGGCTACGTCACCGTACAAGGCTGGCGCAAGGACCTCGAGCGGACGGCCGCCTTCTACTTCACGGACCCTGCCGATTCGTACGCGGGTCGCACCGGACGACCGCACGACCTCGGCATCATCGGCGTGGCAGTGTTTCGCGAACGACCGGCGGTGCCTGGCCAGTGGCACGGCCGTAGCCGTCGATCTGTCCCCTCCCCCGCTCGCGGGAAATCGGCAGCCGACGCGGCGGGCGCCACGGAGGAAAGCCGTGCGGCCGAGGCGATGCCGGCACCCGCCGCGCAGCAGCCCTCGCTCGGCACCGGGCATGGACGCGGCGAGTATTCGCCCGCGTACCTGGTGGAGTTCGAGCGGGCGAGCACGCGCCCGGACGAAGTCGTCGCGATCCGCTACGAAACCCGCGAGGCCCTGCTGGCGATGGGTGTCCTGCGGACCCCGCGGTACGGCCGGCACGATCCCGACCCGTTCCCCGGAACGATGGGCTTCGTCCCGGATCCTTGACGGCGGCGATTGCCGCATCCGTCGCGCGGCTCGATACTGCGCGACGGATGCGCGTCGTCGACGTCGAGCGGGACCGGTGCACGGACGAGGCGCTGATGCGTGCCTACGGTCAGGGCGACACGCGCGCCTTCGAGACGCTCTATTCGCGTCATCGTGGGGCAACTTACAGGTACTTCCTGCGTCACGTCGGCGGCGAGGCTGCCACCGCGGACGAACTGCACCAGGACCTCTGGCTGCGCCTCGTCGATGCGCGCGGACGCTACCAGGCACGCGCGAAGTTCACGACGTGGCTCTACACGCTCGCGCGTCATCGCCTGGTCGATCACTGGCGAACCTGCAAGGGCATCTCGTTCGCTTCGCTCGCCGAGGAGGAAGTCGTCGAACTGGTCGATGAGAGAACGGTGGAATCGGGTAACGTCTGCGACGATCCGGTCGCCGCGACCGTCGATGCCGAGACCGGCCGTCGCCTCGTCGTCGCGCTCGCCGACGTACCGCCGCTGCAGCGCGACGCGTTCCTGCTGCACGTCGAGGCCGGGCTCTCGCTCGAGGAGATCGCGACCCTCACGCAGACGCCGGCGGAGACGGTCAAGAGCCGGTTGCGCTACGCGTACCGCCGTCTGCGCGCCACGCTGGAGGGCCTGCGATGAGCGAACATGACCGCGAAGGCCCGGAGACTCCACCCGGCGACGATGCCCTCGAGCACGCATGGCGCCAGGCGTCGGCCGAGCAGCCGTCGCCGAAGATCGACGCTGCCATTCTCGCGGCCGCGCGCGACGCAGCCCGGGGCCGCGGCGAGGCTTCGACCGAGTCGTCCGCCCGCTCGTCGCCGCAATACCGGCCGAGCCGATGGCAGCCGTTCGCCGTCGCAGCGGCCGTCGCCGGCCTTGCATTCGTACTCGTTCAGACGTTGCCGCGCGACCCGCTATTCGCGCCGCGGTCGACGCAGCGCGAGATGCCGGTGACAGCCCCTGCGGCGGAGTACGAGTCGCCGACGCCGGAGACGCGAGAGGAAATCGATGCGGCATCGGCGCAAGCGCAGTCGACCGGGGCGAGGCAAACGTCCAGCGACACGGTACCGCCGCCTCCCCCCCCTGCACCTCGAACGGTACCGACGGCCGAACGGGCGGTGCGCGACCCCGCACCGCCCGCAGAATCCGCGGCGGCCTACGGGACGGGCCCGGACAGTGCCGACAATGCCGAAAGCGCGGATGGTCGGAGCGTAGACGGCCCGGAGGGTGCGGTCAGCGCCGGCGGTGCCGCAGGCGCAGGCCGTGCAGCGACCGCGGGCCGCTTCGAGCGGCGCCAGGCGGACGCGTCGGAGATGAGCGCGGGTGCCGCGCCGAGCGCTGCGGCCGTACCTGCGCCGCCAGAGCGCCCGGAGCGGCCTGACGACGTGGCGCCAGCCGATGCCGAAGCGTGGGCCGACCGGGTCGCCGCGTTGCACGACTCCGGTAACCTGGTGGCGGCCGCAGCAGCGCTCCGGGCATTTCGCAGCGCGAATCCGCGTGCGGATTCGCACCTGCCGGCGCGCCTCCGCGCGTGGGCCCGCACGGTGGAGTGAGGGCCCGTCCACGCACACCGAGAATTCTGGTCACGAGGAGACGTACATGCAGAGCTACAAGGTCGGATATTTCGTCGGCAGCCTGTCCTCGAAGTCGATCAATCGCCTGCTGGCGAATGCGCTCGCCCGATTGGCGCCGCCCGAGCTGCAGCTCGTCGAGGTACCGATCGCGGACCTGCCGCTCTACAGCCCCGACTACGACCCGGACTATCCCGCCGTCGCGCGCACCTTCAAGCAGGCGATCGCCGCCTGCGACGCGGTGCTGTTCGTCACGCCCGAATACAACCGGTCGATCCCGGGCTACCTCAAGAATGCGATCGACTGGGCCAGTCGACCCTGGGGGGAGAACGCTTTCGCGCGCAAGCCCTCCGGCGTGATTGGCACTTCACCCGGTGCGATCGGCACCGCGCTGGCACAGAGTCACCTGCGCGCCGTGCTGTGCGCCTGCAAGTCGCCATTGATGACCAATGTCGAGGCTTACGTCCAGTTCAAGCCCGGTCTCATCACCCCCGACGGCGAGGTGACGAATGCGGAGACTCGTGAGTTCCTCAGCAACTACCTGAAGGAATTCCACGGCTTCGTCGTGCGCGTGCTGACCGTGCTGCCACGCAACGCCTGATGCGCCCGTCCACATGACCGCCTGGACCTCGCTGTCGGGAAAGGTGGCGGGCGTAGAAGCGCGCGGCGTCCTGCGCGGCGTCCTGCGCGTCGTCGTTGAACCAGAGATAGATCGTGTTCTTCGGCGTCTCGTGTTCTTGCACCTCGAGTCTCGAGCTGCATGTGGAGAAGCACGATGAATGCACGAGGAGAATCCTGACGATCCAAAGACAGGGCGAGGACTTTCATCCCCGCCCTGCACTCGACATCTCCATCCTGGAGTCGGGTTAGTCTTTCAGCTCGACATCATCCGCATTTCGAATCGCCGCAGTTGAGGCACGTCATGCAGCCATCCATCATGACGACGGCCGCGGTGCTGCACTTCAGGCAGAGCTGCGCGCCCTGCGGGTAGTGGCTCTTCGCGAAGGCGTCCTGCTGCTTCTGCTGCGCCTCGTACTCGCGCCGCTTGTCCTCGATCAGCTTCAGGCGGTGCTCGTCCATCTCGGGCGAGCGCAGCAGGCCGATCTTCTGCAGGTGCTTCTCGATCACGTAGCCGAGCTCGGCGATGATCGACGGCATGAACTTGCCGCCGGCCTGCCAGTAGCCGCCGCGCGGGTCGAACACGGCCTTGAGCTCCTCGACCAGGAACGTCACGTCGCCGCCCTTGCGGAAGACGGCGCTGATGATCCGCGTCAGCGCGACGATCCACTGGTAGTGGTCGAGGTTCTTCGAGTTGATGAAGATCTCGAACGGCCGGCGCTGCTCGTGGACGGTGCCCTCGTTCAGCACGATGTCGTTGATCGTGACGTACATCGCGTGGTCGGACACCGGCGTCTTGATCTTGTACGTCGAGCCGATCAGCTCCTCCGGACGCTCGAGCTTCTCGTGCATCCAGATCACGTTCGGGCTGCGCGCGTCGACGACCGGCTCCTTCGCCGCCTTCGCCTCGGCCTCGGCCTTTTCCTTCTCGCCGGGCTTCACGACCCGGTAATCGACGATCTTCTTTCCGATCTTGATGGAACTCATCGCGGTGCGACTCCGTCGGGCACCCGTCGCGCGCATCCGGCGCGGGCGGCCCGGTGGCATTGACTAGAACTTGCCGTAGTACCCTTCCTTGAGCGCGTCGAAGAGGTTCGCGGCGGTGTGGATCTCGCCGTCGTACTCGATCTCTTCGTCGCCGCGGGCCTCGATCTCGGTGCCGTCCTCGAGCTTGAACACGTAGGTCGTGTTCTTGAGGTCGTCCTCCTTGACGATCACGCCCTGGAACACCGCCGGGTTGTAGCGGAAGGTCGTGCAGCCCTTCAACCCCTGCTCGTGCGCGTAGAGGTAGATGTCCTTGAAGTCCTCGTAGTTGTAGTCCTGCGGCACGTTCGCGGTCTTCGAGATCGACGAATCGACCCACTTCTGCGAGGCGGCCTGGATGTCGACGTGCTCGCGCGGGGTGACCTGGTCGGACGTGATGAAGTAATCCGGCAGGCGGTCGTTCGCACCCGTCCCGCCCGGCATCGCGCTGGGGTTGACCAGCTCGCGGTACGCGAGCAGCTCGAACGAGAAAACGTCGATCTTCTCCTTGGTCTTGCGGCCTTCGCGGATCACGTTGCGGAAATAGTGGTGGCCGAACGACGGTTCGATGCCGTTCGAGGCATTGTTCGCGAGCGACAGCGATATCGTGCCGGTGGGCGCGATCGAGCTGTGGTGCGTGAAGCGCGCGCCCTTCGCCGCGAGGCGGTCGACGAGCTCCGGCGCGGCCTCGGCGACGCGCTGCATGTAGCGGCTGTAGCGCGCGTGCAGCACGCGGCCGGGCAGCTTGTCGCCGACCTTGATGCCGTCGCGCGCCATCTCGGGGCGCTTGCGCAGCATCTCGCGCGTGACGGTGAATTCCCGCGTCATGATCGGCGCCGGGCCCTTCTCCTCGGCGAGCTCGAGCCCGGCTTCCCAGCCGGCGAGCGCCAGCTCCTTCGAGACGCGCTCGGTGAAGCCCACGGCCTCGCGCGAGCCGTACTTCATGCGCAGCATGGTGATCGTCGAGCCGAGCCCGAGGAACCCCATGCCGTGGCGGCGCTTGCTCATGATCTCTTCGCGCTGCTGCTCGAGCGGCAGCCCGTTCACCTCGACCACGTTGTCGAGCATGCGCGTGAAGACCTTGACGACCGCGCGGTATTCCTCCCAGTCGAAGCGGGCTTCCTCGGTGAACGGATCGCGCACGAAGCTGGTCAGGTTGATCGAGCCGAGCAGGCACGAGCCGTAGGGCGGCAGCGGCTGCTCGCCGCACGGGTTGGTGGCGCGGATGTTCTCGCACCACCAGTTGTTGTTCATCTCGTTGACGCGGTCGATCAGCACGAAGCCGGGCTCGGCGAAATCGTACGTCGACGACATGATCACGTCCCACAGGCGCTTCGCCGGCACGGTCTTGTAGACCTTGCAGAGCACGAGGCCGTCCTGGTTGCGCACGTAGTTCGAGGTATCAGGCCACTCGCGCCAGACGTACCGGCCGCGATCGGAGGTGTCCTCGCCCGCGATCTCGGCTTCGCGCACCGGGAACGCCAGCTGCCACTCCTTGTCCTCGCGCACGGCGCGCATGAACTCGTCGGCGACGAGCAGCGACAGGTTGAACTGCCGCAACCGGCCGTGCTCGCGCTTGGCGCGGATGAACTCCATCGCGTCCGGGTGGCCGACGTCGAACGTGCCCATCTGCGCGCCGCGGCGGCCGCCGGCCGACGACACGGTGAAGCACATCTTGTCGTAGATATCCATGAACGAGAGCGGGCCCGAGGTGTAGGCCCCCGCGCCCGAGACGTAGGCGCCGCGCGGGCGCAGTGTCGAGAATTCGTAGCCGATGCCGCAGCCCGCCTTCAGCGTGAGGCCGGCCTCGTGCACCTTGCCGAGGATGTCGTCCATCGAGTCGCGGATCGTGCCGGACACGGTGCAGTTGATCGTCGAAGTGGCGGGCTTGTGTTCCTGCGCGCCGGCATTCGAGGTAACCCGCCCGGCCGGGATCGCCCCGCGACGCAGCGCCCAGAGGAACTGCTCGTACCACTTCTCGCGCAGCTCAGGCGTCTCGACGTCGGCAAGCGCCCGCGCGACCCGCTTGTAAGTGTCGTCCATCGTGCGGTCGATCGGCGTCCCATCCTTGGCGGACAAGCGGTACTTCTTGTCCCAGATGTCCAGCGACGCTTCCTGGAACGGGATGCTGCGGGCGTCTCTGGATTGCAGTTTCACGGCGGTGCTCATTGCGGCGACACGGCTCCCCGGATCACAAGTCGTTGAAAGACATCATTGAAAGCGAACCCCCGGATCGATCGTGCGGGGGCCGCGCGGCCCGGGCGTCGATCGACCCTCCGACCCGCAACGGACTGCTCGGAAACACCCGTCCAGGCCTCCCGGCGGGCGCTCGTACAGACACAACATATAGGGTCAGGGGGCGAACACTATGCGCCGTCCGCACGCCCGTCAACAGGTTCCGAAGACTGCATCATGTCGCATCGCAATGCAAAAAAAGCTGGCGTTTTCAGTAACTTGCAAGATACGTTCCGGATCCTCCCACCATGCGCGAAACCGGGCTGTCGTCAAGAGATATATCCGCAAGCGAACACAATATCTTGTGGTTCCATCTATCCACTATGCACGCACTGTCGTCCCACAGTTTGTCCACAGGCCGCGCACAGCGGATTGCACTGTCCACGCGCCGACGGCCGACATTCGCGAGCCGCGATTGCCGGCGCAGCGTACCGATGTCCGCGTGAATGCCAGCCGCGCATTGGAACTCGCAACGGCCCGCAGCAGTCCCAAGCCTGACCGTGCCGCGACGAGGCGCGCAAAACGCCTCTGCTAGACTCGCGCGCCCGCCGGTCGCGTCGATTCAGACCCCGAGGAAATCACTGCAAATGAAGTTCAAACCCAGCCTCGTCGCCGTTGCGTTCGCAACCTGGACCTCGGTCGCCGGCGCGCAGCTGCCGACCAGCGCCGGCGATACCCCCGTGCCTTCGCTCGCGCCGATGCTGAAGCGCGTGAGCCCGGCCGTCGTGAACATCGCGACGCGCGGCACCGTGCAGGAGCAGAATCCGCTGCTCAACGACCCCTTCTTCCGTCGCTTCTTCGACGTGCCGAACACGCCGCTGCAGCGGGAATTCCAGAGCGCCGGCTCGGGCGTGATCGTCGACGCGAAGAACGGCTACATCGTCACCAACGCGCACGTCGTCGAAAACGCCACCGACATCACCGTGCAGCTGCTCGACAACCGCTCGCTCAAGGCCAAGGTGGTGGGCACCGATCCCGGCTCGGACGTGGCCGTGCTCAAGGTGCAGGCCGGCAACCTCATCGACCTGCCGATCGCCGATTCCGACCGCGCCGAAGTCGGCGACTTCGTCGTCGCGATCGGCAACCCGTTCGGCCTCGGGCACACCGTCACGTCCGGCATCGTGAGCGCGCTCGGCCGCTCCGGCATCAACCCGGAAGGCTACGAGGACTTCATCCAGACCGACGCGTCGATCAATCCCGGCAATTCCGGCGGCGCGCTCGTGAACCTGGGCGGCCAGCTCGTCGGCATCAACTCGGCGATCCTCTCGCGCACGGGCGGCAACATCGGCATCGGCTTCGCGATCCCGTCGAACATGATGAAGATCGTGATGGACCAGCTCGTGAAGTACGGCAAGGTCAAGCGCGGCGTCCTCGGCGTGAACATCCAGACGCTGGTGCCCGAGATCGCGCAGAGCATGGGGCTGCCCGACGGCATCCAGGGCGCACTCGTCTCGCAGGTCGTGGAAGGCTCCGCGGCGGAAAAGGCAGGCATGAAGGCGGGCGACGTCATCACGGCCGTCAACAACCGTCCGGTGCGCGACGCCGGTCAGCTGCGCAACGCGATCGGCCTGCTGAGTATCGGCGAGAAGGTGGACATCTCGCTGCTGCGCGATGCGAAGCCGCGCCGCCTCACCGTCATGATCAGCGAGCGCGACCAGGCGGCGGAAGCGAAGGCCGCGGGCTCCCACCCGGGGCTCGAAGGTGCGATCTTCGCCGACGGCGCGAACGGCGGCGTGCTGATCCGCAGCGTGGCGGACGGCAGTCCGGCGGCGCAACGCGGCTTGCGCACCAACGACGTCGTGCTGGCCGTCGGTCGCACCCGCGTCGCCAACCTCGCGGAATTCGAGCGCGCGACGGAGGGACAGTCGGCCTTCGTGCTGCAGATCAGGCGCGGCAACGCAATGCTGGTGATCCCGATCCGTTGATGCCCCGCCCACGGTCGCAAGCGGGAAGCCGCAGGGTACGCAAGCGCCCCATGTCCAGTCACGAGGTCTGCGTGCTCGGCGGCACCGGATTCATCGGTCGCGAGGTCGTTGCGCGCCTCGGGGCGCAGGGCCGCGAGGTCAAGCTGCTCACGCGCAACCCGACGAGTCATCGCGAGCTCGGCGTCCTGCCGCTGCTGCGGCTCGTACGGGCGGACGTGCACGACCCGGCCAGTCTCGTCCGCGAATTCGCCGGATGCGACGTCGTCGTCAACCTGGTCGGA
>CAVQQX010000109.1:0-5056 GCA_963714645.1 uncultured Gammaproteobacteria bacterium
CTAGCGGTCGATGGCACTCGCGAGGTGCGCCGGGTACCGGTCGCCCTGCACGACGATCTGCCTGGTGGCGGCGTCGAGTTCGCGCAGGTCGGCTGCTGTCAGCTCGAGTCCGGCGGCGGCGAGGTTCTCCTCGACCCGGTGCAGTTTGGTCGTCCCCGGGATCGGTACGATCCACGGCCGCTGTGCGAGCAGCCAGGCGAGCGCCACCTGTGCGGGCGTCGCACCGTGCCGCGTCGCGATGGCGCCGATCAGGTCGACGATCGCCCGGTTGGCCTTGCGTGCCTCGGCGGAGAAGCGCGGCGCGGCGTTGCGGAAGTCCCCTCCGTCGAAGCGCGTGTATTCGTCGATCTTGCCCGTCAGGTAACCGCGGCCGAGCGGGCTGAATGGCACGAATCCGATGCCGAGTTCCTCGAGCGTCGGCAGGATCTCGGCCTCGGGTTCACGCCACCACAGCGAGTATTCGCTCTGCAGCGCAGTGACCGGCTGCACGGCGTGCGCGCGCCGCAGCGTTTTCACGCCCGCCTCGGACAGGCCGAAGTGGTGCACCTTGCCCTGCCGGACCAGCTCTTGCACGGCGCCTGCGACATCCTCGATCGGCACGCGCGGATCCACGCGATGCTGGTAGAAGAGGTCGATCCTGTCGGTGCGCAGCCGCCGGAGCGCCTGGTCGGCCACCTCGCGGACGTGGTCCGGCCGGCTGTCGAGGCCCGTCTGCCTGCCGGTGTCGTCGAGTGCGAAGCCGAACTTGGTGGCGATCACCACCTCGTCGCGGAACGGCGCGAGTGCCTCCCCGACCAGTTCCTCGTTCGCATAGGGCCCGTAGACTTCCGCGGTGTCGAAGAAGCGCACGCCGCGTTCGTATGCTCCGCGGATCACGGCGATCATCGCGTTCTTCTCGCCCGGCGGACCGTAGCCGGAACTCATGCCCATGCAGCCGAGGCCGAGCGCCGACACCTCGAGTCCCCGTTGGCCCAGTGTCCTCGTCTGCATCCTTCCTCCGGTGCTCCGGAAGCGTCGCATTCCCGGTCTTCGCACCTTAGAGGGTTCCGCCGCCAGCGACTAGGCGTCCCCGGCCCTGGACCCGCCGGCCGCGTCGGTCCCGGGCGGAGTACTTGCGCGAGCCGCTGCGCCGCCCGTCGACGGGCTGCTCGCCGCGGGAAATACCGTACAGGTGCGCCTGCCGCCGGGTGAGCCCCAGCGGCGGCTCTCCGTGCCGCGCGACGCACTGGTCATCCGTGCCGACAGCCTCTACGTCGTCCGGATCAACGGCGGGAAGCGCGCGGAGCGTGTGGCGGTGAAGGCGGGCGTCGCCGACGGCGACTGGATCGCAGTCGACGGCACCCTGCGCCCGGGCGACAGCGTGGTCGTACGCGGCGGCGAAACGCTGCGCGGCAACGAGAAACTGGACGTAGTGGGGATTTTCGACGAGGAACCGAAACGGCTCTCGTCCGATCGCAAAACCTCGGGCGCGTGAGCCACGGCACAGCCGAGCCCCGCCCGAAGCTATAATTTCGGGCCATGACCCTCGCCGCACGCCGCTCCTGCCGTTCCATCGCACGGCCCCCACGCACTGCGCTTCGATCGGGCGCGCTGTCGGCGCTGGGCCTGCTGCTGCTGGCGCCCCTCCTGGTCCAGGCGCAGGGATTCAGTTCCATATCGTCCAATTCGTCCGCGGCCCCGGCGGGCAGCGGCACGACGCAAGCGAACGCTGCTCCGGCCACGGCGCCGCCGCCGGGGGCCCCGACGGCCCCGGCCAACGCCTCGGCTGGAACACCCTCGCGGACCGCGCCGACGGCAAACGCCACGCCGCTCGCCTCGCTCGCGTTCAACGACGCCGGGGGCAGCGTGCCCCAGGTCGGCTCCCAGGCGCCGCTCGGTACCGCGACGCCGGCCCCGCGCTACGGCTCGAACGGCGGCTCTTTCGAACCTGCCGACCGCGTCGTCGTCGACAAGGGCGACCGTCGGCTCTACCTGCTGCGGCAGGACCGCGTGATCGCCGAGTACCCGGTCAAGCTCGGCCTGAATCCGTATGGGCACAAGCAGCAGGAAGGCGATTTCCGCACGCCGGAAGGCAAGTACCAGCTGGTGCGGCGCAATCCGCGCAGCGAGTTCTTCCTCGCCATCCAGGTCTCGTATCCCAACCGCGAGGACATGGCCTGGGCCAAGGAGAATGGCCGGAAGCCGGGCGGGCTCATCATGATCCACGGCCAGCCGAACGTGCCGCGGCGCCCCTCCGACTTCTACGCCAACCGCGACTGGACCGACGGCTGCATCGCCCTGACGAACGCGGACATGGTCGACGTCTGGCTGCGGACGACGGTCGGAACGTCGATCGAGATCCGGCCCTGACCATGATGCGTCGCGCGGAGGTCGCGATGCCGGTTGGCGCGCCGGACGACACCCCTGCGGATTTCGTCGACGCGCGCGTCTCGCCCACCGGCAGCCTCGAGAACCTCTCGCAGCAGGAAGTCGACCGGCTGCTCGATTCCTCGCGTGGCGGGCTCTACCCGCTCTACCGGCGCTGCTCGCTCGCGGTGCTGAACAGCGGGGGCGAGACGGACGACGCGCGCGCGATCTTCGACCGGTATGCCGATTTCGAGATCGGCATCATGCGCCAGGCCTGGGGCGTCAAGCTCGAGCTGCACAATGCGCCGGCGTCGGCGTTCGTCGACGGCCGCATGATCCGCGGCATCCAGGAACACCTGTTCGCGGTGCTGCGCGACATCCTCTACATCCACGGCGAGGTGTACGAGCATGGCAGCGTCGAGCTGCGCGAATCGCAGGGCATCACCAATGCCGTCTACCGCGTGCTGCGCAATGCCGGCGTACTGATGCCCCGCGTGCGTCCCGACGTCGTCGTCTGCTGGGGCGGGCATTCGATCAACCGCGAGGAATACGAGTACACCAAGAAGGTCGGTTACGAGCTCGGCCTGCGCGGGCTCAACGTCTGCACCGGCTGCGGCCCGGGGGCGATGAAAGGCCCGATGAAGGGCGCGGCGGTCGGCCACGCCAAGCAGCGCATCGGCAGCGGCCGCTACGTCGGCATGACCGAGCCCGGTATCGTCGCGGCCGAGCCGCCCAATGCGATCGTCAACCAGCTCGTGATCCTTCCGGACATCGAGAAGCGGCTCGAGGCGTTCGTGCGGCTGGGCCACGGCATCGTCGTCTTCCCAGGTGGCGCCGGCACGGCCGAGGAGATCCTCTACCTCGTCGGGATCCTGCTCGACCCGGCGAATGAGCCGCAGCCGTTCCCGGTCGTGTTCACCGGCCCGCGAGACAGCGAGGAGTATTTCGGCCAGATCGACGCGTTCCTCGCCGGCACGCTCGGCGAGCGGGCGCGCCGGTGCTACCGGATCATCGTCGACGACCCGGCGGAGGTCGCACGCGAGATGCTGCGCGGCATGGGGGCCGTGCGCGAATTCCGACGACGCAAGAGCGATGCCTACAACTTCAACTGGCTGCTGCGCATCCCGCACGAGCTGCAGCTGCCGTTCGAGCCCACGCATGCGTCCATGGCCGCGCTGAACCTGCGCCGCGAGATGCCCGCGCACCTGCTCGCGGCGGACCTGCGCCGCGCCTTCTCCGGCATCGTCGCCGGCAACGTCAAGGAAGCCGGCCTGAAGCTCGTCGACCAGCACGGGCCGTTCGAGCTGCACGGCGACCCGGAGCTGATGCAGCCGCTGGACGCGCTGCTGGCGTCGTTCGTGCGGCAGCGGCGCATGAAGCTCTCGGGGGAATACAAGCCCTGTTACCGCATCGTGGCCTGACGCCGCCCGAGCGTCATAGGGGCTGCGAACCGGGGCTGCGAACCGCCGCCTTCCTGATCGTGACATGCGCCGTGCGAGGGTTCCGCCGCGAGCCGGAATCGGGCGCAGGCGCGGTGCGTGCGGCGATCGCTGGCCGTACGGTCGGCTGGTTCGCGGAAACACCTGCTGATTGGTCATAAGGTCGCACCGGCCAGGACGCATCGACACGCGCGACCCCGGCCAGAGTGTGACCCAGTACCGGACGCCGACCCTCTCGACGCGTAGCGTCCCTCACTGCCATGGCCGATCGCAGAAATGGAGCGAACGAGCGCAAGCCGCCGATGCTTGCCGGCGCGCGCGCGGGCATACCCCGCACCACAGGCGCCACGGACGATTCCGCGGCGCCGGCGCCCATCGTGCCGCCGGCCACGCCTGCGACCCGCCCCCGGGCCACTGCAACCGCGGAGCCCGCGGGCGCGGCGAGCCGGACAGGTTCCAAGTTCGGCGCCGCCGCCGACGGATGGGATGCATACAACTCCTGGCTCGACCGCGTGCGACAGCCGTCGCCGCCATCGCGCCAGGCCGTGATCGCGAAATCGCTGTACAGCGTGTCGAGCTACAAGAACTGGGCCGACAAGGCCCGCGGCGCGTTCGACGGCAACAAGGGCAAGTAAGCAGGCGCCGGTTCGGTGTGCACGTTCGCAGGCGCAGGCTCCCTCTGCGCACGGCTGCGCTCGATCGTTACGCGGTGTAGGCATCCCGGAGCGCCATGGAACGTCTGATCATGTGGCTCGATGACTGCGACGACCTGCTGGTCGTCTTTCGTGTCCAGGGCAGGGCGGTAATCGTCACCGCCCTGCTGGCGGTCGCGTTCGCGGCAGGCGTGGGACTCTTCATGCTGGTCGGCGCGCCGGACCTGCTCGCCGCCCACCAGGCACCCGCGTGGGCGATCGACCCGCCGCGGACGCTTTCCTTTTCCTCCGCTTCGTCCGATCCTTCTCCGCCCGACCGCGGAGCAGGAGCTACACGCCATGACGGACCCCAAGCAGGATGAACGCCCGTCCCCGGACCTGCGTTCCCGCCTCACGGAGGAGCAGTATCGGATCACCCAGCAGAAGGCGACCGAGCGGCCGTTCACGGGCCACTTGCTCCACAACAAGGCGAAGGGCGTCTATGCGTGCGTCGTCTGCGGTACGGAGCTGTTCCCCTCGGACACCAAGTACGACTCGGGCTCGGGCTGGCCGTCGTTCTGGTTGCCGCTCGCGGGCGATCGTGTCGCCAGCAAGACGGACGAACGAGTACAGGACATA
>CAVQQX010000110.1:0-16662 GCA_963714645.1 uncultured Gammaproteobacteria bacterium
TCGCCGGGTCGCGCACGCCGGCGTCCGACGTGATCGGGCTTGCGTTCGGCGACGCGGCAGGCATCGTCACGGCGCTCGCGATCTCGATGGCGACGCTGACCTCGATCAATGCGACGATCGTCGTCGGCGCCCGAACCACCTATGCGACCGCGGCCGACTGGCCGCGTCTCGCGCACCTCGGACAGTGGGACGACGCTCGCGGAATTCCGGTCCGCGGCATCGTCTCGCAGGGAGCGGTCGGCGTGCTGCTGGTGGGGCTCGGCACGTATTCACGCGACGGCTTCGCGACGATGATCGACTACACGTCGCCCGTGTTCTGGGGTTTCCTCTGCGCGAGCGGATTCGCCGTCATCGTCCTGCGGCTGCGCCGTCCCGACCTGCCGCGACCCTTCCGCGTGCCCCTCTACCCGTTCATCCCGCTGGTCTTCTGCGCGTCCTGCCTGTTCGTGGTCTGGTCCAGCGTCGAGTACGTGAGGCTCGGTGCGCTGGCTGGCCTGGGCGTGCTGCTGCTCGGCGGGGGTCTCATGTGGTGGCTCGAGCGGCCGGACCGGGGACGTGCTCGCTGATTGGAGTACATGGCGCCGCGCGAGCACTCGAGCGAAGCGAAGTACGGCGCCACACCAGCGCCCGGTTCGCTGCGTAAGCTTCGACTTTCCTATGAGTAAGACCGGGCCTACACCGGCCGGGGGACGCGCTCGCTAGGCTGTTTACCCACAGCTTTGCCCACAGCTAAGCATAGCGGGGTCTGCATCATGATCGTGATCTGCCCGACGTGTCGTGCGCCGAGCAACACCGCGGATCGTCGCTGCTGGGTTTGCCAGCGCGCGTTCACCGGAATGGAATCCGTGATCGGTGACATGCCTTGGGCACGGCAACCGCTGCGGCTGCCCGAGGTCGTCGACGACGCCGGTTTCGACGAGGCACTCGAAGAACTCGTGCCGCAACGCGACGTCGCCGGCGCCCGCTGAATCGAGGCGTCCCCGCGCGAACCGCCCCGCGCGGCGTTCTCCCGCCCAAGAGCGCGCTATCCAAGAGCACGCTATCCTGGAAGTCGTGCAGGTCCACTTGGCCTCCATTCGCCACCTGGGCCTCGTCGCAGCCATTCTGGATCGGTATGGCGTGCCGCTGCTGTTCGGTGCCGTGGTCCGGACAGCATCCGCAGCGAGGTGGCGATACTCCGGGCCGACCACCGTTACCCCGTCACCGCGGCGCTCGATCCTGTCCTGAGCCAGGCCCGGCTGGTCGCGGAGCGGGATAGCGTCGGCTGATCCCATCGCGCGCGCGTTTTCGCGACGCGCGACCCGTCGTGGCAAGATGCCGCCCCTGTTTTACCGGGGAAGGCATCGATGAAGAATCCGGGACTCGTCGCGCGCATCGCACTTTGCGCATTCGCCGCGCTTCCCCCGGCCGGCAGCCACGCCGGCGAGCGACCGCGCGGTCGCGACCTGGGAATCCCCTTCGCGGGCACGCCGGGCCCGCTCAATGCGATCACCGACGTCGCGGGCGTCGAAGTCGGCTACTCCACGCTCATCGAGGGCGAAGGCGCCCTGCAGGTCGGCAAGGGACCGGTCCGGACCGGCGTCACGGCGATCCTGCCGCGCGGCCGCGCCACCCCCGGCCCCGTATTCGGCGCCTATGCCGTCGGCAACGGCAACGGTGAGATGACCGGCACGATCTGGGTCGAGGAGTCGGGGCTCGTCACGACGCCGGTGCTGATCACCAACACGCACAGCGTCGGGGTCGTACGCGACGCCGTGGTCGACTGGATGGTGCGCCACCGCCTGGCCGAGGAACTATGGGGCCTGCCCATTGTCGCCGAGACCTGGGATGGCTACCTCAACGACCTGAACGGCTTCCACGTGAAGCCGGAGCACGCATTCGCCGCACTCGATTCGGCGCACGGCGGCCGCATCGCCGAAGGCAACGTCGGCGGCGGCACCGGGATGCACACGTTCGAGTTCAAGGGAGGCACCGGCACGGCGTCGCGTCGCTTGCGCATCCGGGACGCCGGCGAGTACACGGTCGGCGTACTGGTGCAGTCGAACTTCGGCCGTCGCTGGCAGCTGCAGGTCGCGGGAGTTCCGGTCGGCCGCGAGTGGCCCGAGGACGCGCCGTTCACCACCCAGTACGGCAAGCCGGACGAACTCGGATCGATCATCGTCGTCGTCGCCACGGACGCGCCGCTGCTGCCCACGCAATTGAAGCGCATCGCGGCGCGGGCCGCGATGGGGGTCTCGCGCACGGGCGGCACGGCGGGCAACGGGTCCGGCGACATCTTCCTCGCGTTCTCGACGGCGAACGCCGGGGCGGCGGCAGGGGTCGCCGGTCTGCAGGAGGCGAAGTTCCTGCCGAACGACCAGATGGACGGACTGTTCGAATCCACGGTGCTCGCGGTCGAGGAGGCGATCGTCAACGCGATGGTGGCCGCCGAGACGATGACCGGGATCGACGGACACCGTCTCGTCGCGATCGACCACGCGCGGCTGCGGCAGATCCTCGCGAAGTATCGACGCCTCGAGACCTCCAGCACTCCTGCACGATGAGGCGGGCGCGGCGGCAACGTCGCGCGGCTCCGGCTTCGACTCGATCCAGCAGCCAGCACGGCGCGCGCAGCGTGACGAGGTTCACGTTGCACGCGCCGCACATCATTGCGCGCTTCGTGCGCGCTGCGAGCGTCGTCACAGATCCGTGACGTGCGCGCAAAATCATCGGAAAAAAACCGCGATTTCAGCGTCAATTACGCAACCGATTCGGCACCGTCTCGAATTGCGTGCGCGCCCGCGGGCGCAGACTTTCGCCGCACTCGAAGCGATGCATTCGCCGCGTCGTTCGACTCGCCCGGCAGTCTGCGAGGCCACTCCTCGCTGCCGCGTCGAGCCTGTCACCAGCGGCTTCGGAACACATGGGAGTGATGGCATGTTCAGGTCTTTCGGATTGCTCGCGGTCGCGCTCGCCGCCACCGCATTTGTGCCCGCCGCGGACGCGGCGGCTGTCGACAGCGGTCTGCTGGTGACCCAGGTTACCGGCAGCAAGTGGCAGGTTCGCCTGATCGCAGGACCGACGACGCCGCAGGTCTTCGGAGGCGTCGTCACCGCGACCAGCGGCGTGAACTCGTTCTCGCCGATCAAGCTCGAGAGCACGGACGTCGTCAGGATCGCCGCGGACAAGTCGCTCGTCATCGAGTTCGACGCCGCCGTCAACAGCCTCGACGGTGCGTATTTCTGGACTCCGGCGACGTCGCAGATCTGCCTCAAGAGCACCGGCGGCACTCCAGTTCGCGTGTTCATCGGGACCACGCTGGCGGACGCCGTGGAAGCGTCTTTCCCGGTTTCGCTGCAGGGCGAGGATCCCTGTGGTACGGCGGCGCCGAAGGGTCCCTACCAGACCGCGCGCAAGTTCAACCCCGGTCACTACACTGCGCTGCTGCGCAGCCACGGTGCGCTCAAGTACATGAATGACGCGATCCGGCCGGGCGTGGTCGGCATCATGAAGCGATACACGTGGCGCAAGCTCGAGCCGACGCCGGGCAGCTACGACCTCTCAGCGATCCAGGCCGACCTCAACTGGGCGCAGAGCTACGGCATGCAGCTGATCGTGATGATCGAGGACAAGACTTTCACGTTGGAGCGACCGACGCCCGCGTACCTCGACGCATACACCCTGCCGAACCGGATCGGCGGTTACACCGTGCTGCGCTGGGACCCGTACGTGGTGACGCGCTGGAAGGCACTGGCCCAGGCGCTGGGCCGCTTCGACGCGCATCCCAACTTCGAGGGGATCGCGACCCAGGAAACCTCGATGGGATTCGACGACGCGCAGCTCGAGACGCATGCATACACGCCCGAGAAGTACCGTGACGCGTACATCGACATGTTCGAGTCGGCGCTGACGAGCATGCCGACGTCGCGCGTGTTCTGGTACCAGAACTTCTTCGCGGGCAACCAGAGCTACATCGGCACGGTGGCGAAGGCGGTCGGCCCCAAGGGTGTCGTGATGGGCGGTCCCGACGTGCTGCCCGACGATGTGCCGCTCGTCACCAGGTCCTACCCCTACTACACGCAGTACCTCGGCCAGATGCACCTGTTCTCGCAGGTCGAGGGCATCTGCTACCGCGCACTGCACGAGACGGGCGGATCGACGAAATACTGGACCATGCCTGAGCTGTTCCGCTACGCACGCGACCAGCTGCACGTGAACTACATGATCTGGGTGCGCATAACCACGCCGAGCCCGACCGACTCCTACGACTGGTACGACGCACTGCCCGTGATGCAGGCGAACCCGGCATTCAACGAGGAGTGGTGATGCCTGCCGGGGATTGCCCCGGCTCGCTGCGCTGACCGGCGCGACCGTCCAGCCGGTCGCGCATGCGCCACGGCGTGCGCCTACGTCGGCTCGGCACACACTCCGAAAGCACCGCCGTCGTCATCGGCGCAACGTCCTCCCCGAGACACTGAAAAAGTGATTCTTCCGGGGAGGTCGAATGGAATCGATCGAATTCACGCCTGCCGAGCGCGCGGGCGTGATCGTTGGCCGTGCGCGCGGACGGATCGCGCGCTGCGCTCTCCTGCTGGCAGGGCTATGCGCGCTGCAGGCCGCAGCCGCGCCCGGCGACACGAACCTCGTCACGGCAATCCCGGCCACGCATCGTGCGGCCGGCGGTTTCCTCGACTCCGTTCACGGCGCGAGTCGCGACGGCCGCTACGTGGTGTTCTCGTCACAGTCGCCCGTGTTCGGCGCCACCGACGACGACGACGGGGCGTTCGACGTGTTCGTGAAGGATCGCTGGACCGGCGATTACCAGCAGGTGAACGTGTCGGCGTCGGGAGTCCCGGGGAACCACACGAGCTGGCGCCCCTCGATCGGCGCGCGCGGACGCTATGTCGTATTCGAGTCGAACTCCACTGACCTGGCTCCCGGCAATCCCGATGCGCTCTGGGCTATCTACCTGCGAGACCTCGAGCTCGGTACGACGGAGCTCGTGAGCGTCGATGGCGGGAGCGGAACGACCGCGCGCGATGGCTCCTTTCCCGCGGTGACCGCGGACGGACGCTTCGTGGTCTTCGCATCGTGGGCCACCGACCTGGTGCAGGGCGAGACGTGGACCCAGGGCGGCCTGTACCTGCGCGATCGGGACCAGCATTCGACCCAGCGGATAGCCGATTGCGCGGGTCAGGTCGCGATCAGTGCCGACGGCCGCTTCGTCGCTTACACGTGCGCGCAGGAAGTGCATCTCTACGACCGCTCGAGCGGCCGTCGCGAGACGTCGTCGACCGGTGCGGGTTTCCCCGTTCATCCGTTCGTCAGCGCGGACGGCCGCTTTGTCGCGTGGGCGGACGCGGCGCCGCTCGCGCCCGGGGACACGAACGCCACGTATGACGTCGCCCTGCTCGACCGCGGCAGCGGGTTGCTCGAGTGGATCAGTCGCGCGACCGGAGGCGCCAGTTCCGACGGCCTCGCGCTCTGGCCCTCCGTAAGCGACGACGGCCGCTACGTGGCCTATTACTCGAACGCCTCCGACGCGACGACGGACGGTTTCGGCGCCGGCATCTTCGTGCGCGACCGCATCGGACAAACGACGGAGCGGGCTAGCGTCGACAACCAGGGCGGACCCACGCGGGTGGTGGGCCTGCTCGCGACCCTCACCGGCGACGGACGCTTCGTGTTCTTCGACACGGACACGCCGCTCGTGCCCAACGATCGCGCTCGGGGGGGCGACGCAGGCGACGAATACGACGTCTATGTGCACTGGCGCGGCGAAGTCCGCACGCCGGTGTTCGAGTTCGCGCTCAATCCCGCGACGCTCGAGTTCGGCGACCGTGCGCTCGGCACCAGGAGCTCACTGAGTTTCTGGTTGCGCAATACCGGCCGGTCGACGCTGCCCGTGCGCGAAAGCTGGCTCGCCGGCGCCGACCGCGAGGCATTCAGCCGGTCGCGGCAGTGCGACTACATTTTCCCGGGCGCGTCGTGCCGCATACGGATCACGCTCAATGCCACGACACTCGGCCCGCAGTCGGCCGGGCTGCACGTCGTGGCCGGTGCAGACACGGAAATCGTGCGCGCGGTGCACGCCAACGTCTTGGGCGGCGTCGCGTCTCCGTGACCCGGCGTCAGCCTCGAGCGGCGCCGGAGGCCTCGCCGCGGACTTTTACCGTCTCGTGCACGCGGCCAGGGCGCGGCAGCAGTGCCGGCACCCGCGCCCGATAGCGACGGTAGTCCTCGCCGAGCAGGCTCTCGAGATCGCGCTCCTCGAACCGCATCCCGACCAAGATGTACGCCGTCATCCCGAGTGCGAACACGCAGCGCCCGAGCGTCATGTGCGGCGTCGACCAGAATGCGACCAGGAACCCCAGGTACAGCGGGTGGCGCACGAACTTGTAGAAGAAGATGACCCGGAACGGCGGATGCGAGTAGTGGCGGCGCAGCAGGTTGAGCGTCACCTGCCGCAGCCCGAACAGGTCGAAATGGTCGATCACGAACGTGGACAGCAGCACGAGCCCGAACCCCGCGACATAGCCACTCCCCCGCGACATAGCCACTCCAGAGCAGCGCCGCAGCCAGCCCTTCGGCACCAGCACGTTGGCGAGGAAGCCGATCAGACAAAGGAACGTGCCGAAGAAGAAGGCGTAGGCGACAACGCCGCACGGGAATCCCATCGCCCTGCGCATGGTCTTGACCCTCCTGTCGTGTCGCAATGCATCTGCGATTGTCGAGCACCTCGGCGATCTGCCGTGCCGCCGTGCCGCGCGGTCGGTGTAGACGGCGGCATACCGGACCGGCGCATGCGTCGCCGCGAGTGCGCGGTCGACCAGCGACTGCGTCGTGACAGCGCGGTAGTCGACCGTGTCGTCGGCGCCGTAGTTGGCAAGGCGGCCGGTGCTTTTCCAGTGCATCGCGCGTCGCGTCGAGCACGACCTGTTTCCAGGCGTGGATGCGTGGCACGAACTGTTCGCGCAGTGCAGGGTTCGACAGGCTCGCCGCGTAAAGCTCGGCCTGGACGCGCACGAAGCCCGAGGCGATGTCGTCTTCAAAGAACCGGCGGGCCTGGGCCCACTTCTCCGCGAGCCGGCCCGGTGCCGCGTACATCCCGCGCTGGCTTCGATCGTAACCGGCGCGGGGACGCGGGCGGTGCGGGCGATCACGGTGGTTGCAGCTGTGTTGAACGACTGATTGAAACAGTCGTACAACTACTCACACGGCTGCGCACCCCCTGTCAACGCCTCGCCCGCTCGACCAGTGAGTCGAGCGCGAAGCGCCCCGGCCCGAACACAAGGATCACCAGCAGCAGCGTGCCCCAGAGGTAGTGCTGCCCGATCGCCGCCTCGAACCCTGCCGCGAGCAGCACGTGCGCGTAGGAGACCACGGCCATGACGTTGACGAGCGCGAGCCCGAGCGCCGCGTAACGAGTGAGCAGCCCAACGACGAGCAGCAGCGGGAACAGCAGCTCGCCGGCGGTGCCGAACACGGCCGCGGCCGCGGGCGGCAGCACGGGGACACGGTATTCCTCGCGGAACAGGAACAGCGTCGACTCCCAGTCCTGCAGCTTGAGCCAGCCGGAGATGAGGAACTGCCAGGAGACATAGAGCCGCATGGCCAGCAGCAGCAGGTCTTCGAACGGGCGCGATGCGACGGCGGCCAGCGCATTGGCACGACGCAGGACGGTGAGCATGCGGGAATCCTCGTGAGGCGCGCCGGGGGTAAGGGGTGGCCCGGCACCGAGCGCCGGGCGTCCCTGCGGGATCAGCCCGCCTTCTTTGCGGCTTCGGGCTTGCCGCCCATCTTTTCGCACTCGCCCTTGGGCACGTACTTCCACTCCGTCGCGTCGTCGTCCATCTTCGAGTGACCCGCGCACGAATGGCTGGCCGTCGCGCAGTCGTTCTTCCCTGCCTTGGCCACGCCGTAGCACTTCTCCTTGCCCGCATCCATGTCGCCGGCCGAGGCCTGGTGGGCGGCGAGCGAGAGCATCCCGCCGACGGCGGCGGCGATCGCGAGCGACTTCATGTGGTTCATTCCTCGACTCCTGTGGGTATTGCCAGTCCCGGTCGATCGGCTCCTCGAGACGCGGCCCGGACCGGTGTGCAGGGCGGCGTCGTGGAAGGGGACCGGGCAGTGCCGCGATTCCTTACGCACCGGCCGGAAATTGCCGCAGGAGGGGGCCACCACCCCGGCACCGGTATCATCGGCGGCACGTAAGGAACCGACCCCCACCACGGTCTACTCACGGGGAATGCCTTGAACGACGCGAGGCGACGCCGCTTCGAGCAGCTGTGTGGGCCCCTGCGCGCGGACCTCTACCGGTTCGCGTTCTGGCTCGCCCGCGATCGCAGCGTGGCCGACGACGTGGTGCAGGAGACGCTGCTGCGCGCATGGCGTTCGCTGGACAGGCTGTCCGACGACGCCGCGGCGCGCCCGTGGCTGCTCACGATAGCACGCCGGGAGCACGCACGCCTGCACGAGCGGCGACGCCTCGAGACTGTCGACGTCGATTCGCTCGCGGCGATCGAGGATCCCGCACTCGGCCGCGCCGAGGACGAGAACGTTCGCGAACTGCGTGCGGCGCTGTTCGCCTTGCCGGAAGAGTACCGGGAACCGCTGGTGCTGCAGGTGCTGATGGGATATTCGGCAGAGGAGATCGCGACCCACTTGGGCACGACGCCGGGTGCGGTGCATACACGGCTCTGTCGCGCGCGGCAGCGACTGCGCAGCGACGTTCTCGACCGCGCGGGCGAGGTCGGGCGATGAACTGTGATGCTGCACGCGAGGCCTTGGGCGCCAACCCGATGAGCCGCGAGGCCGGACTGATCACGCACCTCGCGCAGTGCGCGGCATGTACGGCCGAGGCGGTTCGGTTGCAGGCGATGAATGCGGCATTGCGCTGCGCGATGTCCGTGCCGGTGCCCGAAGTTGCACTGCCAGGCGCGCCACGGCTCGTCGCAACGGATCCTCGAAGCGCGGCAGCCAGGGCTTTCGCGCGTCAGCCGCTCGCGCTCGCGGCCGGCGTCGCCGGCCTCGGGCTGCTCGCCGGGCTGCTGTGGCTCACGTTCCCGCGCGAATCGCTCGCAAGCGCGGTCGTCGCGCACATCGCACATGAACCCGGCGCGTGGGCCACGCGCGGCGTGCTGGCGGACGAGGGTCGCCGTCGCGAACTCGACGGCTCCGGCGTCGAGCTGCCGGCAGCCTCGATCTCGGTCACGTATGCGGAGCGCTGCTGGTTTCGCGGCCGGTTCGTGCCGCACGTAGTCGTGCAGCAACCCGACGGGCCGGTCACGCTGATGGTGCTGCGGCACGTGGCCGTCGACGGTCGCACGCCGTTCGACGAGCGCGGCTACCGCGGAGTCATCGTGCCGACCGGCCAGGGTTCGATCGCCGTGCTCGCGCGCGACGAGAGTTCAGTCGACATCGACGCCGCAGCGACGGCCGCGGTCGCGGCCGTGCGCTACGTCGAGTGAAGCCGCCGGACGACGGCCGCTACGTCACTTGCAGCGCGCGTAGGGCGAACCCTGCACCAGCGCCGCGTTGCGCGGGGCCAGCTGCGGACCGCCCTGCCAGCCTTCATCGTGTCCCGCGATCACGAGGCTGCCCCGCTTCTCGTCGGCGTTGAACATCATGATGATCGGGTAACCGTCGCCGCTGCGGAACGGGAACAGCCACTTCGAGATGCCTGCGTAATCCGGGCCCGCGAAACTCAACGCGTACTCGGGGTTCGTGACCTTCTCCTTCTTCCCGGCCAGCTCGAACGTGATTCCGGTCGAGTCGACGAGCACCTGCGGCTGGCGCCTGCAGTCCCCGCCCGGTGCATAGCGACCGAAGGTGTCCTCGAGCCCTTCGAGCCCGTGCATCTCGACGGCGGCCGCGCGCGGTGGCAACGCGACCTGCCACGCCACGACCGCCGTGGCCACGGTGATCGACCAAGTTACAGGATGCATGTCCCTGCCCTTGCCTCGCATGTCCCTGCCCTTGCCTCGTTGTATTCCTCAGAGGCGCGAGGCGGCAAGCTGCACGTCGGCGTGCTGCCAGGCCACCGCGCGCTGTTTCTGCACCGTCGCGGCCTCGGCCGCCTTGCCCTGGGCGGCGAGCGCCAGCGCGAGCCCCGTGAGCGACCAGCCGTTGACCGGGTTGCGCCGCAGTTCCTCGCGATACACCGCCTCTGCGTCGGCGGCGCGGCCGGCGTCGAGCAGCACTGCCCCGAGCGCGTGACGCGCGGGCGCATGCCAGCCGGGCGGCTCGTCGTACGGGATCCTGTCTTCTTCCTGCACGGCGTCGCGCAGCGCGGTGATGGCCTCCTCGGGCCTGCCGTCGAGCAACGCGAGCTCGGATTTCAGTACGCGCTCGGCAATGCGCGCCGAGTGCGCGAGCGGATAGCGGTCCCAGACCATCAGGGTCGGCATGATCGGATCGTCGGCGAGCTTCGCAAGTGCCGCGTAATGCTGCCGCGCGTCGTCGACGCGCTTCTGGCGGGAAGCCGCCAGGCCGTCGGCGCAGTGCCAGATCGCCGTGATGTACGGCAGGTCCGGCGCGGGATTGGCCCCCGTGCGGATCTTCTCCCAGCGCGCGAAACGCACGTCGTCGAACCAGGGCGTCATCCAGTAATGCTGCAGTCCCGCGAACCCCGGCTGGCGCATGAGCACGGGCAGGTTCACCTTCTCGGCCGTCCTGAGGGCGGCTTCCCGCGCAATGGCGTTCCCACCTTCCGCAATGGCGCTCGCACCTTCCATGCTCGCGGCGAACCAGAGGAAGTGCGGGTTGTGCGGCACGTACCCGAGCGGGTACACGCCCTGGTAGTTGCCCCGGCAGGTGGCGAGGTAGTCGTCGTCCGCCTTGGTCGCCGTCTGGTTCGCCACGACTGCGTCGTGCCAGCGGCCCCCGCGCGCGTAGATGTGCGACGGCATGTGCACGAGGTGGCCCGACCCCGGGATAAGCGTGCGCAGGTGGTCCGCTGCGACGACACCGCGCTGCGGATCGGCGGAAGCCTCGACCGCGTGCACGTACAGGTGCAGCGCCCCGGCATGGTCGGGGTTCCTTGCCATGACCGATTCGAGCAGCGAAACGACCTCCGCGGTGCCGTCCTTGGGGCGGAGCTGCTCGTCGTAGTAGTCCCAGGGCTGCAGGTCCATCAGCGCCTCGGCGCGGAACACGCGCGCGTCGAGGTCGTCGGGAGGATCGGCAACCACCTTCGCCATCGCTCGCGCATATGCCTCGTCGAGCGGACGGCGGTCTTCCGACGGCTTCTCCGCGTAGCGCGACGCGAGCTCCTCGATGAACGCGCGTTCGCGCGCGGTGGACCGCACGGACCCGCCCGCATACAACCCGGCGGCGTCTGCCAGAACCACGAGACCAGTGATCGAGCGGTTCATGATTGCCCCCCTGTCCAACGCATGCGCCGGGCCTCCGGCGTGGCGACGGGCATTTTCAAGCCTTTGCGGGCGCTTTGTCGTCGGGGGCGAATCAGGTCGGCCGGGCGAGGGCACGACGATCACGACGGCGACGTCAGTCGCGGGACTTCGCGAGCAGCCGCAGGATCTCGAGGTACAGCCAGACGAGCGTGACGATCAGGCCGAAGGCGCCGTACCACTCCATGTACTTGGGCGCGCCCTGCTCGGCACCGTGCTCGATGAAGTCGAAGTCGAGCACGAGGTTGAGCGCCGCGATCGTGACGACGAACACCGAAAACAGCATGCCGAAGAGGCCGCTGTCGTGAATGAAGCCCATGCCTGAGCCGCCGAACGCGCGGATCCCTATCTGCACCAGGTAGAGCAGTGCGATGGCGCCCGTGGCGGCAACGACACCGAGCCTGAAGTTCTGCGTGACCTTGATCAGGCCCGAACGATAGGCGCCCAGCAGGCACAGCAGCGTGCCGAACGTGAGGCCCACTGCCTGCACGACGATGCCCGGGTAGCGCGACTCGAAGAACGCCGAGATCCCGCCGATGGCGAGGCCTTCGAGGGCGGCGTACGCCGGCGCCGTGTACGGGGCGAGGTGCGCCTTGAACGCCGTCACGAGCCCAAGGACCAACCCGCCGATCAGGCCGATCCACATCAGCGTGCCGATCGACGCGAACGAGCCGGTGCCGAAGAAGCGGCCCCACGTCCACGCTGCCGTCGCGACGCAGATCGTGAGCAGCAGCATCGTCTTGTTGACGGTGCCTTCGATCGTCATGCGCCCGGCGTCGCCGAGCGCAGGGGCG
Organism: uncultured Gammaproteobacteria bacterium; assembly: GCA_963714645.1. Lineage (GTDB taxonomy): Bacteria > Pseudomonadota > Gammaproteobacteria > Steroidobacterales > Steroidobacteraceae > RPQJ01. The sequence continues at coordinate 12,185 of CAVQQX010000110.1, forward strand.
CGATTGAACGACTTGTCGTTGAGGACAGGGTTGCCTGAGCGCATGCGGGGCCTCCGTGGTTGGCGGATTCTAGCCCACCGAGCGATCCCGCACGCTCGATATGCCCTGATCCCGGTGTTATGTTTCGCCGCAGTTCCGGGGCCAGAGGGGGTCATGAAACGCTACGTCGTCGGCATCCTTTGCCTGTCGGTCGCGGGGTGCGGAGTCCTCGGGATCCCGGTCCCGGTCTCCATGCCCAACGCCCCGCCGAACGGCCGGCCGACCTCGGACGTTGTGAGCGCCAGGGCCGTGACGCCCCGCGACGGCGCGGGCGTCATTGCGGTCGCCCGGGACGAACAACTGCGCGACCGGAAGTGCATCTACGCCGTGTCGCTCGATGGCGAAACCGTCGCGTTGTTGCGCAACGGCGAGCAGGTCATCGTCTACGCGGATCCCGGCATGCGCGGCATCGCCATCAGCGTGCGATCCGACAGATCGTGCAAGGAAGCCATCGCCCAGGTGCCGGTCGAAGTGGCCGCGGGCTCGACCACCGATATCCGCGTGCGGTCGGACGTCATCTACGACCTCAAGGTCGAATCCACTTCGCACTGATCCGGCCGCGCCGCGGTCAGCCGGTGGGCTTGAGGTTCTCCCCGGGCTGATCGCGCTGCCCGGGTTCGGCTCCGGCTTCGTTTTCCGTCGACGGCTCGCCCACCTCGCCTAACCTGAGCTGAGGCACCATCAGCGCCTCGACCTGGAGCTCCGGTGCGATGCGCGACTGGCGGCGGGGATCACAGCTCGTGCCCCTGCGGATCACCTTGATGTCGAGGTCCACGAACGCGCTCCGCGCCATCTGGTCGACCAGCTCGCAGTCCTCGGGCTCCAGTCCTACCGTCTTGCGCGACAGCGTCACGGCCTGGCGCCGCGCCTCGAACATCACGGGATCGTTGAACCTCGCGGCGGGGTTGCCGGTGACGCGCGACACGAGTTCGCGTCGCGACTTGTCCTTGCGCAGCTCGGCCAGGACCTCGTCCGACACCTCGACGGGTGTTCGCAGGTGGACTTCCAGGTCGACGTCCTGGCGACGATCGATCGTGGCGTCGTGGAAGCGGGGGAACACGTCCATGCGACCGCGGTCATTCCACCGATCGTTGATCCGGTCGTCGGAAGGCACGACCGACTCGATGCAGCCTTTGACTCCCACCTCGATGTCGTCGCGTGCGCCGATAGCCCGCAGGAGCGTCGCGACGCGGGCGACGAGCGCCTTGCACGAGTACACCGTCTTGCTGCTCGCGTATGAGAACGCGAGGTTGCGTTCCTTCCACACCGCCGGGACGTTCTCCGGCCCCACGGCGGGGGCGATGGCCGGCGCGACAGCAGGGCCATCCTCCTGCGCAATCGCAGCCGCGTTCTCCTGCGCTGCGCTCAGGCGACCAGCCGCCAACACAACGAGGGCCCCGAGGATCGAAGCCTGCCTCGCCCGCGTCATCCGCTCGCGATTCATTCGACCCGGCGTGGGCGCCGCTCGATGCTGGTCCATGCTCCGAATTTTTCCCCCGAAACCACGGCAAGTGCAATCGGCATTGCCGGGACAGTCAGGAGGCTCGTTTGCTGCAGCGCCGCAGGCGAAAGCGAGCCGGAGTGACCGGCGGCCGGCTCGCGCCCCGCGAGGGTCCGGCTGCTGGTGACCCCTGCACAAAAGGTCTATGTTCGGGCTGGGCAAGCGTTGCGCCCGACGGCGCACACGGGGATCTCGATGGGACGCCCGAAGCGTCTCGCACCGCGAGTCTCACTGCGGGTCATGGCGGCTCTGCTGTCCGTCGTGCTTCACCTCGCCCTGCTCTTGCTCGTCGCGTCCTCCGCAAGCCACCGAGACGGCAGTGATGGCCGCGACGCCCCGATCGCGCAGCTGGTGATGTTAAAAGCACTGACGACCGATCGCCGCGACGGCGTCGAACGGGCGGCGCGCGCGCCGGCGGTTGCCGGACCGATACGCATCGAGCAGTTCGAGCGACAGGTAGCCCCGCCGTCCTCACCGCCGACGCGCGACGTTGACGACGCCCGGGCGACGAAGCTCGAGGAGTTGCCGCCGGTCGAGGTCGTCGCGGACATCGACCATTTGCCGACTGGCCCCGTCGAACCACTGTCCACGTTCGTGATGCCGCAGGCGCAAGCCGCGGCGCTCCTGCGCCGCATCGAGCGACTCGCCGACCAGCTCACGCGCGGGCCGCGCGTCGAATCGACCTGGAACGAGGACGGCCGGCGATACACGGCGGAACTCGTGCTCGAGCGCGCGAGAACTGTCCTCGACATGGATCGCGTGGTCGCCGAGATCAGCGCCGACGACCGCGGGCGCCAACTCAAGACGCGGGTGCTGCTGAAGCGCCTGTCGTTCTCGAATTTCACACAGGTCGTCGACTCCTGGGACCCCAACGTGGGGCTACACGCCGACGAAGTCGTCGGTCGCATGCACGTCAATTCGCAGTTCTACCTGGTGGCCGACCTCGAGGCGACGCCGGCCCTGCGCGGCAAGGTCACGACCGCCGCGGGCAATTTCTTCGTGCGGCGCGCCGGCCGAAATCGCCACGCAGGCTTGTTTCTTGCCGGCGTCGAGACACGCGCCCGACGCATCGACCTGGCCGAAGACGCCCGCCCCTTCACGGTGGCGCCGCACGAGGATTCGGCGCGCGTGCACGAGTTCGAGCACGACACCAGCCTCCGGTTCCTCGCGAGCGGCGGCTACTGGTGGCGCGACCACGAGACAGGCGACGAAGAGTACCGCCAGGCCTCACAAGACCAGCCCATGTATTTCATTGCCCCTCGCGGAGCGACGATCTACGTGCAGGGCGTCGTTTCCGGCAAGGTGCTGGTCTATTCGCCGCAGAAGATCGTCGTCGAGGGCAACCTCTCGTATGCACGCGATCCGCGCGAAGATCCGGACGCAGGCGACTACCTCGGCCTGGTGTGCGACAGGGACATCGAGGTCGCGCCCCCGAACGTCACGGGGCCAGGCAACCTCGAGATCGACGCGGCGCTCTACGCCAGGCGCCGGTTCGTCGTGACCGACATCGACCAGGAACAGTCGGGGGCGACACTGCGGATCTTCGGCAGTGTCACGGCCGGCAGCCTGACGGCGACGGAGCCGCGCTTCGCTACCCGGATCGAGTTCGACCCGCGCTTCGAGAAGGCGCGACCGCCGGGATTCCCGTCCACGAACCGGTTCGCAACCGAGGACTGGGACCGCCGATGGACGGAGTCGCGGGACCACACCACGTCCAGGGCGTTCTGAAGAGTCTTTCGATCGATCGCCGCCCGGCGACTGCGCCCGGGTTCACCTGCCCATGAGCGTCTTGTTCTCGAGGTAAGCCCGCAGACCGAACGGCCTCGTCCTCGGACTCGTAGGGCGGCAGGCACAGCAGCGGCCCGAAGATTTCCTCGCGCGCGATCGTCATGTCGTTGCGGACGTCGAGAACCCAGTGGGACGCACGTAGTAGCCACGCGGGTCGCCGACGACCACGGCGTCCGCCACCTGCTTCGCGCCGCGCTCGGCCTGGGCGAGCCTTGCGGCCGGCCACAGCATGCGCGTCGGCGCGTTGCGGGACTGGCCCGAGTTGTTGACCAGGCGCGTGACGCCTGCACGCACGACATGCTCGACGTCGACTTGGCTGACGCGGCCCGGGCCTGGCGAGGAATTGGAGCGGATGAAGGGAATCGAACCCTCGTCAGCGGCTTGGGAAGCCGCAGCTCTACCATTGAGCTACATCCGCACCCGGCGACCATGATATTCGAGCCCGGCGACGACGAGCAATTCGCAATACCGCCTCGTCCGGACCCGGGCCGCTTACAGTATGTCGCCGACGGATCAACCGTGTTTCTCCCCGGCGCCCAGCGGCCCTGCCGGCGTCCGGAGAACTCACCGGAGATTGCAGTTCGCACCGGCAGCCGATCCGGAGCGTCTGCGTCATGGTGCGGAGCATCCCGAATCTGCGCCCTGCGTCAACTCTCCCGCGGCGGCGAACCCTCGAGGCTCCAGGGATGTTCGCGCTCGAACCGCTGCGCGAGAAAATCGACCAGTGCACGGACCTTATGTCCAAAATGTCGCGAAGCTGCGGCAGGAGGAACAGTTGTATGCTGCGCCGTTGCCGTTTGAGCCAGGCTGGGTTCGGCCTTTACCGCGCGAGGTCCTCGATGGACTTAATATCCTAATTTTCAACACTGATGACGACCAACAACCGCAGCCGCAGCCACAACTGCAACCGCAACCGCAACCACAACCACCATCGCAGACGACACACAAGAGCTCGCGCGAGTTGTACACGGATGCAAATCACACAAACGTGCTTCCTGACGATGATGATCGGCTTGTCTCATCGCGAAAATATTTGCGGTTTGCTTTGCTTTCCAATCAAGGTGACACCAATAGCGAAGAAGAAGACGACGACGAAGAAGAAAAAGTGCAGCACTCGAGCAATACGACGAGTCGAGCAAATATGACAGCA
>CAVQQX010000111.1:0-10257 GCA_963714645.1 uncultured Gammaproteobacteria bacterium
AGGCCTTGCAGGCCCAGCCCGCGCCACAATGCCCAGTTCGCGAGCAGGTACAGCACCGTGATCGCCGCGATCGATGCCACGAGCGCATGCAGCATGCCGCGCCGTTCGTCGCGCACTTCGGCGGACAATGTCGAGATCTCGCTCCAGCCGCTGTATGCGAAAAGCACGAACAGCAGTGCCGCGCCGAACGTCGGCGGATAAGCCGGCACTGTCGCGAGGTCGGGCACGGCCGGCGGCGTGCCGGCCAGGGCGAGGACGACCCCGGCGCCGAAGATCAGCAGCAGGCCGCCGACCTCGAGCCCGGTCATCGCGTAGTCGGCCGACTGCCCGGTGTAGAGGCCCTTCAGGTTGAAGGCGGTCATCGCGACGATCGTCGCGATCGCATACCAGGACGACCCGAGCGGCCCGAGCGGGTAAACGACGTTTGCGTAGTCGCCCAGCACGAACCCGAGCAGTGCGATCGAGCCCGTATTGATGATCGCGAAGCGCGACCACGCGAACAGGAAGGCGACACCTCGACCGTAGGCCGTGCGCAGGAAGAAATAATCGCCGCCCGCGCTCGGCAGCGAGGTGGCGAGTTCCGCGTAGCAGAGCGCTCCCAGCAGCGTGACGATGCCACCCGCCAGCCACGCGATGAAAAACCACGTGGCGGAGCCGGCGTTGGCCGCGATTTCCGCCGGCGAGCGGAAGATGCCCGCTCCCACGACCATCGCCACGGCGACCATGACCACGTACGCCACGCTGACGTGGCGCCGGGGAGCGGCCGCTGCGGCGTCAGAAGGCGGCGGGGACTGCTCCGTAGACGAAACGGCCGTTGAAGCCGATGGGGGAGAGGACGTCATACGGGAGGTTGCCGAAGTAGTTGATGTCCGCGCCCGACTCGTCAGGAGACTCGTCGAGCAGGTTGCTGGCGCCCAGGTAGAGCTGCACACCGTCGACGACCTCGAATCCCGCCTCCGTGTCGAACTGGAACGTCGAGCCGTCGGTCTGCGCCGGTTTGAAACCGCCGCCGCCCTCGGGCCGGTCGTCGAGGATCAGGTTGACGACGCCCGCGATCGCGTCCGAGCCGTACTGAGCTCCGGCGCCGTCGCGCGCTGCCGGAGTTCGATTGGCGCGGCAGGTTGAACGAGGGCACGAGCACCTGCAGCGACTGGCCGAGCTCGCCGCCGAACGCGTCGGCGGATGCGATCTGGCCGGCGTCCACCACGTCGACCGGGACCGGCGTCTCGAGCGTCGGGCTCTCGCGTCCGCGCCTCGGCGGTCACTCGGCCATCATGTCGCCGCTGCCACCGAAGTCCTTCGGGAGGTCCTTGAACTTCGGCAGCCCGTCGCGCACGGACACGACTTTCTCGCCGTAATAGACGTGCAGGGTCGGCTGGTAGCTGAAGTTTGCAATCGTCCCCGACGGGACGTCGGTCATCCCGAGCGACGGATGACCCACGAGCACGGGGGCACCGCACTTCCTGCAGAACTGGCGATGGCTTTTCTCCGTGCGCTTGTACATCCCGAGCTGGTCCGCACCCTTGACGATCTTCACGCTCGGCGTCGGCCACAGTGTCGCCGCGTGCAGCGGGGCCCCGAGCCAGCCGCGGCAGGAGCTGCAGTGACAATAAATCTGGGCCGGCGGCTCGCCGGTCAGCTCGAGCTCGACGGCGCCGCAGGCGCAACCCGATTTGTAAGTCATGTCCCGTCTCCGATGGCGATTGGGTGCAAGCGCGCATGGTACGACGGAGCGAGCGGCAGCGCCCCGCCTGGTCACCGCGTTGTCACCGGGTGGCGACCGACATCGTCACCCCCGACCCGGACAATGCCGCGCATGGTTCCCCCGTACGACCCCACGGCCGGCGTCGCGATCACGCCCACGATCGCGATCGTCGGAGCCGGCTTCAGCGGCACGGCGCTCGCCTGCCGCCTGCTTTCGCGTCCACCTCCGTCGGGCGTCCGGATCGCGCTGATCGAGCGTGCCGGACGTTTCGGTCCGGGCCTCGCGTATGCAGGGCAGTTTCCAGGCGCCCTGCTCAACGTCCCTGCGGGTCGAATGTCCCTCGACGAGGCGCGACCGGCCGACTTCCTGGAATTCGCCATTGCCCAGGACGTGCCGGCCACGGCGGCGGCGTTCCTGCCACGCGCGCTCTACGGCCATTACCTGGAGGCCCGTCTCGCCTCGGCGGCCCGCACGGCCGCGCCGGGTGCGAGCCTCGAGCGAATCACGGGCGAGGTCGTCGGGATGACTCGCGACGCGACCGCGGGACGGTGGCACATCGCCCTCAGCGACGGACGCGGCGTGGTCGTCGACGCGACGGTGCTCGCCCTGGGGCATTTCCCGCCGGCCTCGTTCGCGGCATTGCAGCCACTCGTGGGCACGGGCAGCCTCGTCGACGACCCATGGCGACCGGCGTCCGCGGCAGCGACAACCCGGCCGCGCGGCCGGGTGCTGCTCGTCGGGACGGGACTCACGATGGCGGACGTCGCGTGTGACCTCGAGGCGAACGGCGACCGCGGCCTCGAACTGGTCGCGGTCTCGCGTCGCGGCCTGCTGTCGCGACCGCGGGTCGATGCCGACGCCCGCGGCGGCGCAGGGGTCGTTCATGGCGCTGCGCTGCAGGCCGTGCGCAGCGCGCGCAGTGCGGTGGCAACGGTGCGCGACATCGTGGACGAAGCCATGGCTGCCGGCATCGACTGGCGCGAGACGTTGCAGGCATTGCGCGACGACGTGCCCGTGTTGTGGCGGTTGCTCGACACCGGCGAGCGACGCCGGCTGCTGCGACATGTCCAGCCATGGTGGGACGCGCATCGGCACCTGCTGCCGCCGGCCGTCGGTCGGCGGCTCGAGGCCCTGCGCCGCGACGGCAGGCTAGAGGTGCGTGCCGCGCGGATCGTCGCTGCGAGCCGGGCCGACGGTCGTATGACCGTGGGCCTGCGACCGCGAGGTCGCACCGACGTCGAATGGCAGGTGTTCGACCGCGTGGTCAACTGCTCCGGCCCGGAAACCGACGTGCGACGCATCGGCGACCCGCTGGTGCGTTCGCTGCTGGCCGACGGCAATATCGTCCCGGACCCGGCCGGCGTGGGCATCGCGGTCGATGCGATCGGCCGGCCGCTCGGTGCAGACGGGAAGGTCGCCGAGGACCTGCATTACCTCGGGCCGTGGCTCCGTGGCCGCGATTTCGAGGCCACCGCCGTGCACGAGCTGCGGCGGCACGCGAGCGCGCTCGCGGGCACTCTACGCAACAGCCTGTCGCGAGGACGCGATCTCGGCGGGCGCCGTCGCAGCGCCTGACCGCACGAGGCTTGATCCGCGCGGCGGGGTCCACTAGCGTGCGGCGGCCCTGACCGTGATCGTCGCGGACGGGGGGAGCGCCCCGGGAGGCGAATCACGATGGATCGCCTGCCGAGCGCGCTGCGGCCCGACGGGTTCACGCTCGCGATCCTTGCAACCGTGGTCGTGGCGTCGCTTGCGCCCGCGACCGGGACCGCGATCGACGTGCTCGACGATGCCTCGCGGCTTTCGGTCATGGCGTTGTTCCTCCTGCACGGCGCCCGGCTCGCACGCGAAGCCGTGCTCGAGGCCATCGGGCGATCGCGGCTGCAGCTCACGATCCTGGCCGTGACATTCGTGCTGTTCCCGTGCCTCGCGCTCGCCACCGCACCGCTGCTCGCGGGCGTTTTCGATCCGGCGCTGCAGGTCGGGATCGTGTTCCTGTGCTGCCTGCCCTCGACGGTGCAGTCGTCGATCGCATTCACTTCGATGGCGCAGGGCAACGTGGCTGCGGCGGCTTGCGCCGCGTCCGCGTCGAACCTGCTCGGGATCGTGGCGACGCCACTGCTGACGGGCCTGCTGCTCGCACGCCACGGCGGAGTCGGCCTGGACGCGGTCGGGTCGATCGTGATGCTCGTGCTCGGGCCGTTCGTCGCCGGGCAGCTCCTGCGCCCGCGCATCGGTGCCTGGGTCATGCGACAGCGCAGAGTGCTTTCGACGGTGGACCGCGGTTCGATCCTGCTCATGGTCTACGCCGCGTTCGGCAAGGCGGTGGTCGGCGGGGTCTGGCAGCGACTCTCCGCGGCGGACCTCGTGGCGGTCACGCTCGCGTGCATGATGCTGCTCGCTGTCGTGATCCTGCTGGCCGTCGTCGCGGCACGCAGGCTTCGCTTCGATCGTGCCGACGAGGCTACGATCGTCTTCTGCGGGTCGATGAAGTCGCTGGTCACGGGGCTGCCGCTGGCGAATGCGCTGTTTCCGGGCGCGCAGGCCGGCGTACTGGTGATTCCACTGATCGTCTATCACCAGGTGCAGCTGCTCGTCTGCGCCGTGATCGCGCGCCGCTACGGCGCCACGCGCGACGCCTCGCCGTGACCGCCGCGCCGTGCTGTGCTTCGTCGCGCGACATGCGCGGCGTCCGGCCGGGAACGCCTGACGACGTCGGTCGTGTGCCGACTGGGCGGACGACCCTTCGATGCACGCTCGACGTGCAGCCGGCGGCGGCGATGCACCGCGAAGGAACGGAAATGGCCGCCGGAAATCCGTCACGCAGGGATCGGGTGGCACGCAAGCCGCGGAACGGTAAGAAGAAAACCACTGGCCCGCGCGGCTGGCACACGCATTGCATTATCTGCCGTGTAGCGAAACGGTCCCCCTGTGACGCTGCAGGCACCGGCGGGAGCCGGCGCCACCGACGCCGCCGAAGCACGCGTTCCCCCCGCAGCTTCCGCGGCGTTTTCTTTGGCTCAGCGGCCGGGGGGTCAGGTCGCGCGCCGCCACCGCCACGCGAGCCACATGCCGGCCAGCATCGCGGCGAGAAAGGCGAGCGCCAGCGGGTCGAGGCCGCTCGCGAGCAGCAGTCCGGGCGCCGGGCAGATGCCGCTCAGCCCCCAGCCGAGTCCGAAGATCGCCGCGCCCGCGAGCAGCGGTCCGTCGATCTTCGTGCGATCGGGCAGCGACACGGACTCCCCGGCGAGCGTCCGGCCGTGCCTGCGTACCCAGTAGTACGCCGGTGCGGCGACGAGGATCGCGCCCGCCATCGTGAACCCCAGCGCCGGGTTCCACGCGCCGGCCACGTCGAGAAAGCCCAGGACGACTCCCGGATCGACCATCCCCGATACGAGCAACCCGGTGCCGAACAGCACACCCGCGAGCAGCGCAGTGACGAGGTTCATCGGAGCCCCAGCAGGCGCAGGGCGAACACGGTCGCGACGGCGACGCCCATGAACGTGAGCGTTGCGACCAGCGACCGTCGCGACAGGTTGGCAAGGCCGCAGACACCGTGCCCGCTGGTACAGCCGGAACCGAGCTGGGTGCCGACGCCCACGAGCCCACCCGACACGAGCATCCAGCCATAACCGCCGGCGAAGCTCACGGCAGGCAGCCCGGCCACGATCGCCGGCAAGACCAGGCCCGCGAGAAACGCGACGCGCCAGCGCTGCGGCCCTGCATCCCCGTGCAGGACACTGGAGACGATGCCGCTGACTCCGGCGATGCGGCCGTTGGCGAGCAGCAGCAACGCCGCCGCGGCACCGATCAGGAGTCCGCCATACAGGCCGTGCAACCAGGCTGCGGGAACCATGACGGCATGATAACGCCCTTGCCACGCGCTGCGGCGGCTTCGGCCCGCGGGCGCGAGCCGCCTGTCGCCTGCGGGCTCGCGTACGATACGGCGCATGCTACGCCGACCGTCGCGAAGGCTCCTCGCCTGCCTGACGCTGCTGTCGTCGCTCGCGTGCGGTGCGGAGGTGGCGGCCGAGCTGGAGCGCGAACGCCCATTGCGCATCTTCGCGGCCGCGAGCCTCACCGACGCGCTCGGTGACGTCGCAAACCTGTGGCACGCGGCGGGGCATCCCCGGCCGGTGCTGGTGCTGGGCGGTTCCGCGAGCCTCGCGCGCCAGATCGAGGCCGGCGCGCCGGCCGACATCTTCGCCTCGGCCGACGTCGCGTGGATGGGACGCCTCGCCGCCACTGGACGCATCGATCCCGCCTCGCGCACCGACCTTCTCGGCAACTCGCTCGTGCTGATCGCGCCGCGCCACTCACGCCTGAGCGTCGAGTGGCGCCGCGGCTTCAAGTTCGCAGCCGCTTTCGACGGCAAGCTCTGTACCGGCGAGCCCGACGCCGTGCCCGTAGGCGCGTACGCGCGAGAGGCGCTGCAGCACTTCGGCTTCTGGGACGGGCTGGCGGGCCGCATCGTCGGCACCGACGACGCGCGCGCGGCGCTCGCGTTCGTCGAGCGCGGCGAGTGCGGGGCGGGCATCGTCTACGCCACCGATGCGGCGGTGAGCAAGCGCGTCGAGATCGTTGCGCGCGTCCCCGCCGACTCACACCGGCCGATCGTATATCCGTTCGCGCAGGTGATCGTTGCCGGTCCGCAGGCGCGGGCCTTCCTGGAATACCTGCGCAACTCGCGCGAGGCCGCGGCAACGTTCGAGCGCCGCGGCTTCGTATACCGGCCCGCGGGTCGCTGAAGTCCGCATGCTGTCGACCGAGGAATGGAACGCGCTCGAGCTGTCCGCGCGTGTCGCGCTCTGCGCGACCGCGGCGTCGCTGCCGGCGGGCCTATGCGTCGGCTGGCTGCTCGCGCGACGTGAATTCCGCGGGAAGTTCGCGCTCGAGGCACTCGTGCAGCTGCCGATGGTGCTGCCGCCGGTCGTGCCGGGCTACCTCCTGCTCTGGTTGCTGGGCCGCCGCGGCCCGATCGGGCACTGGCTCGAGTCCACGTTCGGCATCGTGGTCGCGTTCACGTGGCAGGGGGCAGTGATCGCCGCCGCCGTGATGGCGTTCCCGTTGCTGGTGCAACCGGTCCGCGTCGCGTTCCGGCTGGTCGACGCTCGGCTTGAGCAGGCCGCCGCGACGCTGGGCGCCTCGCCGTGGAATGCCTTCGTCACCGTCGCGCTGCCGCTCGCGCTCCCCGGCATCCTCGCAGGCGCGGTGCTGTGCTTCTCGCGCAGCCTCGGCGAGTTCGGCGCGACGATGGCGTTTGTCGGCAACATCCCCGGCGAGACGCGCACGCTGCCGCTCGCGATCTACAGCTTCATGCACGTGCCCGGCGGCGAGGCGGCGGCCGCACGCATGGTCGCGTTGTCGCTGGCGCTCGCGCTCGGGGCGCTCGCCTGCAGCCAGTGGCTCACGCGGCGCGTGGAACGCCGGCTCGGTTACCTCGATCACGCGGTGCCGTCGCGTCGTGCTTGATTTCGACCTGGCGTTGCGACGCGGCGATTTCGCGCTCGAAGTGGCGACGCGTGCCGGGCCCGGCGTCACCGGCATCGGGGGTCCGTCCGGCAGCGGCAAGAGCACGCTGCTCGCGCTGGTCGCCGGGCTGCTGCGGCCCGATCGCGGCCACCTCGCCTTCGACGGCGACGTGCTGGTCGACGTCGACGCGGGTCGCTTCGTGCCGGCGTGGCGACGGCATTTCGCGCTCGTCTTTCAGGACGGCCAGCTCTTCCCGCACCTGAGCGCGCGCGACAACCTGCTCTACGGTTACCGGCGCCGCGCCCACGCCGAGCGGCGCATCCACCTGCCGCAGGTGCTCGAGCTGCTCGAGATTGCCCCGCTGCTCGAGCGTCGACCGGCGCAGCTCTCCGGCGGCGAGCGGCAGCGCGTGGCGCTCGGGCGGGCCCTGCTGTGCTCGCCACGACTGCTGTTGATGGACGAACCCCTGGCGTCGCTCGACGAGCGCCTGCGCGAACAGATCCTGCCGTTCCTGCGTCGCGTCAAGCTGGAGACGGGCATCCCGATGGTGTATGTCTCGCATTCCCCGGCGGAGCTGGCCTTCCTGGCCGATCGTGTCTTCAGGATCAATGCGGGTCGATTCGCGGCCACGTGACGGGGCGATGCGACCGTCCGCCACGCAGGACCGTCGATGCGGATTGCATCGAGCCGATTCGGGCTGAACTTAAGCCTCAACCCTCATGCCGTGTAACCCACTCGGAATTCAACAGAGCCACAATTCACGACAGTCCTATGGCTGGGCGACCGAGCTCGCACGTCCGTTCCGATCGGCCATAACGACGAATATTTGGACACGTCAAGGGCTGCACTCCCCCGCCCCCCTCCCCCCGCGCCACTCCGGCGGAACCTCGATGCCGCCCGGTGGTCGCCCGGGGGGGGGGGGCCACAGCCGCCGGGCCCCGCCAGACAGCCAGGTTCTCAGATCGCGAGCCCCGCCGCCCCCGCCGGGACTCCACACCCATGGCCGCGGCCGCTGCGATGCGACGTCGAAAAAATTGACAATCAGCCCGCGGCGTTTTGGTCGAACGTGAGCCAAGCGACTGATTGTTCCAGATATCCGCCGGATGGCTTCGCTTTTGCATGTCTCTTGCCGGGCAGTCAATCAAAACGCAGGCTCACTGACAGCAGGCGCCGTCTGCGCGGCCTCGTCCGACCGCTGGGCTGTGCAACGCACGACAGGGGGAACAATGTCCGAACACCTCATCAGACGCATGGCCAGTGTGCTGGCCGTCGCGTCGTTGGCACTTGCGAATGCAACGGCGCAGGCCGTGCCTTTCTACTGGACCGACTGGACGGGGGCGGACCTTGACCCGGGAACGGGTTTCCAGGGCTCTGGCACCATCACGACCTCGACGTCCACCGTCACGGTTACCTATACGAATCCGCTGGGGATCGGGTTCTACCAGACGGGCACTGGCGCGGACTACTTCACGGGCGGATCGGGCTCGACATCGCCGTACACCAGCGGTTTGGTCGACAACCGGCCGCCCGCCGCCGAAATGATCGCGCTGCAGTACGCGGGCCCGCAGACCCTTGCGTTTTCGCAAGCGATCGCCACGCCGGTGTTCGCGTTCGTCAGCCTGAACAGGAATGGGTATGCGTTCGACCAGGACTTCGAGATCCTGAGCCTGGGCGGAGTGGACGGCAACGCCTGTGGCTACTTTGGGTGCGGCGGCGCCACGAAGCAGGTGGTCGACCTCGGCGGTGGGGTGATCGAATACCGGCTGATCGCGAACAACGTCGGCGGCACGGAACCACACGGCGCGTTGCGCTTTGTCGGGACGTTCAGCCAGGTGTCGTGGCGCAGCCTGACGAACGAGTACTGGAATGGGTTCACCCTCGGCATCCAGGGGACGGCCATCGAGGTTCAGCCATGTGTAGCCGATCCGACGCTGCCGGAGTGCGAGCCCACCGCCGCGGTGCCGGAACCAGGCTCACTGGGTTTGCTGTGGCTCGGCCTGCTCGGGCTCGGATGGTCGAGGGCTGGGCGACGCTGACAACGCTCGGTAATGGCTGCGAGGTAGCAAACGAGTAGCACGAGCCGGGCATAGCGATGCAATCGCCCCACTTTGGGGGAAGCGGTAGTTCGCGAATCGATACAGCAGAGCATTCTGAGATTCCTGCCCGGGTCTTCGACCTGGTTCCGCCTGACCAATTCGCCCGACTCGGGTTTGGGCCGCACCACATCGCCCAGAAGCTCTACCGTTACCGGACAGTGGTGGCCCGGTGGTGCCCAAGTCAGCCTCTCCGAGGTCGACTTCCCCTGGCGCATCGCGGAGATCGCCTGGCTGCACCATCGGAGGCGATGGCGACGCACCGGCCGTACCGCCCGGCCGTGGGCATGGAGAAGGCGCTCGAAGAAATCCGTTCCGGCCCCGGCGTGCGCGACGAGCAGGCACCGGTCGATGCCTGCCCCGCGCCGTTCGAACAGGGACGCTTTGAGTTCCGCTGACCGGCGGGCTCAGCGCCCGAGCAGGTCCTGCAGCGTCTTCTTGAGCTTCTTCTCGAGCGGGGCCTTCAGCGATTCCTGCGCGACTGCCGCCAGCACGCCGCTCACGTCGGGCCGGACCCTGGGCTCCTTGAGGGTGCCCCGCACGGTCAATGGAATCTCGACCCCCTGGAGCCGGCTCACTTTCATGCCGAACAACCTGCCGGGCGGGGTACGCAGGAGTTTCGCCTCGAGGTCGAGTCGCACGCGACTGCGCCCATAGTCGACGTCGCCACGGCCCTTGACGTCGACGAAGTCGGTGACGAACTGCATGCGCTCGTTGTGCAGCGTGCTGTCCGAGATCGTTCCGTTCGCGCGGAGTCGCTCGAACTGCGTGCGACCGGTGCTCTTCGCAGTCATGGCGGCACCCTTGCGCTGCGCGGCGGCCAGCGCGCGCTCGATCTCGTACCAGAGGTCCGCGCCGATCAGCGCTCCGTCCCGCACGTCGAGTTCGAACGGTCCACGGACGTTTGCGAAGAGCGCCTGGGCGTCGCGCCCCCGAGTCGCGAGCTCGAAACGAGCGTCGCCGCGGCCCTCGAGCTGGTGGACGTCG
>CAVQQX010000112.1:0-26265 GCA_963714645.1 uncultured Gammaproteobacteria bacterium
TACAGGGCTACGTCGAGCTCGACGGTCGCGGCATTCCGCTCGCCGGCACCAGGAACCTGGCGCCCCTCACGCAACGGCCGTGCCTCTGGTGGCGCTACCGGATCTCGAAGAAGGTCGAGCGCAGCAGCGGCAGCGGCCGCAGCGAATCCTGGCAGACGGTCGCGTCGGGACGGTCCTCGATCCCGTTCCTGCTCGACGACCAGACCGGCCAGTGCATCGTGAAGCCGGACGGCGCCGAGATCGTGGCCACCGAGTCCACGACCTGGTACGGCAACACGCCCTGGCCCGCCGCGGGCCCGGCGTCCCGCCCGTGGCTCGGTGGCGAGCGCGACTATCGGTACACCGAGGAACGCATCTACCAGCACGAGCGCGTCTACGCCCTCGGCGATTTCCGGTCGAGCTCGGCCGATGGCGAGCGCGACCTGCAGGCCGAACAGGCCATGCTGCTCGCCGAGTGGAAACAGGACCAGCCGGCGCTGCTCGAGCGCTTCGACCGCGATCGAGACGGCCGCATCGACCTGGACGAATGGGAACGCGCGCGGGAAGCGGCCCGGCGCGCGGTGCTGGACCGGGTTCGCGAGCAGGTGCCCCAGGAAACCCTGCACGTGCTCGCGAAGCCCGACGGCGGGCGCCTCTTCCTGCTGGCGGCCCTGCCGCCGGGCGACCTCGCCCGCCGCTACCGGCGCCGGGCAGCATGGTCGTTCGCAATCTTCGTCGGCGCCGTCTGCGCGCTCGGTTGGCTGGTGCAGGACGCCTTCGGCTGACCCGCCCGCGCCGCTAGAATGCGGCGATGAACGCCAATCCCCTGATGCCCGGCGGGCACTCGCTGCCCGCCTTCGGCTCGATCCGCGCAGAACACGTGGAGCCGGCCGTGCGCGAGATGCTCGAAGAAAACCGACGAAAGCTCGCGTCGCTGCTCGAGTCCGGCGCGGCCGGGTGGGACGGCATCGTCGTGCCGGTCGAGCGCATGCATCATCGACTCGCCCGCACGTGGTCGCCGGTCGGCCACCTGAACGGCGTACTGAACAGTGACGAGCTGCGCGCAGCCTACAACGCGTGCCTGCCGCTGCTCACGGCCTACCACACGGAACTGGCCCAGGACGAGCGCCTGTGCGCCGCGTACCAGCGCGTCATGGACCTGGAGTACGAGCGGCTCGATCCGGCGCAGCGCCGCCTGGTCGAAAACGCGCTGCGCGATTTCCGCCTCGCGGGCGTCTCTCTCGACGCCGATCGCAAGCAGCGCTTCCGCGAGGTCATGGGACGTCTCGCCACCGTGCAGGCGAAGTTCGACGAGAACGTGCTCGACTCGACCAACGCGTGGTCGCGGTTCGTGAGCGACCCTGCGGAGCTCGCCGGGCTGCCCGAGGCCGTCTGCGCTCGTGCGCGCGCGCAGGCGCAGACGGCCGGTCGCGAAGGCTGGCTGTTCGCGCTCGATGCGCCGAATTACCAGGCCGTGCTCACGCATGCGGCGAGCCGGAGCCTGCGCCAGGAGTTCTATAAGGCCTGGGTCACGCGCGCGTCCGACCAGGGTGCGCCGCAGTGGGACAACTCGAGCCTGATCGACGAGATCCTGCGGCTGCGCCACGAGCTCGCACGGCTGGTCGGGTTCGCGACCTTCGCCGAGTACTCGCTCGCGACCAAGATGGCGCACGACCCCGCGGAGGTGCTGCAGTTCCTGCGCCGGCTCGCGCGTCTGTGCCGGCCCGCGGCCCAGCGCGAATTCGCGGAGCTCGAAGCGTTCGCGGGCGGCACGCTCGAGGCATGGGACGTCGCCTTCCATTCCGAGCGCCTGAAGCGCGAGCGGCTCGCCGTGTCCGAGGAGGAGCTGCGGCCGTATTTTCCGCTGCCGCGTGCGCTCGAGGGCCTCTTCGCCGTGGCCGGCCGGCTCTACGGCATCCGGATCGTGCCGCGCGCGGGCGTCGAGACCTATCACCCCGACGTCGCGTTCTACGACATCTTCGACGCGGCCGACGGGCGCCCGCGCGGCGGGTTCTTCCTCGACCTGTACGCACGGCCGAAGAAGCGCGCCGGCGCCTGGATGGACGAGTGCGTCGGACGCATCCGCCTGGGCGACGCGGCGGCGCTGCCGGTGGCTTACCTGGTCTGCAACTTCACGCCACCGACCGGCCCGCGACCGTCGCTGCTGACGCACTACGAGGTGCTCACGCTGTTCCACGAGTTCGGCCACGGGCTGCACCACATGCTCACGCGCGTGGACTACCCGAGCGTCGCGGGCATCAACGGCGTGCCGTGGGACGCGGTGGAGCTGCCGAGCCAGTTCATGGAGAACTACGCCTGGCGCGAGGAAGTGCTGCCGCTCATTTCCGGTCACGTCGACACCGGCGAGCCGCTGCCGGTCGAGGTGCTGCGCAAGCTGCAGGCGACGCGCACGTTCCAGGCGGGCATGCAGTCGGTGCGCCAGCTCGAGTTCGCCCTGTTCGACTTCCGGGTGCACGCCGAGTACGAACCCGGACACGGGCCAAGGCTCGCCGGGACGCTGGCCGAGGTGCGCGACGAAGTGGCCGTGGTCCGGGCGCCGCCTTTCAATCGATTCGCGCACAGCTTCCAGCACATCTTCTCGGGCGGCTACGCCGCCGGGTACTACAGTTACAAGTGGGCCGAGGTGCTCTCGGCGGATGCGTTCGGCGCCTTCGAGGAATCGGGCATCTTCGACGACGCGACGGCGCGCCGCTTCCTCCGCGCGATCCTCGAGCGGGGGGGCAGCCGCGACGCCATGGAGGCGTTCGTCGAGTTCCGGGGACGCAAGCCCGAGCTCGAGCCCCTGCTGCGGCAGCTCGGGCTCGCGGCATGACGTTCACGCTCGCGACCTGGAACGTCAATTCGCTGCGCGTCCGCATGCCACACCTGACGCAGTGGCTCGCGGCCAACCCGCTCGACGCGATCGTGCTGCAGGAGACCAAGCTCCCCGACGCGGACTTCCCGGCGGCCGCGCTGTTCGACCTCGGCTGGCAGACGGTCTTCAGCGGCCAGCGCACCTACAACGGCGTCGCGATCCTGTCCCGCCTGCCCGCGGTCGACGTGGTCGCGGGGATCCCGGGGTTCGACGACGAGCAGAAACGCGTGCTCGCAGTCACGCTGGGCGGCCTGCGCGTGATCGACGTCTACGTGCCGAACGGCCAGACGGTGGGCTCGGACAAGTTCGCCTACAAGCTGCGCTGGCTCGAAGCACTGCGGCAGTACGTGACGACGGAACTCGCCCGGCATCCGCATCTGGTCGTGCTCGGCGACTTCAACATTGCGCCCGAGGATCGCGACGTCCACGACCCGCAGGCCTGGGAAGGCTCCGTGCACGTGAGCCCGGCGGAACGCGCGGCATTGCGGGCGCTGACTGGCGTCGGGCTCGCCGACTGCTTCCGGCTGTTCGAGCAGCCGGAGAAAGCCTACTCCTGGTGGGACTACCGGATGCTCGCGTTCCGGCGGAACCACGGGTTGCGGATCGACCTCGTGCTCGCCTCGATCGCGCTTTCGCAGAAATGCGTGGCATGTCACATCGACAAGGCGCCGCGCACGCTGGAACGGCCTTCCGACCATGCGCCTGTGGTGGCGACGTTTGACATATGAACCGCCGGCGCTGCTGCGGGGCCCCGGAACGGTCCGCTGTCGGTTTTTTTAACTCTAGCTTTTCAATTCCAACGGAATAGACTCGCGACGACTCGAGGATTCCGGCCCCACGCATGCAGTTCCGGCGCAGCGACTACGACGTCACGAACACCGTGCAGGTGAGCTCGCCGACGTCCGTGCGCAATGCCGTCGAGGAGCTGTTCCGCCAGACCTGGCCCGGCGTGGGGTTCGACCGGCTCACCCAGGCCTTCGGCGATTTCGAGCGGCTGTTCTCCGGCCAGTTCCCGGGCTACTACGGCTGCGACACCGTCTATCACGACATGCAGCATTCGCTCGACGACACGCTCGCGATGGCGCGGCTGCTCGCCGGCTATGACCGCACCCACACGCCCGACCAGCGGCTCGGCGCCGAGCGCGCGCTGCTCGGCCTGGTCGTGGCGTTGTTCCACGACGCGGGCTACATCCGCCAGATCGACGACACCAAGCATCGCAACGGGGCGGAATTCACGCGCACGCACGTGAGCCGCGGCGCGCAGTTCCTCGCGCGCTACATGCCCACGATCGGCCTCGCCAACTGGGTGCCGGTCGCCACGCAGATCATCCACTTCACCGGTTACGAGGTCCCGTTCCAGGACATCCGGCTCGACGACGTGCGCGACCGCCGCGTCGGTCACCTCATCGGCACCGCCGACATGACGGCGCAGATTGCGGATCGCTGTTACCTCGAGAAGTGCCGCGACCGCCTCTACCCGGAGTTCGTGCTCGGCGGCGTGGCGCTCGGTCGCGAACGGGACGGCGACCTCAAGGTCAACTACGGCTCCGGGCTCGACGTGTTGCGGCAGACGCCGGTCTTCTTCGAGGAGACCATGCGAACCCGGCTCGACGGCGAGTTCAACGGCGCCTACCGGTACGTCGAGGCGCTCTATGGCGGCCACAACCCGTACATGGAAGCGATCGAGCGCAACCTCGCCCACCTCGAGCAGGTGCTCGAGTCCGGCAACTGGTCGATGCTGCGGCGCTCGCCGCCCGTGTTCACCTGGGAAAAGAATCCGCTGCAGAACGTGCGCTCGCTGATGATCGATCACCTGCGGACGGCCGTGGCGACCTGAGCTGCGAGCGCGTCGAGCAGCGCCTCGACTTCCGTGCCCACCTTCAGCGTCGCCCGCGATTCCGCGCCCAGGAATCCTGCCGCGACCGAGCGCTCGATGAACGCGACCAGCGCGTCGTAATACCCCGCGACGTTCAGCAGCCCGGACGGTTTCCGCTGCAGGCCCGCCTGCGTCCAGCTCCAGGCCTCGAACAGTTCGTCGAGCGTCCCGACGCCCCCGGGCAGCGACAGGAACGCATCGGACACCTCGCCCATGCGCTGCTTCCTTGCGGCGAACGAATCGACGACCTCGAGCGCCGAGAGCCCGCCGTGGGCGACTTCCCTGTCGAACAGGAAGCGCGGGATCACCCCGATCACGCGCGCGCCGCTCGCGAGCGCCGCGTCGGCGAGCAGGCCCATCAAGCCGACGCGACCCCCGCCGTAGACCAGCGTCCAGCCGCGACGGCCGATCGCCTCGCCGACCGCACGCGCGGCTTCGCCATAGGCAGGGCTCGCCCCCGGCGACGAGCCGCAGAAGACGCACAACGCGAAGTCCATGCGGGCAGAATAGGCCGAGCCGCTGTTACGGGAAAAGCCGCGGGAGCTGAACGATGCCCAGGGCTGCCTCCAGGAAGAAGCCGGTGGCACGCCGACGCGCCGCGCAGGCCAAGCGGGTCGCACGCAGCGTCAAGGCCAAGCGGGCGCCCACGAAGCCGGGATCTGGATCTGCACGCCCGGATACTGGCACTGCCACGTGACGCGCGACGAGCTCTGCCACTTCCTGCTGGGCCGCTGCACGTACATCCACGAGTCGGGCGAGGTGATCGAGGTGACGCCTGGCACCGTCGCATTCTTCCCGCAAGGATGGACCGGCCGGTGCCGGGTGTACGAGACGGTGCGCAAGGTCTACATGATCGCCTGACGCGCCCGGGTGGCCGGCGCAGCCCTGACGGAAGGCGCGGAGTCGTGCGCGAGAAGCGCCCGCCCGGCGTGCACCGCAGGCTCCAACTCAGCCCTTGAGCGAGCGCAGGAAGGCTTGCGGGTCCTCGTTGCGCTCGAGCACCTCGATGAGCGCCGACCCGACGACCACGCCGTCGACGTGCCCGCGCATGCGCGCGACCTGCTCGCCCGTGCGAATACCGAAACCCGCGCAGACCGGCACCGGCGAGACTGCGCGCACGCGATCCATGTACGCGAGCACGTCATCCGGCACGGCCACCGACTTCCCGGTCGTGCCCGTCATCGTCACGGCGTACACGAAGCCCTGCGCGGACTGGCAGAGCATCCGGAGCCGCGCCTCCGGCGTCACGGGAGTCACCATCTGCACCAGGGCGATCCCGACGCGATCGAGCGCCGCACGCACGTCCGCACTCTCCTCGTACGGCAGGTCGGGAATGATGAAACCGCTCACACCGGCCTGCGCCGCGGCCTCGGGCAGGCGCTCGAGCCCGAACGCGAGCAGCGGGTTCAGGTAACTCATGAGCAGCAGCGGTGCGCGCGGCCGCGGCTGCAGCGCGACCAGCTCCTGCAGCAGCCAGGGCATGTTGAATCCGTCCCGCAGTGCCGCAAAGCTCGCGCGCTGGATCGTCGCACCGTCGGCCATCGGGTCGCTGAACGGCACGCCGATCTCGACGACGTCCGCCTCCGACGCGACCGCTTGCAGGCGCGCCGGGAAACCGGCCCGGTCGGGATACCCGGCCGTCATGAACGCCACGAGGGCCGGTCGTCCGCCCGCCGCCGCTGCGCGGATCGCGGTGCTGACCGCCTCACGCGGCAAGGTCGTGGCGGCCATCAGGGCGTCCCCCCGAGCAGCGTGCGCTGCAACGTCGGCATGTCCTTGTCGCCGCGGCCGGAAAGGCCGATCAGGATCCGGCTCTGCGGATGCGCCCGCGCGAAATTGCGGGCCCCCGCGAAGGCGTGTGCGGACTCGATCGCCGGCAGGATACCCTCGCAGCGGCTGCACTCGGCGAGCGCCTCGAGCGACGCGTCGTCCTCGGTCGCGCCGACCTCGAGCCGGCCGATGCTCGCGAGCAGCGCGTGCTCCGGACCGACACCGGGGTAGTCGAGGCCGGCGGAGACCGAATGCGTCTCCTGGATCTGGCCGTCGCGGTCCTGCAGCAGCAGCGAGTAGCAGCCCTGCAGCACGCCCGGCGTGCCGTAGGCGAGCGAGGCCGCATTCTGCCCGAGGCCCGGTCCCTTCCCGCCGGCCTCGAGGCCGAGCAGGCGCACGGCCGGGTCCGCGACGAACGGATGGAACAGGCCGATCGCGTTCGAGCCGCCGCCGATGCACGCCACCACGACGTCGGGCAGTGCGCCGGACTGCGCGAGCATCTGTGCGCGCGCCTCGACGCCGATGACGCGTTGGAACTCGCGCACCAGGTACGGGTACGGGTGCGGCCCGACCGCGGAGCCCAGGATGTAGAAGGTGCCGTCCGGGTCCGACACCCAGTCGCGCAGCGCCTCGTCGATGGCCGCGCGCAACGTCTGGTCGCCGCCGGTGACCGGCACCACCTCGGCCCCGAGCAGCTTCATGCGCCCGACGTTCGGCGCCTGGCGTTCCATGTCGATCGAGCCCATGTAGACGGTGCACGGCATCCCCAGTCGCGCGCACGCCGCGGCGGTCGCCACGCCGTGCTGGCCCGCGCCGGTCTCGGCGACGACGCGCTTGGCCCCGAGTCGTCGCGCGAGCAGCGCCTGTCCGATCGCGTTGTTGATCTTGTGCGCACCCGTGTGCGCGAGGTCCTCGCGCTTGAGCCACACCTCGGCGCCCCAGCGACGCGACAACGTCGCCGCATACGAAAGCGGCGTCGGGCGCCCGACCCAGGTGCGCAGCTGCGTCTCGAGCTCGCTGCGGAAGTCCGCGTCCGGCAGGATGTCGCGGATGCCCTGCTCGAGCCGGTCGAGCGCCGGCACGAGCGTCTCCGGGACATAGCGACCGCCGAACGGGCCGAACCGACCGCGCGCGTCGGGGAACGCTCCGGCGAGCGTCTGCGCGAGCAGCGACTCGCGATCGATCTCGAGGCCACTGATCTTCATGTCGACTGCACTCCGCCCGTGTGCGCGGCGAGCTCGCGATGAGCGGCCCGCGCCACGCTGATGAATTCCCGGATCCGGTCCGGGGCCTTGACGCCGCGGGCGCTCTCGACGCCCGAACTCACGTCCACGCCGAACGGACGGACGGCCGCGATCGCCGCCGCGACGTTCGTGTCGTCGAGGCCGCCCGCAAGCACGAGCTCGCCCTGCGACGCGAACGACGCGGCCATGGTCCAGTCGGTGAGCTCGCCGGCACCGCTCTGCGCGCCTTCGAGCAGGAAGCGGCGGTGACCCGACGCGCCGGGACCGGTCATGCCGGGCGCAGCCACGGCCGCGGCGCGGAATACGGGCAACAGCCGCAGTGCCGCGGGCAGCTCGAGCGTCGCGAGGTCGGCGATGTCCGTCTGCAGCCAGTCGGGGTGCAGGAGGTCGAGCACGTCGTCAACGAGCGCCTGCACCGGGTGCCGGAACACTGCCACGGTCTGCACGCCCGGGGGCACGGCGCGCGCGAGTTCACGCGCGGCGGCCGGCTCGAGGTGTCGCGGCGATTCGGCGTGGAAGACGAAGCCCACGGCATCGGCGCCGGCGGACGCGGCGGCCTCGATCGCGCGAGGTGTCCGCAGGCCGCAGATCTTGATCCACAGCGGAACGGTCACGCGATCCGGTGTCGATGCAGCTTTCATGCTGGCACGCCCCCACGGCCGGCGTGCAGGAGTGCCCGCACGCCCGCGGCGGGGTCGGCGGACTGCATCAGGCTGGTGCCCACCAGTGCGAGCCGGTAGCCGAGCCGCGCAACGAGGGCCGCTTCCTCCGGCGTCGTCACGCCACTCTCCGCGACAGCCGGCCACGGCGGTGGCAGCTGCGACCGCAATGCGGCGAACCGCGCGAAATCGATGCGCAGCGTCTCGAGGTCGCGGCAGTTGAGGCCCATGAGCACCTGGCCCGCGCGACCCTCGCGCTCACGCGCGAGCGCCGACGCGAGCTGCAGGTCCGCGGCGTCGAACGCCTCGAGCAGCACGAACAGGCCTTGCGCGGCGGCTTCGTCGAGCAGCGCGCCGAGCCGGTCGCGCTCGACCATGCGTACGATCAGCAGCACGCCGCCGGCGCCACAGGCACGGGCCTCGAGCACCTGGTACGGGTCGACGATGAAGTCCTTGCGCATGGCAGGCACGCCGAACGGCGCCAGCGCGCCGGCCGCGGCCTCGAGGTGCGCCAATTCACCGTCGAACCGCGACGGCTCCGTGAGGATGGAACAGACCGCCGCCCCGCCCTGCGCATAACCGATGAGTCGCTCGACGGGATTGCCCGTGCGCGCCGCGAGGTCGCCGAGCGACGGGGAACGCAGCTTGAGTTCGGCGATGAGGTCGAATCCCGACGGCGCGAGTCGCAACGGCGGCACGGCGGGCAAGGCCGCGCACCGGGCTCGCAGCTCGTCGATGCCGACGACCGCACGTGCCGCGCGAACACGGGCCCCGCTGCTCTCGCGCATGTCGGTGAGCAGACCCATCAACGCGGCTCGGCGACGCTCGCGCCGAAGTGCGCGAGCCGGGCGAGCAGTCGCGAGGCATCGCCTCGATCGAGCGCGTCGCGCGCCGCCTCGAGCCCTTCGGGCAGTGTCGGCACCTGCCCCGTCACTTCGAGCACGAGCGCCGCGTTCAACACGAGCGCGTCGCGGTGCGGCCCGCGGTCCTCCCCTTCGAACACGTCGCGCAGCCCGCGCGCGTTCTGCGCCGCATCGCCGCCGGCCAGGTCCTGCGGCCCACAGCGCGCCAGCCCGAGCGTCCGTGGATCGCGTTCGCTGCGGACCACGCGACCCGGACGGACGTCGTACAGCTCGAACGGCCCGCACGGCGTCGGCTCGTCCCAGCCGGGCTCTCCGTGCACGACGAACACGCGCTCGATCGGCATGCCGGCGAGCGTGTCGGCCATCAGCTTCGCGGCCTCGCGACTATAGGCCCCGATCAGCGCGAAGGGCGGCTCGGCCGGATTGGTGAGCGGTCCCAGCAGGTTGAACACGGTGCGCACGCCGAGCGCGCGCCGGACGGGCGCCACCTCCTTCATCGCCGGGTGGTAATGCGGTGCGAACAGGAACGTGAAGCCGGTCGCCGCGAGGCATTCACCCGCGCGCCGTTCGTCGAGCGGCAGCGGCAGGCCCAGGCATTCGAGGAGGTCGGCGCTGCCCGAACGGCTCGAGACCGAGCGGTTGCCGTGCTTGACGACGCGCGCCCCGAGCGCCGCGCTCAGCAGCGCCGCACCGGTCGAGATGTTGAAACTGCCGGAGGCATCGCCGCCCGTGCCGACGACGTCGACCGCCGCGGCGCCCTGCGGCAGCGTGGGTCGACGCGCGAGTCGGCGCATCGCAGACGCGAAGCCGCGCACCTCGTCGGCCACCAGTCCCTTGGCACGCAGCGCCGCGAGCAAAGCGCCGGCCATCGCCGGCGCCATGGCGGGATCGGTCAGCGCGACCAGCAGGTCGGACGCCTCGGCTTCGCCCAGGTCTCGGCCGTGGAGGAGTCGTTCGAGCGTGTCACGCAGTGCCGTCATCGTGCGAACCGCCGCCTCAGGCGCGCGCGCCGGAGGAGAAGCGCAGGAAGTTGCCGAGCAGCACGGGCCCGTCGGGCGTGAGCACGCTTTCGGGGTGGAACTGCACGCCCTCGATCTCGAGCTCGCGATGCCTCACGCCCATGATCTCGCCCTCGGCGGTCCGCGCAGTGACTTCGAGCGATGCCGGCAGCGACTCGGGCCGGGCGATCAGCGAGTGATAGCGCCCGACCTGCATCGGCTGCGGGGCGCCGCGAAAGACTCCGCGTCCGTCGTGTTCGACCGGCGAGACCTTGCCGTGCATCAACCGGCCGGCGCGCACGACGTTGCCGCCAAACGCCTCGACGATCGACTGGTGACCGAGGCACACGCCGAGCACGGGAACGCGCCCGGCGAACGCGCGGATCATCGCCATCGACACCCCGGCGTCGTGGGGCGTACCCGGTCCTGGCGAGATGCAGAGGTGCGTGGGCCCGAGCTGTGCCGCCTCCTCGATCGTGATCGCGTCGTTGCGCTGCACCAGCACCTCCGCGCCGAGCACGAGGAAGGCCTGCACGAGGTTGTAGGTGAAGCTGTCGTAGTTGTCGACGAGCAGCAGGCGCGGGGCGGCAGTCGCGTTCATCACAGGCCTTCCCGTGCGAGCTCGAGCGCGCGCCTGAGCACGGCGCTCTTCGCGAACACTTCCGCATACTCGCTGGCGGGGACGCTGTCCGCCACGATGCCGGCGCCGGCCTGGAAGCTGTACGTGTCGCCGTGGAACACCATCGTGCGGATCGCGATCGCGTGGTCCATGTCGCCGCCGTGGCCGAAGTAGCCGACCGTGCCGCCGTAGAAGCCGCGTCGTACGGGTTCCAGCTCGTCGATGATTTCCATCGCACGTACCTTGGGGGCTCCGACCAGCGTCCCCGCCGGAAAGGCGGCCGCGAACAGGTCGAACGCGTCGCGCCCTGCAGCCAGCGTGCCGACGACACCGCTCACGATGTGCATCACGTGGCTGTAGCGCTCGATCGAGCGGTACGGTTCGACGCGCACGCTGCCGGCGCTTGCGACGCGGCCCAGGTCGTTGCGCGCGAGGTCGACCAGCATCACGTGCTCGGCGTTCTCCTTCGGGTCAGCGAGCAGGCGCGATGCATTGGCTTCGTCCTCGTCCGGAGTCGCGCCGCGCGGGAGCGTGCCGGCGATGGGCCGCATCTGCGCATGCCCCTGGCCCAGCTTGACGAGAGCCTCGGGCGAGGAGCCCACGACCACGCGTTCGCCGAGTTCGCAGTAATACATGTAGGGCGAGGGATTCAACAGCCTCAGCGCGCGATACGCCTCGAACGGGTCCACGTCGCAACGGCCCGCGAACCGCACCGACAGCACCAGTTGATAGACATCGCCGGCCGCGATGTATTCCTGCGTACGTGCGACGTTCGCCAGGAACTGCGACTCGGTGAGGCTCGCCTCGGGCGGACTGTAATTCTGTGGCCACGCCGGGCCGGGCAGCCCGCCGCGCAGCGCCCGGATCACTTCCCGTCGCAGCGACAGGCGCTCCTGCTCGCTGCCGGCGTGAAGCAGCGCAGCGCGACGCGTGAGGTGATCGAAGACCAGCAGGGAGCGCGGTGCGACGTAGTGCGCGTCGGGTGCCTCGTCGTCGCTCGTGACCCGCGCCGGCAGGCGCTCGAAATAACGCACGAGGTCGTAGCTCGCGACCCCGACGAGACCTCCGTGCAGCGGGAAGCCGTTCTGCGCGACGTCCGGTCGCGGCGCGGCAGCGAGCGCGGCGCGCAGCGAATCCAGCAGCGCCGCCTGGGTCGTCGGCCGCTCGCGCCGCGTGCCGTTCACGACCAGCCCGCTTCCGTCCAGCCGGTACTCCAGGCAGTCACCGAAGCCGATGAACGAGTAGCGGGCGAGCCGCTCCCCGCCCTCCACGCTCTCCAGCAGGAAGCGCGGCCGGAAGGGCCGCAACTTGAGGTACGCCGACACGGGCGTGTCGAGGTCGGCGGCGATGTCGAACAAGGTCGTCGTCACTCACGGCTCCTCTGTCGCGGAAACCCGTGGGACGGACATCAAAAAAACCCATCCCACGTAGGCTCGCGGAGATGGGTCCTGGAATCCTGCGAACGAGACTAAAGCGCGTCCGGCCCCACTCCTAGAAGTGGCGCCACCACCAGCGAAGGTTCGCGTTGCGGTTCATTGCGCTCATGCGGCAGCCAGTATCTACGGACCGCAGCGGAGCGTCAACGTGCGGCTTGCCGCTAGAATCCGGCTCTCCTGCCCCGCGAGCAACGGCCGTGACTGCAGCATCCATGGGCGGCGTACCGCTCGCCCGCATTGCCGCGATCGACGCCGCGGAACGCCGGCGGTTCGTCGCCGACCATCCCCGGTCCGAGGCCCTGGCCGGTCGCGGCATCGCGGGCTATTACGACGGCGTGCCGATGCACTGGATGCGGGACTGGCCGATGCCGTACCCGCTGGTCGTCGATCTCGCGCAGGGCGCAACCCTGCGGGACGTCGACGGACGCGAGTACGCCGACTTCTGCCTCGGCGACACGGGCTCGATGTTCGGCCATTCGCCGGCGCCCGTCGCCGAGGCGATCGCCCGGCAGGCCGCGCGCGGGCTCACCTACATGCTGCCGACCGAGGATGCGCTCGCCGTCGGCCGCCTGCTGCCGCAGCACTTCGGGCTGCCGCACTGGCAGGTCGCCACGACGGCGACGGACGCCAACCGCTTCGCATTGCGCGTGGCACGGGCGGTCACCGGCCGGCCGCGAATCCTGGTGTTCCATGGCTGCTACCACGGCAGCGTCGACGAGACGTTGGTGCGGCTGCACGAAGGTCGCACGGTCCCGCGAGCGGCGCTGCTCGGCCAGGCGGCCGACCTCACGCAGCTCGCGCGTGCCGTCGAGTTCAATGACGAGGCGGCACTGCGAGCCGCGCTCGCAGCGGGCGACGTCGCCTGCGTCATTGCCGAACCCGTGATGACCAATTCGTGCATGGTGCTGCCCGAGCCCGGGTTTCTCGAGGCGCTGCGTGAGGCGACACGCGCATCGGGCGCGCTGCTGCTGCTCGACGAGACCCACACGATCTCGAGCGGGTTCGGCGGTTACGCGCGCGGCCACGGCATCGAGCCGGACCTCTTCGTACTGGGCAAGCCCGTGGCCGGTGGCGTGCCCGCGAGCATCTGGGGTTTCACCGACGAGGTGGCGCGCCGGTTCGACGCCGCGCGGGCGCAATCGCCGCCCGGCTATTCCGGCATGGGCACGACGCTCTCCGCCAACGCGCTGCAGTTCGCGGCCATGCGCGCGACGCTCGAGCAGGTGATGACACCGGCGGCATACGAGCACATGGAACGGCTGGCCGAGCGCCTGGCCAGCGGTCTCGAGGCCGCGATCTCGCGGCACGCATTGCCCTGGCACGTCGCGCGCGTCGGCGCACGCGTGGAATTCATCTGCGCGCCGGGACCGCTGCACAACGGCACCGAGGCCGAGGCGGCGCACGCCCCGGCGCTCGAGCGAGCCGTGCACCTCGCGCTGCTCAACCGCGGCTGCCTCATCGCGCCATTCCACAACATGACGCTGCTCTGCCCGGCGACGACCGAGGTTCAGGTTCAGCGGCTTGGCGAGGCGTTCGACGAGATCGCGGGAATGCTGGTGGGAAGTGGCTAGTGGCAACTGCCGTTCGGGGTGGCCGGGACCACCCGGGTCGCGTCGCATCGCGACCGGTGCCTGGCTCGCCCCGCGCGGCAGCGGACCATCGAGACGTAATGCGCGCGGGTCGAGCCGGGATAGGTTGTCCTGCTTACGACCCGAAACCGATCTTCGCCGATGCAGTCCGTTGACCGCTTCAGGTTGCAGTGACGCGACAGCAGCAAAAGACAAATTTCTGCGTCGCTCCGAGCGGTGTGCGGTGTTCCTCGCGTTCCTGCTTCAGTAACGTAAAACTCGACCCGAATTCTCCGTGAAGTGCAGTGGGTGAGTAACGCATCACCGGTAGGCCGCTGCATCGTGTGGGCCCGTCGTCCGCAAATGTCGCCACGATGACGTAGCCACCCGGTTTCACGGCGCGAAGCACTTGGGCGACGTAGGCCCGGCGGTCGGCTGCGTTCGTGAGAAAGTGAAACACGGCACGGTCATGCCAGAGGTCGTAGGCATGCTCTGCAAGCGTGACCTCAGTGATATCGGCCTCGAGCCACTCCACCAGGGACGCCCGGTCACCCAGCCGGGCTTGCGCTGCGCTCAAGGCTGCGCGCGATACGTCCAGAACGCTGATGGCGCCGTATCCCGCATTCAATAGATCGTCGACCAGCGTGGAGGCCCCGCCGCCGACATCGATGATCCTGCCGCTTTTGGGGACGCCCGTGAACCGGATGAGACGTAGCGACGGCCCAGCATGTTCCTGATACCAGCTGACGCCCGTGGCGGGCTTGGTCGCATAGACCTGCTCCCAGTGCTCCTTCGTGTTCATTGCTGCTCCAATCGGATCCGCGGCTGAAACGCCGGCCCCTCTTCCCCTGCGCCAGTCAATGGCCACGGGCGACCAGTCACTTCCTCCCGAACACGTCCACGGGCACGCGCAGGTAGTGCACGCCGTCGGGATCGGCCGGCGGCAGGTGACCCGCACGGATGTTGACCTGCACCGACGGGATGATCAGGGCGGGAACGTCGAGCGTCGCGTCGCGTTCGGTGCGCAACTTCACGAACGCCGACCCGCCGACGTCGTCGCGCAGGTGCGTGTTCGCGCGCCGTTGCTCCGCCACGGTCGTCTCGCACTTCGGTTCGCGCCCGCCCGGGGAATAATCGTGGCACACGAACACGCGTGTCGAAGGAGGCAGCGTGAACAGCCGCTCGGTGACCGAACGATAGAGCTGCCGCGCATCGCCGCCGGGGAAGTCGCAACGCGCGGAGCCGCTGTCGGGCATGAACAGCGTATCGCCGATGAACACTGCATCCCCCACGCGGTAGCTCACGCTGTCGCTCGTATGGCCCGGCGTCGCGAGCACCTCGACGTCGAGTGACCCGAGCGGGAGTCGCTCGCCGTCCTCGAGCAGCCGGTCGAACTGGTGCCCGTCGGTTGCGAACTCGGCCTCGAGCCCGAAGAGCCGCTTGAAAGTCTGCTGCACGCTGCGGATGCCGGTGCCGATCGCGACGGTGCCGCCGAGTCGCGCCTTGAGGTGCTGCGCCGCCGACAGGTGATCGGCGTGCGCATGGGTCTCGAGGATCCAGCGCACGCGCAGGTTTTGCGCTTCGCACTGGGCCGCGACTTTGTCGGCGGCCGCAGTGCTCGTGCGACCCGACTTCCAGTCGTAGTCGAGCACGGGATCGACGATCGCGGCCTCGCGCGAGGCGCGGTCCGCGACGACGTAGGTCCAGGTGCCGGTGCCCACGTGGTGATGGGGCGTGACTTCGGGTCGCACGATCCTCCTCCTCCCGGTCGAAGCATCTGACTGTGTCTCTCGACGGGCGCCAGGCCCGCATGATGCCGCGCCGGGTTCGTCGGCGCCGAGCGAACGCTCTCACCCGCGCTGCGCGCGACCCCTCCCGTGGAGCGGGCGAGCTGAACAGGGCGGGGCCCGATCACGTGGCCCCCGGCCCGGGTTTCTCGAGTTCAGCCAGGCGCTGTTCGAGCCCGGCGAGACGCTCGCGGGTGCGCTTCAGGACCGTCACCTGGACGTCGAACTCCTCGCGCGTGACCAGGTCCAGCCGGGCGAGCTGGGCCTGCAGCACGCCCTTGAAGTTCTGCTCCAGGTCGCGTCGCAGCGCGACGAGATTCTCCGGTACGGATCCCGCGAGCCGGCGGGCGAGGTCGTCGATCATGCGGGGGTCGAAGGCCATGGCACGGTCCGGGGTCGGAGTCGGGTGCCCTAGTCTAGCCCGGTCATTGGGCGCGCCGCCCCGGCATCTATCGGTGCATGACGCCGGGTCGCTCGCCCCAACATGGTGCAGGGGTCGTGGGAGTTGCGGAGGATTCCGCGCGGCCGCGCGCTCCTTGTGCGTGGCACGCTTTCTGCATTACGGGTTTCCGACATGCAGGGCGACGCTCGAGTCGCCCAGGGAGACCCGCAGATGAAGCTCATCACGGCCGTCATCAAGCCGTTCAAGCTCGATGAAGTGCGCCAGGCCATCGCCGACATCGGCGTGCAGGGCGTGACCGTGACCGAGGTCCAGGGCTTCGGCCGCCAGCGCGGCCACACCGAGCTCTATCGCGGCGCCGAATACCGCGTCGACTTCCTGCCGAAGACCAAGGTGGAGATCGCCGTCGACGACACGATCGTCGAGCAGGTCATCGAGGCGATCACCAACGTCGCCCGTACCGGGAAGATCGGCGACGGCAAGATCTTCGTGACGCATCTGCACCAGGCCGTGCGCATCCGCACGGGCGAAGCCGGCGCCGAGGCCGTGTAGGCCCGCTTCGGCCTCTCCGATCCCGCACGTCGAACCGGACAACGAGCCGACAACGACCGATCACAGACCCGCACAGACTCATCGACAGGAGACCACCAGTGAAGACGACGACCGCCGCGCCGAGCCGCCGCCCCTGGGCAGCCGCCGCGCTCGCACTGGGCGCGATGCTCGCGCCGACCCTGGGCCTGACCCAGGACGCCCCTGTTCCCGACAAGGGCGACACGGCCTGGATGATGACCTCGACCGTGCTGGTCATCCTGATGACGATCCCGGGCCTCGCGCTGTTCTACGGCGGCATGTCGCGTTCGAAGAACGTGCTGTCGCTGCTGATGCAGGTCTTCATGACGTTCTGCCTGATCTCGCTGCTGTGGGCCATCTACGGCTACAGCCTCGCGTTCACGCAGGGCTCGACGCCGTTCGTCGGCGGATTCGACCGGCTGTTCATGGGCGGGCTCACGACCAGCTCGATCGCCGCGACGTTCAGCAAGGGCGTGTACATCCCCGAGTACACGTGGTTCGTGTTCCAGCTCACGTTCGCCTGCATCACGCCGTGCCTGATCGTCGGTGCGTTCGCCGAGCGCATCAAGTTCGGCGCGGTGCTGCTGTTCATGGTGATCTGGTTCACGGCTGCCTACCTGCCCATGGCGCACATGGTCTGGTGGTGGGCGGGTCCGGACGCCTATACGGACGCGGCCGCGGGCGAGGCAGCGCTCAAGACCGCGGGCTTCCTGTTCCAGAAGGGCGCGCTCGACTTCGCGGGCGGGACCGTGGTCCACATCAACGCCGGCATCGCCGGGCTCGTCGGCGCCCTGATGGTCGGCAAGCGCCTCGGCTACGGTACGGCGGCGATGCCGCCGCACAACGTGCCGATGGTCATGATCGGAGCCTCGCTGCTGTGGGTCGGCTGGTTCGGCTTCAACGTCGGCTCCGGCCTCGAGGCCAACGGCTTCACGAGCATGGTGTTCGCGAACACCATCCTCGCCACGGCCGCCGCGGCACTCGCCTGGTCGTTCGCCGAGTGGATCCACCGTGGCACGCCGACGATGCTCGGCGCGGCCTCCGGCGCCGTCGCCGGCCTGGTGGCGATCACGCCTGCCTGCGGCTGGGTCGGACCGATGGGCTCGATCGCGATCGGCGTCATCGCCGGGCTGCTCTGCCTCTACGCGGTCGCGGGCCTCAAGCAGAAGCTCGGCTACGACGACTCGCTCGACGTCTTCGGCGTGCACTGCATCGGCGGCATCGTCGGCGCGCTGCTCACGGCCGTGTTCTGCGACCCCGCACTCGGCGGCACGGGCGTCTACGACTATGTCGCGGACGCCGTGGCGCCCTACGACATGGGCGCGCAGTTCAAGGCGCAACTCTGGGGCGTCGTGACCGCACTGGTCTGGTCGGGCGTGGTCGCCGCGATCGCCTTCAAGGTCGTGGACCTGGTGGTCGGACTGCGCGTTCCGGAGGAGTCGGAGCGCGAGGGCCTCGACACCGTGTCGCACGGGGAGCGCGCCTACAACTGAGCCTCGGTGTCTGTGGAAGGCGGCCGGTTCCTGGTTCGGTCGCCTTCTCCCCGCTTGCGGGCACTCCGGTGCCCGCTTTTTTTTGCAGATCCTTGATGGGCCGCAGGTTTTTGCCGACCCTGACGAGGCACCATCGCGGGGCTGGTACAATGCCCCGTCCCGGAATGTCCGGCGTCGAGGCGCCCCCGCACCGGGGAAGGACCCGAGTCCATCCGCCCGCTCGTCCAGGAGCCGCCCATGCATCGCATCACCGTCACCGCCCTCTCCGCCCTGGCGTTCGTCGCGACCAGCGTCCACGCCAGCGAAGTCTTCGTTACCCGCGACGCGCAGGGCCACCTCGTCTATACCGACCGGCCCGAGAGCCTGCCTGCTGCCCGCGTCAACGTCGTGACGAAACAGACCGACGTGGTCGAGGTGCAGGCGCGCTACGACCAGCAGATGAAGGAGCTCGCCGAAACGGACACGTCCACCGCCGCTGACGCGAAAAAAGCGGCCGCGGCCAGGAAGGCCGCGGACGAGACCGCAGCCGACAAGGCGAAGCGCTGCCAGCAAGCGCGCGCCAACTACGAGACCGTCATGAACGCCCGCCGGCTCTACGAGCCGGGTGCGACGGCCGACGAGCGCCGCTATCTCGACTCGCAGGAGATCGACGACACCCGCGCGAAGGCGAAGCAGGTCATGGATGAGTTCTGCGCCGGGCTGTGAGCCCGGCATGACGGCCGGCGTGACGGATCGACGGCGGCGGTCGCCACGGTGAGCACGCCGTCGGTCGGGTTCGCGGGCCTGGGGGCGATGGGCCGCGGCATGGCGCGCAACCTGCACCGGGCCGGGCTGCTGCGCGCCGTCTGGAATCGCACCGGCGCACGCGCCGAAGAGCTCGCGCGTGAACTCGGCGTCACCGCTAGCGGCGACCCTGCCTCGCTCGCGCGAGCGTGCGACACGATCGTGCTCTGTGTCGCGGCAGACGCGGACGTCCTGGGCGTCGTCGACGCGCTGCTGCCGGGCCTGCATGCCGATGCGCTCGTGATCGACTGCTCCACGGTCGGAGCAGACACTGCCCGCGAGGCCGCCCGCCGGCTCGCGACTCGTGGTGCGGCGTTCCTCGACGCGCCGGTGAGCGGCGGCGTCGAAGGTGCGCGCGACGGCACGCTCGCGATCATGGTCGGCGGCCCGCCCGACGCGTTCGAGCGCGCCCGCCCGCTGCTCGGCGCCATGGGTCGCACGGTCACGCATTTCGGGGCCACCGGTCTCGGCCAGGCCGCGAAGGCCACCAACCAGATCATGTGCGCGGGGGTGATCCAGGCGGTCGCGGAGGCGATGGCGTTCGCCAAGGCGCAGGGACTGCCGCTGCCCGAGCTGATCGAGACGCTCGGCCAGGGCGCCGGCTCGAGCTGGTACTTCGTCAACCGTGCGCCGAACGTGGTCCGCGACGCGTTTCCCCCCGGCTTTCGCGTGCGGCTGCACCAGAAGGACCTGCGCATCTGCCGCGCGATGGCGGCCCGGCACGGCGTCGCGCTGCCGGTCGTCGAATCGACGCTCGCCGAGTACGAGCAGCTCGTGGCCCAGGGTCACGGGGACGAGGACATCTCCGTGCTGTTCCGCCTCAAGGACGCGCTGTTCGCGGCGGCCGACGGCCGGGCGACCACGCCCCGCCGCAAGCCATGAGCACGACCGGGCCCGCGACGCGCAGCGGGACCGCCGGGCGCGACGCGTTCTTCCTGCCCGACTTCTGCCAGGCGCCCGCGGTGCTCGCCGTCGTGCTGATCGCGGCGTTGCTCGGCGTCGTATTCACGCTCGCGCGGCAGGGCGCGCACGGGATGTTCTGGATCGACCTCGCCCGGATTTCCGCGTTCCTGCTCTGGGCCGGCCTGCTCTCGGCGGCCGGGCTCTGCCGCGCGCGGGCGTGGCTCGCGGACAAGCCGCTGCGTCCCGCGGTCGCCTGGTCGCTCGCGATCATGGTCGGCGCGGTCGCGGTGCTCTCGGAGGCGGTCTACCTGCTCGGCCGCTGGTGGAACTCGGAGTTCGGCGCGCCCTCCGCGATGCTGCCGTATTCGCAGGCGGAGTTCGTGCTGCCAAACGTGATGATCGCCGCGATCGTGGGCGCGCTCGCGTTGCGCTATTTCTACGTGTCGCAGCAGTGGCGGCGCACCGTCGAGCTCGAGGCACGGGCCCGCGTGCGCGCGCTGCAGGCACGCATCCGCCCGCACTTCCTGTTCAACAGCATGAACACGATCGCGGCGCTGACCCGCTCGAACCCGGCCCGCGCGGAAACTGCGATCGAAGACCTGGCCGACCTGTTCCGTGTGAGCCTGAGCGATGCACGCGCGCAGATCACGCTCGAAGAGGAGTTCGAGATCGCGCGCACGTACCAGCGCATCGAGCAGCTGCGGCTCGGCGACCGGCTGGTGGTCCGCTGGGACGTCGACGCGCTGCCGCGCCACGCCATCGTGCCGAGCCTGATGCTGCAACCGCTGCTCGAGAACGCGATCGGGCACGGCATCGAGCCCCTGACCGCCGGTGGCACCGTGGTCGTGCGCGGCTGGCTCGACGGCGACGCGATCGTGCTCGAGGTGACCAACCCGGTGGCGCCGCAGCGCGCGGCCGCGCCGCGCAAGGGCCACGGCATGGCGCTCGACAACATCCGCCAGCGGCTCGAACTGGCCTTCCCGGACCGCTCGTCGGTCGAGGTCCGCGAGACCGAGAACCTCTACTCCGCGCGCCTGCGTTTCCCGCGCGCGGGCGAGGTCCAGGGCTCCCCGCCGCCGGCGGGCCGCCCGGCGTCCGTCCTGACGCCGTGACACGCGGCCCGGTCCCCCGCAGAATCGCCGCCTGCGCATGGACGACCACGCCCCCCAACCTGGCAACGACAAGCTGCGCGCGCTGATCGTCGACGACGAGGCACCGGCACGCGAGCGCCTGCGCAGGATGCTCCAGGAGATCGAGGACGTCGCGGTGATCGGCGAGGCCGCCAACGGCGCCGAGGCGCTCGCCTGCTGCGCCTCGCTCGATCCCGACGTCGTGTTGCTCGACGTGCGCATGCCCGGCATGGACGGCATCGAGGCCGCGCGTCACCTGGGCACGCTCGAGGAGCCGCCGGCGGTGATCTTCACCACGGCCTACGACGAGTACGCACTCGCCGCGTTCGAGACCCAGGCCGTCGGCTACCTGCTGAAGCCGGTGCGGCGCGAGAAGCTCGTGCGCGCGATCCGGCATGCGGCACGCGTGGGCGTCCCGCAGCTCACCCGACTGGCCGAGCAGGTGCAGCTGGGCAGGCGGCGCACGCAGATTTGCGCGCGCCTGGGTGAGCAGCTCAAGCTGGTCCCCGTGGCCGACGTGCTCTACTTCGGCGCCGGGCAGAAGTACGTGACGGTACGCCACCGGGGCGGGCGCGAACTGATCGATGAGTCGCTGCGGGCGCTCGCGCAGGAATTCGCGCCCGATTTCGTGCGTATCCACCGCAACTCGCTGGTGGCCCGCCGCTACGTGAGCGCGGTCGAGCGCAGCACCGAAGGCCAGCTCGTCGTGCGCCTGCAGGATTGCGAGGAAGTGCTCGCCGTGAGCCGCCGCCATGCTGCCGAGGCCTTGCGGCAGATCCGGAGCGGCCAGTGACGTGAGCACGCCCCCAGAACCACCACGCGCGCCCGTCGCCCCGGTCACGGACCTGCCCGGACCCGTCAGCTCGGTGTTCTACGCGCGCGTCGGCGTGCTCGTGCTGGTCGCCGGCCTGCTGTATCTCGTCGGGCGCATCGTGGCTCCGCTGTGGCAGCCGTTCGTGTGGGCCGCGCTGCTCGGCGCTCTGCTGGCGCCGGTCAACGCGCGACTCGGCCGCCGCCTCGGCAACCGGCCGCAGCTCGCGAGCGGACTCACGACCGTCGGCGTCGTCGTCCTGCTGCTGCTGCCGATCATCGCGATCGGCGGCGCCGTGGCGGCGCAGGCCTCGCAGCTCCTGCAGCGCATCGACACGCAGTCGCTCAGCGCCGGCGACCTCGATCTCTCGCACGTGCCGGTACTGGCGCGGCCGCTCGAGTGGCTGCAGTCGACGGCGGGCATCTCGCTCGCGCAGGTCGAGGCCTGGGTCGTCGCCGGTGCGCGCCGGATGCTGGAAACCATGGCGTCGTCCGGTGGCGCCGTGATGCTCGGCGCGATCGGCACGATCGTGAGCTTCGTCCTGACGCTGTTCGTGCTGTTCTTCGTGCTGCGCGACGGTCCGGCATTCGCGGGCCAGTTCCTGCGGATGCTGCCGATCGAGACCCGGCTGCGGCAGAAGCTCTGGCGGCACCTGCTCGACGTGACCCGTGCCGTGTTCATGGGGATCGGCCTGACGGCCGTCGTGCAGGGCGTCCTGCTCGGCATCGGGTTCGCGATCGCGGGCCTGCCCTCCCCGCTGGTCTTCGGCGTGCTGGGTGCCCTGTTTGCGCTGGTGCCGGTGGTCGGCACCGCGATCCTGTGGCTGCCCGCGATGCTGTGGCTGTTCGCCCAGGGCGAGACCGGCTACGGGCTGTTCATGGCCGCC
This sequence comes from uncultured Gammaproteobacteria bacterium, assembly GCA_963714645.1. GTDB lineage: Bacteria > Pseudomonadota > Gammaproteobacteria > Steroidobacterales > Steroidobacteraceae > RPQJ01. The sequence goes on from CAVQQX010000112.1 coordinate 22,651, forward strand.
TGGGGCATCCTCGTGGTCGCGTCGGTGGACAACTTCCTGCGGCCAATCCTGATTTCGGGGCGGGTGGAAGTGCCTACGCTCGCGGTTTTCATCGGCGTCATGGGCGGGTTGTCCGCCTTCGGTTTCATCGGGCTCTTCCTCGGCCCGATCGTGCTGGGGCTCGTGGTCGCCCTGTTCCGTTTTTTCGCGGACGCGACGGACGACCGGCCGGACGCCGCCTGAGCGGGAATCGAGTCTTGTCGTCGAATACCAGCCCGCTGCGCATCGCCACCCGCAAGAGCAAGCTCGCGCTGTGGCAGGCCGAGCACGTGCAGGCGCTGCTCAGGCAGGCGCACCTTGCGCTGCCGGTGGAACTCGTGCCGATGAGCACCCAGGGCGACCGCGTGCTCGACCGCGCCCTGACCGACGTGGGCGGCAAGGGGCTGTTCGTCAAGGAACTCGAGGTCGCGCTGCACGAACGTCGCGCCGACATCGCGGTGCACTCGATGAAAGACGTGCCGAGCGAGCTGCCGCCGGGCTTCGAGATCGTCGCCGTGCTGCCACGCGCGAATCCGCTCGACGCATTCATCTCGCGCCGCTACCCGCGGTTCGAGGACCTGCCGCAGGGCGCGCGCGTCGGCACCTCGAGCCCGCGCCGCCAGTCGCAACTGCGGCATGCGCGGCCCGACCTCAGGCTCGAACTGCTGCGCGGCAACGTCGACACGCGACTGCGGCGGCTCGAGGAAGGCGAACTCGACGCGATCCTGCTCGCGTGCGCCGGTCTCGAGCGCCTCGGCATCGCCCACCACGTCTCGCAGCAGTTGCCGCTCGCGCTGTCGCTCCCGGCCGTTGGCCAGGGCGTGATCGGCATCGAGTGCCGCGCCGGCGACTCGCACAGCCGCGACGCGCTCGCGCCGCTGCACCACCCGGCCACGTTCGCTCGTCTCGTTGCGGAGCGCGCATTCGCCGCGACGCTGGGCGGAAGCTGTCACTCGCCGATCGCCGCGCATGCGACACTGACCGGCGCCGAACTGACGTTGCAAGGCTACATCGGAGCTCCCGACGGCAGCGAGACCTTCCGCGACGTGATGCGTGGGCCTGCCACCGAAGCCGCGGCGCTCGGCCGCCAGCTCGCGGGGCGCATGCAGGAAGCCGGCGCCGGCCCGTTGCTCGATCGCCTGCGGCAGGAAGCCGCCGCCGGCGCGTGACGCCGCCCCTCGACGGCGTCGTCGTCGTCGTGCTGCGACCGGCGCGGCAGGCCGGGCCCTTCGTCGAGCGGGTCACTGCCGCAGGGGCCACCGCCGTGGCGTTCCCCACGCTGCGCGTCGAGCGACTGTCGCTCGAGCCGGCACGCGTCGCTGCCGTACTCGATCGCCCGTGGGACTGGGTGATCTACACGAGCGTCAATGCAGTCGACGACGCGGCCGCATCGCTCGGACGCCTGCCGGCCGGCCGCGTGGCAGCCATCGGCCGCGCGACCGCGCGGGCCCTCGAGGCGCGCGACCTGGCCGTCGAGGCCTGCCCTGCGCAGGCGGACTCGGAAGGGCTGCTCGCACTGCCGGTCCTGGCTGACGTCTCCGGGCGATCGTTGCTGATCGTCAAGGGTCTCGGCGGCCGCAACGCGTTGCGCGATGCGCTCACGGCGCGCGGCGCCCTCGTCGAGGAACTCGCCGTATATCGGCGCACGCACGAGATGCCGACGGCCGCGGCGCTCGCAGCACTGGTCGGATCCCTCGAGCACCCTGGCTCGCACCGGGTGTTCGCCGCCACGAGCGTGGACGTGCTCGAGGCAGTGTTCGCCCTCGCCCCCGGTGCCCAGCACGACAAGATTCGCGCCTCGACGCTGCTCGTGCCGGGCCCGCGGGTCGCGGCCGCCGCATCCGCACTGCGCTGGCGCGGACCCGTGGTGCGGGCTGCGACGGCCGAGGATCCCGCGATGCTCGACGCCCTGGCGCGCCACTTTGCGGGAGCTGCGCCGGCCGCGTGATAGCATGCGGCGGCCACGGCCCCTCGCGCCGCCGGGGCTCCCAGCTCGATGACCAACGAGATCGAATCGCTGCCGACCGCTCCTTCCGCGCGACGCACCGGCGGCGGGGTGAGCCCGATGTGGTTCGGGTTCGCCGGCCTCGCACTGCTGCTCGCGATCTACGCGCACTGGCGCTTCGGCCAGGTCGACGAGCGCATCGACCGCGTGCACGCGCAGACCGTGGAACTGCGCGTGGCGCAGGGCCGGCTCGCCACCCAGCTCGCCGCAATGAGCGAGGGCCTCGAGCGCGCCAACCGGCAGCTCCACGCCCAGGCGCGGGTCTTGCGCGAGGTGCCGGTACAGCTCGGCGAACTCGGGCAGACCGTGGCCGAACTTCGCGCCCGCACCGAGGCGCCGCAGCGGGCATGGGTCCGCGCCGAGGCGCTCTACCTGCTCGAACTCGCGGGACGGCGCCTCAGGCTCGAGCACGACGTCGCGACGGCCGTCGCGGCGATGGAATCGGCGGACGCGCGGCTCGCGACCGTCACCGACCCGGCCGTCGCCGCAGTCCGGGCCCAGGTCGCGCGCGAACTCGCCGCGTTGCGGGCGGTGCCCGCGCCGAACGTTCCGGACATCATCGCGCGGCTCGCGCGGCTCGCGGCGCGATCGGCGGACTACCGGGTGCTCGGCGTGCCGATCGCGAAGGCGCGACGGCAGGAGACCGACGCTGCAGCGGGCACGGGGCCGTTCGGGCGCGCGTTCGAGCGGCTGGTGCAGGCGTGGGCCGACCTCTTTTCGTACCGGCGCGTCGAGGCGGCCACCTCGCGGCTGGTCACGAGCGAAGAGGAATCGCTGCGACGACAGCACCTGGAACTGCTGCTGATCGCGGCGCGTGTCGCGACGATGCAGCCGGACCGCGACGCGTACCGGCAGTCGCTGCAGTCCGCCATCGACTGGCTCGATCGCTTCTTCGACGTCCGCGACGTGGCCGTCGCCGGCGCCCGCAGTGAGCTGGTCGCGCTCGCGGCGATCGACGTCGACCCGGCGCGGCCCGAGATCGGCACGGCCGCGCAGCTGCTGCAACGCGTGATCCGCGCGGGCGCCACGCCGCCGCCCGCGCCATGAAGGGCAGCCTCGGCACCGCGCTCGCGCTCACGGGGGGTGCGCTGCTCGCGCATTTCATCCTGCGCGACCCGGGGTACGTCGCGATCAGCGCGGGGCGTTCGCTGTTCGAGACGACGATTCCGGTGTTCGCACTGCTGCTGGTGGGCCTCTACCTGCTGCTGCGAGCTTCGATCGAGACGCTCGGCGCGCGACGCCGGCGCGCGCAGTTGCGTGCGCAACGGCGGCGCCGCCGGGCGCGCGACGACACGCGACGCGGCATCCTCGATCTCGCGGCCGGGCGCTGGCGCCGCGCGGAGGAACTCGTCACTCGCGCAGCGGACGAGGCTGACTCGGCCGTCGTCAACTACATCGTCGCGGCCCGCGCCGCGGACCTGCTGGACGCGGTCGACCGGCGCGACCGCTGGCTCGCGCGCGCGCAGGAAGTCGCTCCCGAGGAACGTGCGCCCGTGCTGGTGACGCTCGCGGAGATGCAGATGCGACGCGGCCAGGACGCGGCGGCACTGCAGACGCTCGAGCAGCTCGACGCCGCCGGCGACCTCAATTCG
>CAVQQX010000113.1:0-21751 GCA_963714645.1 uncultured Gammaproteobacteria bacterium
ATCGAATATGACGCCGATCACGACGTTGGCGCGATCGATCGCCTGCAGCGTCTTCACGATGCTGAACTTCTCGATCGTCTGGTCGACGCGCGCACGACGCCGCACGCCGGCCGTGTCGATCAGGACGTAAGGCTGACCGTCGCGTTCGAACGGTACCGACACCGCGTCGCGCGTGGTGCCCGGCTGGTCGAAGGTGATCAGGCGGTCTTCGCCGAGCAGCCTGTTGATCAGGGTCGACTTGCCGACGTTGGGCCGGCCGACGACCGCCACGCGTATGGCCGCGCCCGAATCCGGCAGCGCGTCGGACGTGTCGTCGGCCCCGGGGATGTCGTGCAGCGCCCGCGCGAAGAGGTCGTCGAGCCCCTGCAGGTGCGCCGCCGCGACGGCCAGCGGCTCGCCGAAGCCGAATCGATGAAACTCGGCCTGCGCGATGTCCTCGTCGAGGCCCTCGGATTTGTTCGCGACGACCAGCACCGGCTTGCCGCTGCGGCGCAGGACGTCGGCGACGTGCAGGTCCTGCGGCGTGCAACCTTGCCGTGCGTCGACCACGAACAGTATCCGGTCGGCTTCCTCGACGGCCTTGAGCGTCTGCTCGGCCATGAGGCGCTCGATGCCCTGCTGCGTCGTCGCGACCAGGCCGCCGGTGTCGATGACGACGCAAGCGCGGCCGTCGCGCCGGGCATAGCCGTACTTGCGGTCGCGCGTGAGTCCCGGTGCGTCGGCGACGAGCGCGTCGCGCGTGTGCGTCAGCGCGTTGAACAGCGTCGACTTGCCGACGTTCGGTCGCCCGACCAGCGCGACGACGGGCAGCACATCAGCGACCCGAGGCGCCGCCGCCCACGCGGTAGGCGACGATCCGGCCGCCGTCGTCGATCGCGTAGACCCGTCCGTCCGCGACCGCAGGCGCGGCGCTGATGCGCGCGTCGCCCGGATGCTCGCGTGCGACGAACTTGCCCGTGTCGCGGTCGAGCCAGTGCAGGTAGCCGTCGAAATCGCCGACTACGACGGCGTTGCCGACGACCGCGGGTGCGCTCAGGCCCCGGCGCTTGAGTCCTTCCTGCTGCCACAGCACCGTGCCGTCGCGACGCCGGATGGCGACGACCGCACCGTCCGAGCTCGCGACGTAGAGCTGGTCGGCATCGAGCGCGAGTCCCCGGTAGCTCGAGACGTCGCGACCCCACCAGACCTGCCCCGATTCGAGCGCGAACATCACGACGCGTCCCTGGTAGCCGACCGCGTAACCGTCCGTGCCTTCGACGTGCACGGAGCTGTCGACGTCCGCGAGCCGCTCGAGTTCGGAGCGGCCGCGCGGCGTGCTCACCTGCGTCTGCCAGAGGATGTCGCCCGTCGCCAGCGCGAACGCGATCACCTTGCCGGAATCGAATCCGGCGAGCACCGCATCGCCAGCGACCACGGGACCCGCGGTGCCGCGCAACGACAGTCGCGGCACCGGTTCCTCGGCGCTCCACTGCTCCTTGCCGCTCGCGGCGTCGAGCGAGCGCAGGCGTCCGTCGACGGTGCGCACGATCACCCGGTCGGCCGTGACCAGCGGCGCCGCGAGTACTTCACCGTTCACCTTGGCCTTCCACGCCCGCTTGCCGGTCTTGTCGAGTGCGATGACCTCGCCGTCGCTGGTCCCGACCGCCACCAGCGCCGGGCCGACACCGGGCCCGGCCGAGAGACCGGCCTTGAGGTCGGCCCTCCACTGCGCCCGACCGGTGTTCGCGTCGAACGCGACGACTTCGCCGTCGTGGCCTGCCGCATAGAGCGTGTTGCCGTCGAGCGCGAGGCCGAACGCGAGTCGCAGCTCGGGCTCGCCGCCGAGGCCGGCGGACCAGAGCTTGTCGACGGAGAGCGACGGCCGGAGGTCGACGAGTTCCGCCGGCGGCTCGGCATCCTTGTCCTTGTCGCAGCCCGCCAGCCCCGCGAGCAGGACGGTCGCGGCTCCCGTGGCCAACAAGGCGTGCCACGACCTCATGGCTGGCTGCCCGTGGCTGGAATGGCCGCCGGCGAAGGCGCGGTCGGCACGCCGGGGGCGGGCGTCGCTTCGGCAGCGGCCGGCGTCGACGGCGGCGGCAGCGAGGCCAGAGCGTCGCGCTTCAACTCGATGTACTGCGTGTCGAGCGCAGGGCCTTCTGCGGATGCGCCCGGAGCGAGCGCGAGATCGTATTCCCTGCGGGCCCCGGCGGCATCGCCCTTCGCGGCCAGCACGTCGCCGCGGATCTCGTGGAACAGCGGTGCGAACGCACCGGCCGCTTCCAGGCCCAGCAGCGCGAGCGCCTCGTCGTGCTTGCCCTGCTCGCCCAGCACGCGCGCGAGCCTCGTCCGCGCGATCAGCCGCAGTTCCGGATCGCGCGACGAGTCCATGACGACGCGCAGCCGCTTGGCCGCCACGTCGAAGTCGCGGGCATCGAGCGCGCCCCGCGCGAGCGCGAGGTCCGCCTGGTCGGCGTAGACCGACTTCGGATGCAGTGAGCGGAGGTCGTCGGCTTTCTTGGCGGCTGTCGCGCGGTCGTTCGCGTCGAGCGTTTCGAGCACCGAGAGGTACGAGGCCTGGTCGAGCTCCGACGCCTGCAACTGCGACCGCTGCCAGTACTGCCATGCGGCGATCGCGCCGAGACCGATCGCGATGCTGCCGAAGATCCAGAGCCAGTTCTCCAGCCACCAGGTGCGCAGTTGTTCCGCGCGTTCGTTGTCCGACAGGTCTTCCACGTCGCTTGTCTCCACCGCGGCCGCGCGGGCCGCGTCCGAATGCTGGATTATGCCGGGTCCCGGCCCATGAGCCGCGCGAGTTCCGCGCCGAGCCCGTCGAACGGGACGTCGCGTTGCGGCTCCTCGCCGCGCAGCGCCTTGACGGCGGCGACGCGGCGGGCGACCTCGTCGTCGCCGACGATGACCGCAAAGCGGGCGCCGCTGCGATCCGCCCGCTTCAACTGCGACTTGAAGCTGCCGCCGCCGCTGTTCGCCTCGACCCTGAGTGCGGGATGCGCATCGCGCAGGGCCTCCGCCAGGGCCGTTCCGGCCGATTCGGCTGCCGCACCGGCGAGCACGAGATAGACGTCGGTCCCACCCTCATCCGAGGCGAGACCCTGCAACCGCATGAGCTCTACGATCCGTTCCTCGCCGAGCGCCCAGCCGATCGCGGGCGTCGGTTCGCCGCCGAGCTGCGCGACCAGGCCGTCGTAGCGGCCACCGGAGCAGACGGCGTCCTGGGACCCGAGATCGGTCGTGACCCACTCGAACACCGTGCGCGAGTAGTAATCGAGGCCGCGCACGAGCCGTGGATTGACGACGTATTCGATCCCGGCGTCGCGCAGGCGCTCGCACACGGTCGCGAAATGCGTGGCGGACTCGGCGTCGAGATGCTCGGTGATCGACGGCGCGCCACGGATCAGTTCCGCCAGCTGCGGGTTCTTGCTGTCGAGGATCCGCAACGGATTGCCGTCGAGGCGGCGGGTGCTGTCGGCGTCGAGCAACTGCGGCCGGGCGCGGAAATACTCCACGAGCCTGGCGCGGTAGATCGCCCGTGACTCGGGGGTGCCGAGCGAGTTGAGGTTGAGCCGCAACCCGCGCAGGCCGAGGCGCCGCCACATGCGTGCCGTCATCAGGATCAGCTCCACGTCCACATCCGGGCCCGCGAACCCGAGCGCCTCGACGTCGATCTGGTGAAACTGCCGGTACCGGCCCTTCTGCGGGCGTTCGTAACGGAACATCGGGCCCATGCACCAGACTTTCTGGCGCTGGTTGTGCAGCAGCCCGTTCGAGATCGCCGCGCGCACGATGCCGGCCGTCGCCTCCGGCCGCAGCGTGAGCGAATCTCCGCCCCGATCCTCGAAGGTATACATCTCCTTCTCGACGATGTCGGTGAGCTCGCCGATCGAGCGCTTGAACAGCTCCGTGCGCTCGAGCAGCGGCAGCCGGATCTCACGGTAGCCGTACTGCGCGAAGGTCTCGCGCGCGACACGTTCGAGCTGCTGCCAGGCCGCGGTCTGGTGCGGCAACACGTCGTTCATGCCGCGCACGGCCTGGAGGGTTTCGCTCACAACTGCCGGCCCGGACGATGCAATGGCCGATTCGGCGGGCGATTCAATGGAGCGCCCCGTCGGCCCCGACACTGAAACGGGCGACCAGCCCGTCCGAACTCGCCGGCGAGGGCAGCGTGCGTCCGTTGACCGCGACGACGACGCCGACACCGTTGCCGAGCGTCACGCTGAGCGGCGCCTTGCCCGTGATCGTGCGATCGGAGCCGGCCTTGCCGAGGTCATACAGCACCGCCTTGCCGGAACCGTCGAAGATCTCGACCCACGAATCGACGTTGAAGTGCAACTGCAGGCTCACCTGGCCCGGCGGCGGCGGGGCGGATGCCGCAGCCTGGGCTGCCGCCTGCGACGGCACCGGCACGCCTGCACCCTGTGTCGCGGCATCGACCGGCGCGGGCGGCGCGGCAACAGGCGAATGCGTGGTCGGGACGGTCTCGAGCACGGACTCGGCGGCGGTCGGCGAGGTCTCCTCGTCGTCGCCTGCACCCGGCAGGCCGTGCTCCGAGACGTATGCCAGCAGTGCAGCTGCCACGAGGAAGGCTGCGCTGCCGCCCACGACCCAGGGCCAGCGCGAGCGTCCACGCACAGGTTCCATCTCGAGCCTGGAGCGAGGCACCAGGGTCGGCTCGTCGATGTGCTGGCGCGAGTGTTCGTATGCCTCGACCAGCTCGCCCTCCGCCAACCCGAGCAGTCCCGCGTAACGACGCAGGTGCCCCTTGACGAACACTGGTGCGCCGAGTGCCGCGAAGTCGTCGGCCTCGAGGTAGGTGATCACGATCGGATCGAGGTTGAGGGCCTCCGCGACCTGCTGCTCGCTCAGGCCCTGGTCGAGGCGTTCATGCCTCAGGCGCGCGCCCGGGCTCAAGGGCCCGGCGGCGGTGTCGTCGTCGGGCGGCGTCATGGCGTGCCGCGTTCCTCGTCGTACAGCTGTGCCGTCTCCGGGGAGGTGGGGAACTCGTCCTTGAGCCGCTGCGCATAGCGCGCGGCCTGGCCCGGGTCGCCGAGCGCGAGTTCGATTTTGCGGCCCAGCCACAGGGTCGACGCCGTCGCCGGACCGACGGCCGTATAACGCTCGAGGAACGCGCGCGCCTGCAGGCCGTTCCCGGTCGCCTGGGAGAGATCGGCCAGCTGCAGCAGCGCGTCCGCCTGCCTCGGGTTCGCGGCGAGCGCCTTGCGGAAATGCGCCTCGGCGTCCTTGTCCCGTCCGCCCGCGCGTGCGCAGCGCCCGGCGTTGCTGTAGGCGACGTCGGGCGTGCGGTAGAGCGGGCTCGCGGCAGCCTGCAACAGGTACTGCTCGCCGCGCGCGTGCTCGCCGTTGCGACAGAAGTAGACAGCCGCGTTGTTGAGGATGTCCGGGTCGTCCTTGGCGAGCCTGACCGCCTGCTCGTAGTGGGCAGACGCCTTGCGCCGGTCGTTCAGGCGGTCGTAGACGAATCCGGCGGTCATCTGGGTCTTCGCCGTGCGCGGGTTCTGCTTCAGCGCCTTTTCGATCTTGTCCCGTGCCGCCGCGAGGTTGTCCTCGCGCATGTAGGCGACGGCGAGCTCGGTGTTGAGCGCCGCCGCCTGCTCCCGTCGGTCCTTGGCGGTATCGGCGAACGCGGGCGATGCACAGACCGCCACCAGGAGCAGGCCGGGTAGGATCCACGAACGGGCAGGACGATTCATGCGACCACCACCTCGATCGGGAATTTCTTCTGACCGAGCCGGTTGAGGACCCTGTCGTTCACGCGCCCGACCAGCTGTCCGCACGCGGCGTCGATGTCGTCGCCGCGCGTGCGGCGGATCGTCGCCATCACTCCGCCTTGCAGCAGGATGTCGCGGAAGCGTTCGATCGCGGAATCGCTCGAGCGGCGGAAGCGCGTGTCGGGGAACGGATTGAACGGGATCAGGTTGACCTTCGCCGGCCGGCCGCGCAGCAGGCCGACCAGCTCCCGCGCATGCTCGGGACGGTCGTTGACGGCGTCGAGCATGACGTACTCGAACGTCACGTTGCGCGCGTTCTGCCGCTCGACGTAATGCCAGCACGCGTCGAGCAGGTCGGCGATCGGGTGCCGGCGGTTGATCGGCACCAGCTGACTCCGCAGCTCGTCGTTCGGCGCGTGCAGCGAGACCGCCAGCGCGACGTTGGTTTCCTCCGCGATGCGGCGCATCTGCGGCACGAGTCCCGAAGTGCTCACGGTCACGCGCCGGCGGGAGAGGTCGAGGCCCAGGTCGTCCATCATGATCCCGGCCGCCGGCACCACGTTACGGTAGTTCGCGAGCGGCTCCCCCATGCCCATGAACACGACGTTGGTGATCACACGGTCGCCGTCGGGCGAGTAGCCGAGCTCGCGCTTGGCGAGCCAGACCTGGCCCACGATCTCGGCCGTCGTCAAGTTGCGGTTGAACCCCTGTTGTGCCGTCGAGCAGAAGCCGCAGTCCATCTGGCAGCCGACCTGGCTCGAGATGCAGAGCGTTCCGCGGCCGGGCTCCGGGATGAACACCATCTCTATCGCCTGCCCGCCCTCGAACTCGAGCGCCCACTTGCGCGTACCGTCCGCAGACACCTGCGAGGCGAGGATGCGCGGCGCGCAGACCTCCGCGACTTCGGCGAGCCGTCGTCGGAAATCCTTGCCGAGGTCGGTCATCGCCTGCGGATCGCCCTCGGCGCGCTGGTAGATCCACTTGAAGAGCTGGCGCGCACGGAACGGCTTCTCGCCCAGCGCGAGCACGAACTCCTCGAGCCCGGCACGCGTCAGGCCGAGCAGGTTCGTTCGTGCTGTGGTTGGGCTTTCGTCCATGGCTGCCTGGACCGCTGCGAGCGTCCGGAGTGCGCCCGCGCCTCAGCGCGGGCAGAGCTCCGTTTCCGCGAAGAAGAATGCCACTTCCCGCGACGCATTCTCGAGGCTGTCCGAGCCGTGGACGACGTTCTGCTCGATGCTCTCGGCCAGGTCCGCGCGGATCGTGCCGGGCGCCGCCTTCTTCGGGTCGGTCGCGCCCATGATGTCCCGGTTCTTCGTCACGGCGCCCTCGCCTTCGAGCACCTGCACCATCACCGGGCCCGACGTCATGTAGCTCACGAGGTCACGGAAGAACGGGCGCTCGCGGTGGACCCCGTAGAACGCTTCCGCCTGCGCCTGCGACAGACGCATCATGCGGGCAGCGACGATGCGCAGCCCCGACTGTTCGAAGCGGCGATAGACGTCGCCGATGACGTTCTTCCTGACTCCGTCCGGCTTGACGATGGACAGCGTGCGTTCGAGGGCCATTGAGGATCCTTGGGGACGATTGGGGTGCACTGGCGGGACTCGCCCGCCGGAAACGACGATGCGGCGCCCGCACCCCACCCCGCCGCGAGGCAGGACGGCGCGGGTCCGTCGAAAACGTAACGGCGAAGTATACCGGGCCGGGCCTTGCCGGCAAAGAAACTGGAGCCCGGACGGGCAGTTACGGGAGCCTTCGTGGGCCTCCCGCAGGCCTCCGACGACTAGACGTTGAAGCTCTCGCCACAGCCGCACTCCCCGCGCACGTTGGGGTTGCGGAACTTGAAGGCTTCGTTGAGGCCCTGGCGTACGAAGTCGATTTCGGTGCCGTCCACGAGCTTGAGGCTGTCCCGGTCGATCACGACCTTGACGCCGTCCTCCTCGAACACCACGTCGTGCGCGCCGATCTCGTCGGCATAACTCACCACGTAGGCGTACCCGGAGCAGCCCGTCTGCTTGACGCCCAGCCGCAGTCCGACGCCCTTGCCGCGGCTCGCCATGTAGGTGCGGACGCGTTCGGCGGCGGACGGGGTCAACGAGATGGACATACGAGTGAATCCTCCGGCAGAGCCTGCAAAAAATTCTACACGGTAGACTGGATCATGCTGCGCCAGTTCCTGGCCGCGGCGCGCAATGCATCCTGAATGGTGAGCATTCTCCCGGTTTTGGCCGGCGGCACCGCGACCGCATCCGCGGCTTCACGCCAGTCCCAGGCGTCCAGGCCGTCCGGGTCGAGCCCGATCACGCCCTCGGCGACCCACGAGGCAACCGCCACGAGATGGGGACAACCGAACGCCTCGAACCGCGCTGCGAGCACGCGACCCGACCGGACGGCCAGTTCGAACGCCACGGCGGCGCCCTGGTCCCGACTGCCCGCCTCGCCGCGGACCGTCGCGGCGCTGCCCGGCAGGGGCGCAGTGCCGGGCATCTCCCGGAAACGTCGGGAAACCTCGCCCGAGTAACGCCCATCGTCGTCGCGGAGGTCGATGGCGCGGTCGGGCGCGCGCCGTCCCGCGCGAAGGCGCGTGACCTCCTCGACGACACGCTCGATCGCGTAGTCGACGTCGTCCTGCGTCGTGAAGCGTCCGAGGCTCAGGCGCAGCGAACCCTGCGCCTCCCGCTCACTGCGCCCGAGCGTGCGCAGCACGTAGGAGGGCTCGCCGTGCAGGCTCGCGCACGCGGAGCCCGACGAGACGGCGAGGTCGCGCAGCGCATAGAGCAGCGTTTCGCCTTCGATTCCTTCGATCGTCACGTTGAGGATGCCGGCCACGCGCCGCTCGGGATCGCCGTTCAGCCGGAGGCCGTCCAGGTGTTGCAATCCGGCCCAGAGGCGGTGGCGCAGCGCGCCGATGCGCTCGGCGTCGGCGGCCATCTCGCTGCGGGCGATGCGGAACGCCTCGCCGATTCCCACGAGCTGGTGCGTGGGCAGCGTGCCGGAGCGCACGGCGCGCTCCTGGCCGCCGCCGAACTGCAGCGGCACGAGCCCCAGCCGCGGCTCGCGGCGCACGCACAGCGCACCGATGCCCTTCGGGCCGTGGACTTTGTGCGCCGTGAGCGCGAGCAGGTCGATGCCGTCGCGATGCACGTCGAGCGCGAGCTTGCCCGCGCCCTGGGCCGCGTCGACGTGGAACAGCACGCCGCGTGCGCGACAGAGCCGACCGATCGCAGCGACGTCGTTGACGGTCCCGATCTCGTTGTTGACGTGCATGATCGAGACCAGGCGGGTCTCCGGGCGCAGGGCTTCCGCCACCTGGGCCGGATCGACGATCCCGTCCGTGCGGGGTTTCAAGTACGTCACGGCGCAGCCTTCGCGCTCGAGCTGGCGGCACGCGTCGAGTACGGCGGGATGCTCGGTGCGCGCGGTCACGACGTGGCGTTGCGGGTCGCGCAGGAACCGTAGCGCACCCAGCAGCGCAAGGTTGTCGGACTCGGTCGCGCCGGACGTGAAGATCACTTCGGCCGGATCGGCACCAATCAGGGCGGCCACGTCCGCGCGCGCCTGTTCGACGCGCGAGCGCGCCCTGCGACCCGGTGCATGGCTCGAGGAAGGGTTCGCCCAGTCGCCGTCGAGCGCGAGGCACGCCTGCATCGCGGCGGTGACGCGCGGATCCACGGGTGTCGTCGCCGCGTTGTCGAGATATACGTCGCGTACGGTCAAGGTCCGGAGCCCTCGCGCGAGCGTGTTACGGGCGGGTCGCCCGCGCGCCGGCGCCTTCCCTGCACCGAGGTGAGGATTCCGCGCAGGATGTTCATCTCGTTCTGGTCGAGCACCGTTCGCTGGAACAGCCGTCGCAACCTGGCCATCAGGTGTCCCGATCCCGTCCGATCGCGGAAGTCGATCCCGTCGAGTACCTCGGCGAGGTGCACGTAGAACTTCTCCATCTCGTGCGCGCTCGCGAGCGGCACCGGTCCGTCCGCCAGCAGCGGCCCGCCCGCCGCGCGGTCGCGCGAGGCGAGGCACACTTCGTACGCCACCACCTGCACGGCCATCGCGAGGTTGAGCGATGTGTACGCGGTGCCGGTCGGAATCGTGAGCAGCGTGTGGCACTGCTGCAGGTCGTGGTTCTCGAGACCGGTGCGCTCGGCGCCGAACAGGATCGCCACCTCGCTCGTCGCGGACGCGGCCGCGATTTCGAGCGCAGCCTCGCGCGGCTCGACGATCCGCCACGGCAGGTGACGGCCGCGTGCGGTGGTGCCGACCACGAGACCGCAATCGGCGACGGCGCTGCGGACGTCCGGCACGACCCGGGCCCGCTGCAGCACGTCGTCGGCGCCAGCGGCCATCACCGTCGCCTCGGTGGCCGGGAAACGCTCGGGCGCGACCAGCCAGAGCGACTCGAGGCCCATCGTCTTCATCGCGCGTGCCGAGGAGCCGATGTTGCCCGGGTGCGAGGTCCCGACGAGAACGATCCGGATGGACATGCTCTGCTATTCTACCGGTCTTGCGCGGGGCTCCCCGCCGCTCTTTCCCAGAACCGCCAGCGCCGGGATGCCGCAAGACCATGCAGCCGTTGCTCAACATTGCCGTCCGCGCCGCGCGTCGCGCGGGTGAGATCATCGTGCGGCACGTCGATCGCGTGCCCTCGTTGCACGTGCAGGCGAAGGGTCGCAACGACTTCGTCACCGAAGTCGACCAGATGGCGGAACGGGACATCATCGAGACGGTGCGTCGCGTCCATCCCGACCATGCGTTCCTGGGCGAGGAGTCGGGCCGCAGCGGCTCGGAGCAGAGCGACTTCGTCTGGATCATCGACCCGCTCGACGGCACCACGAACTTCCTGCACGGCTTTCCGGCGTTCGCGGTGTCGATCGCAGTCGAGTATCGCGGCCGGCTCGAGCATGCCGTCGTCTACGACCCGATGCGCCAGGAGCTGTTCACGGCCTCGCGCGGCGACGGTGCTCAGGTCGATGGCAAGCGCATCCGCGTGAGCAAGCAGCTCACGCTCGAGGGCGCGCTGATCGGCACCGGCTACCCGTATCGCGCCAACGCGCAGTGGATCGACAACTACCTGGCGATGCTCAAGTCGGTGATGCAGGAGACCGCCGGTATCCGTCGGCCGGGAGCCGCCTCGCTCGACCTCGCCTATGTCGCCGCGGGACGCACGGACGGGTTCTGGGAAATCGGCCTGAGTCCCTGGGACACCGCTGCCGGCGCCCTGCTGATCACCGAAGCCGGCGGGCGCATCGGCACGCTGGCGGGGGAGCCGTACGAGAAAGGGCCGCACGTGCTCGCGGGCACGCCGAAGGTGTTCGACGCACTCGTCGCCTGCCTCGGTCCGCACGTGCCGCCGGAACTTCGGGGCTGAACTCGCGCCGGTCGCCGCAGCTCGAACGAGCGCGGAGGGAGACAGGACACCCCGATCCGTTCGTCGCGGGCACGACCGACCCCGAAGGCGTTGAGCAGCGCGGCGACGGCGCGGCGACGACCCGTCCCCTACCCCGGGTCACTGCGGTCGGGTAGAGTCCGGCGGCATTGCCCGCCGGGCATCCAGGCCGTCCAAAGCCATGCCGAATCCGCTGTTCTCGACCAAGCCCATCGCCGAGCTGCACGAAGGCGACATGGACAACGAGCTGCGGCGGACGCTCGACGCGCGCGCGCTCGTGCTGCTCGGCATCGGCGCCATCATCGGCACCGGCATCTTCGTGCTGACGGGGACGGCCGCGGCGAACCACGCGGGTCCCGCACTGGTCGTCTCGTTCCTGATCGCCGGCCTCGGCTGCGCACTCGCGGGCCTCTGCTACGCCGAGTTCTCCGCCATGATCCCGGTCTCGGGCAGCGCCTACTCGTATTCGTATGCGACGCTCGGCGAGGGAGTGGCGTGGTTCATCGGCTGGAACCTCATCCTCGAGTACCTGTTCGCGGCGTCCACGGTCGCGGTCGGCTGGTCGGGCTACGTGGTGAGCCTCGTCGAGCAACTGGGGTTCCACCTGCCGGACGCGCTTACGCATGCACCGTTCACCAAGGGGCCCGGGCACTTCGAAGTCGTCCGCACCGGCGCGATCGTCAACCTGCCGGCGGTACTGATCATCGGCGCGATCACGGCGCTCTGCTACGTCGGCATCCACCAGTCCGCGCGGTTCAATTCGATCGTCGTCGCGATCAAGGTCGTGGTGATCCTGCTGTTCATCGGCTTCGGCATGTGGGTCGTGGACGGCGCGAACTGGCAGCCCTTCATCCCCGAGAATACCGGCAAGTTCGGCCATTTCGGCTGGAGCGGCGTGGTACAGGCGGCCGGCATCATCTTCTTCGCGTACATCGGCTTCGACGCGGTTTCGACCGCGGCGCAGGAGGCCAAGAACCCCCAGCGCGACATGCCGATCGGCATCATGGGCAGCCTGATCGTCTGCACCGTCCTCTACGTGGCGGTCTCCGCCGTGCTGACCGGCATGGTGCACTACGACCAGCTCAACACGCCCGCGCCCGTCGCGCTCGCGCTGGACCGGCACCCGGAACTCTCCTGGCTCGCCGGCTGGATCAAGCTGGGCGCGATCGCCGGCATGACCTCGGTGATGCTCGTGATGATGCTCGGCCAGCCACGCATCTTCTACGCGATGTCGCGTGACGGGCTGCTGCCGCCGTTCTTCCGCCGGGTGCACCCGCAGCACCGGACGCCGTACATCGGCACGCTGATCACGGGCGGACTGGCGGCGCTGATCGCCGGCATGTTCCCCGTCACCATCCTGGGCGAGCTCGTCTCGATCGGCACGCTGTTCGCGTTCACGACTGTTTGCATCGGCGTGCTCGTGCTGCGCTACACGCGCCCGGACCTCAAGCGGCCGTTCCGCACGCCCGCGCCGTGGATCGTGTGTGTCGGCGGCGCGCTGATCTGCTTCGGGATGATGGTCTCGCTGCCGCCGGATACCTGGATCCGCCTCGCGCTCTGGACCGCGGTCGGCATCGCGATCTACGCGTTCTACGGTTTCCGCCACAGCGAGCTGCGGAAGTCGGGACGCTGAACGGGCTCAGTCCCCCGTGCCCTCGATCTTCTCCTCGCGACGCGCAGCCCAGATCGAGGCGAGGATGCCCACGCCGAGCGTCGCCAGGATGATCATCAGCGAGATGTGGTTCGGCACGTGGTAGTGCCCGACCAGCAGCATCTTCATGCCGACGAACGCCAGGATCAGCACGAGGCTGTAGCGCAGGTAGCGGAACATGGCCATGAGGCCCGCGACCGCGAAGTACAGTGAGCGCAGCCCCAGGATCGCAAACGCGTTCGAGGTGAAGACCAGGAACGGGTCGCGCGTGACGGCGAGGATCGCGGGTATCGAGTCGACCGCGAACACGACGTCGGTAAGCTCCACCATCACCAGCGCGACGAACAGCGGGGTCGCGAACCGACGCCCGTCCTGCCGCACGAAGAAGTGCGCTTCGTGGATGTCGGGCGTGACCGGCACGAACCGCCGCACGAGTCGCGCAGGGAAGCTCGCGCCGACGTCGTGCGCGTCGTCGCCATTCTTGAGCATGCGCAGCGCCGAGAGCAGCAGGATCGCGCCGAACACGTAGAACATCCAGTCGAAGCGCTGCAGCAGCGTCGTGCCCGCCGCGATCATCATGCCGCGCAGCACGATGGCGCCGACGATGCCCCAGAACAGCACGCGATACTGGAAGCGCGTGGGAATCTTCAGGTAGCTGAAGATCAGCGCCATCACGAAGATGTTGTCGACCGACAGCGACCACTCGAGCACGTAGCCGGTGATGAACTGCAGCACGGCGTCGCGGCCGAAGTCGCCGCCGAGCCCCACTCCGTGGCCGGGGACGAACCCGAGCCAGCGATACTCGTAGAGCCCGTAGATCACCAGCGTGAAGGACAGGGCCACGCTGATCCAGACGATCGTCCAGAACAGCGCCTGGCGCACGGACAGCGTCTGCGACTCGCGGTGCAGGACGCTGAGGTCGAGCACCAGCAAGCCGAGGAACAGCGCGAGGAAGGCGACCCAGACCGGCTCGATCACGTCGTGTTCCGCCCGCTGTGGCCCGGAGGGGTCGAGGTCGTCGCGGCCAGGCGCCCGTCAGGGCATGTCGTCCACGGCATCCGCTTCCTTCCTTGGAGGCAACAGGTCGTGCGCGGTGAGATTGAGGTCGAGGGCGACGGCGCTGGCGATGTAGATCGACGAGTACGTACCCACGATGACGCCGAGCGCGAGCGCGACCGAGAAGCCGCGCAGCACCTCACCGCCGAAGATCAGCAGCGCGAGGATGGTGATCATCGTGGTCAGGTGCGTCATGATCGTGCGCGACAGGGTCTCGTTGATCGCCGCGTCGATCACCTGCTGCGGCGAGCCCTTGCGCGTCGACACGAACCGTTCGCGGATCCGGTCGAACACGACCACCGTGTCGTTGAGCGAATAGCCGATGATCGCGAGGATGGCGGCGAGCGCGGGCAGGTCGAAAGTCATCCGGGTTCCGGAGAAGAATCCCAGGATCACGATCGGGTCGTGCAGCGCCGCGACGATGGCGCCCACGCCGAGCTTCCACTGGAAGCGCAGGCCCACGTAGATCAGGATGCCAATGAACGTGAACAGGATCGCGAGCGCGCCCTTGTTGGCGAGTTCCGCGCCGACCTGCGGGCCGACGACTTCGGTGCGCAGCAGTTCGACTTCGGGCTCGTATGCCTGGATGGCGCTCAACACGCTGCGGGCCACCTGGTTGGTGTCCTCACCGCCCTGCGGCAGCAGCCGCACCATCACGTCGCGGGACGACCCGAAGCTCTGCACGGCCGCGTGCGAAAATCCCGCCGCCGCGACCGTGGAGCGCACCTTCTCGAGGTCGGCCGCCGCGGGGAACTTGAGCTCGAGCACGACGCCGCCGGTGAAGTCGATGCCGAGGTTCAGGCCGCGCGCGAACAACGACACCATGGCCGCGACCAGCAGGATGCCCGAGACGACGTACCAGCGTCGCCGCGTCGCCATGAACGGATAGCTGGTCTTGCGGTGGAAGAACTCCATCTCAGTAGCCCCCTCCGATCGAGAGCCGGTCGATCTTGCGCCGGCGACCCCAGACCAGGTGGATCAGCGCACGGCTGCCGAGCAGCGCGGTGAACATCGAAGTCAGGATGCCGAGCGACAGCACGACGGCGAAGCCGCGCACCGGGCCGGTCCCGAACGCGAACAGCACCACGCCCGCGATCAGCGTCGTGATGTTCGAGTCGAAGATCGACGAGAACGCCTTCTCGAAGCCGGCGTAGATCGCGCCGTGCGGACTCATGCCGTTGCGGAGCTCTTCGCGGATGCGCTCGTAGATCAGGATGTTGGCGTCCACGGCCATGCCGACCGTCAGCACGATGCCGGCGATGCCGGGCAACGAGAGTGCCGCCTGGAGCAGCGAGAGCAGTGCCGCCAGCAGGATCACGTTCGCGAGCAGCACCGTGTTCGCGACCATGCCGAACGCGCGGTAGTAGAGCACCATCCAGACCCAGGTCGCGAGCATGCCGATGATCAGTGCATTGCGGCCGCGCTCGATGTTGTCCTGGCCGAGGCTGGGGCCGATGGTCCGCTGCTCGACGATGTAGAGCGGCGCCGCGAGCGAGCCGGCGCGCAGCAGCAGCGCGAGTTCCCTCGCCTCGTTCTGCATCAGGCCGGTGATCTGGAAGTTGCTGCCGAACACGCCGCGGATCGTCGCGACGCTGATGACCTCCTCGGTCGTGCACTCGTTGCCGGCGCGCGTGCCGTTGCACGGCTGCTCGGCGGTCACGCGCTTCTTCTCGATGAACACCACCGCCATCGGCTTGCCGAGGTTGGCACGCGTCGTCTCGAGCATCTGCGACGCCCCGCGCGCGTCGAGCTTCACGAACACCGCGGGCTGTCCGTCGCTGAAGCTGGAGCTCGCGTCCGTGAGCTGCTCGCCCGAGACGATCGTCTCGCGCTTGAGCAGCACGGGTCGGCCGTTTCGCTCGTGGTAAAGCTTCGAACCGAGCGGCGCCCGCTTCGTCTGCTCGGCGAGCATCGGGTCGTTCTGGTCGTCGGCCAGCCGGAACTCGAGCGTCGCCGTGGCGCCCAGCACGCGCAGGGCCTCGTTCGGGTCCTGCACCCCGGGCAGCTGCACGACGATCCGGTCGATGCCCTGGCGCGCGACGATCGGCTCCGTCACGCCGAGCTCGTCGACGCGGTTGCGCAGCGTCGTGATGTTCTGCTGGATCGCGAAGTCCTGCCGTTCCTTGATCTGCGTCGGCCCGAGCTTCACGGTGACCACCGCGCCCTCGCCCCGGCTCGTGGAGTCGAGCGTCAGGTTCGGATCCTGGCGGCGCAGCAGCGAAACGACGCGCTGCGCGTCGGTGCCGCTGCGAAGCGTGAGGCGGACGGTGTCGACACCGTCGTTGGAGATGCCCGCGAACGGGATCCGCTCGCCGCGCAGCAACTGGCGGTAGTCGCGCTCCATGCCCGCGAGCAGCTGCTTGACCGCGCCGCGCACGTCGACCTCGTACATGAAGTAGACGCCGCCGCGCAGGTCGAGCCCCAGGCTCATCGGCTTCAGGCCGATGGCGCGCATCCAGCCCGGCGTACGCGGCACGTCGGACAGTGCGACGAGGTATTCGCGGCCGACGCTTTCCTGCACGACGTCGCGCGCCCGGATGCGGTCGTTCACGTCCTCGAAACGCAGCACCAGCCGGTCGCCCTCGAGGTAGGAGTTCTCGACGGCGATGCCCTTCGACCTGAGCAGGTCCACCACCTGTCCCAGACCCGTGGCGGTCACCGGAGTCCGGTCGTTGCGCGAGAGCTGCAGCGCCGGGGCTTCACCGAAGACGTTGGGCAAGGCGAGCAGCAGCGCCACGAGCAGGACGATCGTGACCAGCCAGATTTTCCAGGCCGGATAGGTGTGCATGCGAAGGACTCCGGCGGCGCCGACTCAGACGCTTTTGATCGTGCCCTTCGGCAGCACCGTCGAGACCGTATGCCGCTGCACCTTGACGTGCACGCCATTCGCGATCTCGACCGTCAAAAACTGGTCGCCGGTCTCGGTGACCTTGCCGAGCATGCCCCCGGAGGTGACTACTTCGTCGCCGACGGCGAGCGCGGCCACCATCGCCTTGTGTTCCTTCGCGCGCTTGGCCTGTGGCCGGATCAGCAGGAAGTAGAACACCACGAAGATCAGCAGCATGGGCCACATGCCGAGCAGCGCACCGGGTCCGCCCGGCGCAGTCCCCGGAGCCGCCTGGGCGTGGGCGCTCGCAATCAACCAATCCATCCGGAACTCCGTTGGCCCCGACCGGGACCTGCAAAAGGCCGTCGATTATACCCGGGCCGTGGCAGCCCCGCCGCCGGACGTGGCCGCCCCGGCCTCCGGCCCGGACAGGAAAGCGGCAGCGAACGCTCCGAATCGCCCCTGTTCCAGTGCGGCGCGGATCCGCGCCATCAGGCCCAGGTAGTAGTGCAGATTGTGGATGGTGTTGAGCCGCGCGCCGAGGATTTCGTTGCAGCGGTCGAGGTGGCGCAGGTAGGCCCGCGAGTAGTTCCGGCAGGTGTAGCACGGGCAGCCGGGATCCAGCGGGGACGTGTCCGACTGGTGCGCGGCGTTGCGCACCTTCACGACGCCCTGCGAGGTGAACAGGTGACCATTGCGCGCGTTGCGAGTCGGCATCACGCAGTCGAACATGTCGATGCCGCGTGCTACGGCCTGGACGATGTCCGCGGGCGTGCCGACGCCCATGAGGTACCGCGGCCGGGCTCGCGGCAGGTGCGGCTCCAGCTGCTCGAGCACCGCGTTGCGCTGATCCGCCGGTTCGCCCACGGCGAGTCCGCCGACCGCGTAGCCGTCGAAGCCGATGCCGGCGAGCGCCTCCGCCGATTCACGACGCAGCTGGTGGAAGGTGCCGCCTTGCACGATGCCGAACAAGGCGTTGGGATTGCCGAGCTCGTCGAAGGCGCCGCGGCTGCGGCGCGCCCAGCGCATCGAGAGTTCCATGGAGCGACGCGCCTCGACTTCGGTCGCCGGGTACGGCGGGCACTCGTCGAACGCCATGACCACGTCCGCGCCCAGGGCCGCCTGGACCTGCATCGAGATCTCCGGGCTCAGGAAAACACGGTCGCCGTTGACGGGCGAGCGGAAATGCACGCCGGCCTCGGTCATTTGCCGCAGTTCCGCGAGGCTGAAGACCTGGAAGCCGCCGGAGTCGGTCAGGATGGGCTGCTGCCAGTGCATGAACCCGTGCAGCCCGCCGTGAGCCCGGATCACGTCGGTACCGGGTCGCAGCATCAGGTGGAAAGTATTCCCGAGCACGACCTGGGCACCGAGCGCCGCGAGTTCCTCCGGCGTCATGGCCTTGACGGTGCCATAGGTTCCGACCGGCATGAACACCGGCGTCTCGATCGTGCCGTGGGCAAGCTCGAGGCGGCCACGGCGCGCCATGCCTTCGGTGCAGACCAGCTCGAACTTCATCACGGCAGCGCGCGCCTGCGAGCGTCGACGTTCGGCTCCACGAACATCGCGTCACCGTAGCTGAAGAACCGGTACTGCCGCGCGATTGCTTGGGCGTACGCCCTCAGCACCAGCTCGCGTCCCGCGTAGGCGCAGACCAGCATCAGCAACGTCGACTCGGGCAGGTGAAAGTTGGTCACCAGCGCGTCGACGACGCGGAAACGCGAGCCCGGCGTGAGGAACAGCCGCGTCTCGCCCGCGGACGCACGTACGCGGCCCGCGGGATCGTCCGCGGCCGCACTCTCGAGGGAACGCACGGCCGTCGTGCCCACCGCGATCACGCGCCCGCCGCGAGCGCGCGTCGCTGCGATCGTCGCTGCCGTGGCGTCGGGCACCTCGAAGGACTCGGCGTGCATCCTGTGCTCGCGGACGTCCTCGACCCGGACCGGCTGGAAGGTGCCGGCGCCGACGTGCAGGGTCACGTACGCGAATTCGACGCCGGCCTCGCGGCAGGCGTGCAGCGTCGCCGCGTCGAAGTGCAGCCCCGCCGTCGGCGCCGCGACCGCGCCCGGTTCGCGGGCGTAGATCGTCTGGTACCGCTCCCGATCCGTATCTTCGACGGGCCGGTCGACGTAGGGCGGCAACGGCATCTCGCCGAGGCGCTCGAAGACCGCGGCGGCGGCGGCCTCGAACTCGACCGTCCAGAAGTCATCCGTGCGGGAGACGACCTGCAGCGTCGAGCCATCGGCCAGCTGCACGACGGTGCCGGGCCGCGCGCCCTTGCTCGCTCGAAGCTGCACCAGCGCCCTCGCGCCCCCCAGCAAACGCTCGAGCAGCACCTCGACGCGCCCGCCGCTTGCGTCCTTGCGACCGAAAAGGCGAGCCGGGATCACGCGCGTGTCGTTGAAGACGAGCGTATCGCCCGGCCGCAGCAGACGTGGCAGGTCGCGGAAGCGGCGATCGACGATCGTGCCGGAAGCGCCGTCCACGTGCAGCAGCCGGCTCGCGCTGCGTTCCGGCGCCGGATGCCGTGCGATGAGCGCATCCGGCAGGTCGAAGTGGAAGTCGGCGCGCCGCATGGGGCGCGCATGCTAGCAGGTACCGGCGGGCCGGCAGCCCTCGCGCCGCCGCCGCTCCCGCCCGGACGGGACGTCACGGATGCGGGCGCAGGGCTCTCGCTAGCCCCGGAACGTCGTCGCCGTGGCGCGCGCCGACGTCGTCGTGGGCGCCGCGGGCGGGGTCGGCGGTGGTGGCGGGGCCGCGGGACGCGGGGCAGGCAGCGGTCGCGTGAACGGAGCCATGCCGCCGCCTGCGGGGACGCGCAGGTCGAACGCGAGACGCTTGCGCTGGCGCAGAACCTCGATCCGGACCTGCTCGGTCGGCTGGTACGAGCCGAGGATCCGGAACGCGTGCCGCGGGCTCTCGGGCGTGCGGCCACCGATCGTCAGGATCACGTCGCCCTCTTCGAGCTTCCAGTCGCTGCCAGCGGGTGCGCGCACGACGAGCAGGCCCTTGTCCGCACCGAAATACTGACCGAGCTTGGGCGTGATGCTCACGAGCTCGAGCGAACGGAAGCCGCGGCCGTGCGGACCCATGCCCAGGTCCTCGAGCTCGCGTGGAATCTCCATGCCCTCGAGCATCGGCAGGTGCTCGCGCACCATCCGCATCACCGGTGGCTCGGCCGGGACCGTCGTCACCGTCGCGGCGAGCTTCTTGCCGGCGCGCAAGTAGTCCAGCCTGACGACCTGGCCCGGCTCGACCCCTCGCAGGTGCTCGACGAGCTGGCGGCCCGGACCGCGCTCGCCATCCTTGCGCAGGGGCTTGCCGTCGACGGAAGTGATCAGGTCGCCCTTGCGCAGGCCCGCGGACTCGGCCGGCCCGGACGGGCTCACACCCATGACTTCGACGCCTTCCGTGCGGTTCTGCTCGCCACCGATGTTGATGCCGAGCATCGCGCCGCGCGGACGGTCGGACGCGTGGCGCAGCCGGATGTCGTCGCCATCGTCGTCGGCGCGCCCGTACAGCTTGCCGGTCAGCTCCGCGACGTCGCGGGCGGCATCGTCGAGACGCGATCGTGCCTCTTCCAGCCGCCGTTCGAGCTGAGCCCGGTCCTGCGGGGGAGGCGCGGCTGGGTCCGGCGCCGCGACGGCGCTCCATGTGAGAAGCATCGCCGCGAGCCCAGCTGCCCGGCGCGGGGCTGAGAGCACGACCCGGGGACGACCCGACTCGAAATCCGACCCATTGGCAATCATCGAAACTCCTCGTGCCCGGGCACGGGCTCCAATCCGCCTACATGGCAATGCGCTGCGCCTCGACGAAGCGCAGCCGCACCAGGGAATGCATCGCCTCGACGCGCTCACGCCAGAGCGGTTCCGCCTCGCGCGGATCGTTCGCGGACATCGACAGGCGGTGATCGATCCACTGCACCTGCGCCTCGAGCGTGTCGATCGGCAGCGCCATGCCCGCGCGCTCGACCGCTGGCGCGATGCCGAGCGCCGCGAGGGCTTCCTCGAGCGCCGCCGACTGGTCCTGCAGTTGCGCCACGCGGTCGGCTGCGATGGCTTCCTCGGCCGTGAGCGCGGTCACCACGCGGCTGAAGGCCGCGGCATCGGACACCGGCGCGTCGGCCACGCGCCAGGCGAGGCCACACGCGAACGCGCTCAGCGCCACGGCCGCACCCCATGCCAGAATTGCCGGCCGCGGCCGCCGGCTATCGCGGCCGCGCGTCGCGAGAGCTGAGCGGATCGCATCCCATTGTGCCTGCGGAGGTGCCCCGACCGCGGGCAACGCTCGCAGCCGCGCCGTCACCTGGGTGGCGTCGCCGAGCAGCGCGCTGCAGTCCGCACAGCGTTCGACGTGGGCCCGCACGGCCACGTCGACGGGTTCGCCGTCGCGCAGGCTCAGGGCGTGCTCGAAACGGGCATGCATGACGCTGGCTCCTCGTGCTCGGTTCCGCGCAAGCGGGCCCGCAGGCGCTCGTGCCCGCGGGCGAGCTGCGACTTCGAAAAACTGGCCGACGCGCCGAACAGCGCGCCGATTTCCGCGTGCGTGTACCCCTCCACGTCGTGCAGCCAGATGACTGCACGTGCGGTTCCGCCGAGATCCGCCAGCGCACGCAGCAGGTCGATCGCATCGCCGCCCCCCATATCGTCGGGGGCGTGCAATGCATCCGCGGCTTGCCACGGTTCGACCGGCACCCCGTCGCCCGCACGCTCGAGGGACTGCAGCAGCCAGCGCCGGCTGCGCTGCCACGGCGAGCGCAGGTGCATCAGGCAGCGTGAGACCGCGATGCTGCGGACCCACCCTGCAAACGATCCGCGCGCCTCGAACTGGTGCAGTCGCGTCAGGATGTCGACGAAGACGTCCTGGGTGATGTCCTCGGCTGCCGCTCGCTGCGCCAGCAGCCGGCGCGCGAGGGTGCGGACCGGCCGCTCGAATGCGGTGTAGATCGCTGCGAGTGCCGCGTCGTCGCCCGCGCGGGCCCGGGCGATCACCTCGGCGGTCACGGCGTCGGTGGCGAAGAATGCGGACATTCCACGGCTCAGATGCGGCACCGGTGCATATGGTCGCAGTCCGCGCCGAAGCGGACACTGCGCGGTGCTCATTGACTGCCCACG
>CAVQQX010000114.1:0-16591 GCA_963714645.1 uncultured Gammaproteobacteria bacterium
AGCTGGCGCATGGCGCGCGTGCAGCCGACGTAGCACAGGCGTCGCTCCTCCTCGAGGCCGTTCAGGTCGGTTACCGAGCGCTGGTGCGGGAACAGGCCGTCCTCCATCCCGCACAGGAAGACGACCGGGAACTCGAGCCCCTTTGCGGAATGCAGCGTCATCATCTGCACGCAGTCCTCCCACTGCTGCGCCTGGCCTTCGCCGGACTCGAGCACCGCATGCGCGAGGAACTCCATCAGCGGCGACAGGTCCTCGGCCGCGGGCTCGAAGCCGCGCGCGGCGCTCACGAGTTCCTCGAGGTTCTCGAGCCGCGCCTCGCCCTTGTCGGCCTTCTCTTTCCGGTAATGACCCGCGAGGCCGCTCGCCTGGATCACGTGGTCGACCTGCTCGTGCAGCGCCAGGCCCTGCGTCGCGGCATCGAGCTGCTCGATCAGCGTCACGAACGCGTGCAGGCACGCGGTGGCTTTGGTCCCGAGATCGTCCGCGCACTCCGGCACCGAGGCCCAGAGCGACTTCGAGCGGGTGCGCGAGTGCGCGCGCAGCACCTCGAGCGTGCGCGCGCCGATCCCGCGCGTCGGCAGGTTGACGATCCGCTCGAACGACGCGTCGTCGTCGCGATTGGCGACGAGCCGCAGGTAGGCGAGCGCGTCCTTGATCTCCTGGCGTTCGAAGAACCGAAGGCCACCGTAGACCCGATAAGGTATCCGCGCCGCGAGCAGGTATTCCTCGAACACGCGCGACTGCGCGTTCGAGCGGTAGAGGATCGCGTTGTCGCGCCGCTGCCCGCCGCGTGCGACCCAGTCGCGGATCCGGTCGACGACGAACTCGGCCTCGTCGCGCTCGTTGTAGGCGCGGAACAGCCGGATCGGCGCGCCGCGACCCTCACTGGTCCAGAGCTTCTTGCCGATGCGCCCGCCGTTGTTGCCGATGATCGCGTTGGCGGCGTCCAGGATGTTGCCGGTCGAGCGGTAGTTCTGCTCGAGACGGAATAGCTGAACATCCTCGAAGTCGCGACGGAACTGCTGCAGGTTCTCGACGCGCGCGCCGCGCCAGCGGTAGATGGACTGGTCGTCGTCGCCCACGACGTACGGCACGCCCGTCGCGCCCACGAGCGTCTTCATCCACTCGTACTGGATCGTGTTGGTGTCCTGGAACTCGTCGACGAGCACGTGCCGGAAGCGCATGCGGTAGTGGTCGCCCAGGCCGGGCACCTCGCGCAGGATCTCGTGGCAGCGCAGCAGCAGCTCGGCAAAGTCGACCACGCCCGTGCGCCGGCACGCGTCCTCGTATGCCTCGTACAGGCGGATCATCTGCCGTCGCGTGGGATCCCCGTCGTCCCTGAGGTGCTTCGGCCGCAGTCCCTCGTCTTTCTGCGCATTGACGAACCACGCGATCTCGCGCGGCACCCAGCGCGTGTCATCGAGGCCGAGTCCGCGCACGATCTTCTTGATCAGCCGCTGCTGGTCCTCGCTGTCGAGGATCTGGAATCCCTGCGGCAGCCCCGCCTCGCGCCAGTGCATCCGCAGCAGCCGGTGGCAGATGCCGTGGAACGTGCCGATCCAGAGCGGAGCGGACGGCAGCGCGAGCTGCTGCTCGATCCGGTGCCGCATCTCCGATGCCGCCTTGTTGGTGAAGGTGACAGCGAGGATGCCGTGTGGCGAGACGCCCTCGACCTGCACCAGCCATTCGACGCGGTGCGTGAGCACCCGCGTCTTGCCGCTGCCGGCGCCCGCGAGTACGAGCGTGGGCTTGAGCGGCGCGCCGACGGCCTGCCGCTGCGCATCGTTGAGCGGCGCGAGGATGTGGGAGACGTCCATGGGAAGGCGGCGGATTCTACAGCAACGGTGCCGGTCGCGAGGCAGGCACCGCCGGTCGCGCGGCCCGCACCGCGGTTAGCGATGCGGGGCCCGTTGCCATATTCTTGACGTTCAAGGGCGCGCGGACGCTCGCCGCCGCCCGGACTCGTCGAGGACATCACTGATGCCGATCGCCCGCCGCCCTGCCGTCTCCGATCCCCTGGCCCGCCGTGCGCGTGGGTACGTGTTCGTCCTGCTGATCCTCGTGATCGGTGCGCGCAGCGCGCACGCCGCCGGTACGAACGCCGCATGGCAGGGCGGCGTCGAACGCTTCCTCGAGGCGCATTTCGCCGCCAATCCCGTGACGGCCATCTACGCGGGGCGGCACGAGTTCGACGGACGGCTGCCCGACCTGAGCCGCGCCGCGTTCGAGCGCGAGGTGGCGCGGCTCGAGGCAGAGCGTGCCCGGGTCGCGGCATTCGATCCCTCCGGGCTCACGCCCGCGCATCGGCAGGAACGCGAGTACCTGCTCGCGGCCCTCGACGCCGACCTGTTCTGGAAGAAGGAAGCGCAGTGGCCGTACCGCAATCCCGCGTATTACCTCGGCCTCGTCGATCCGGAGATCTACCTGAGCAAGCCGTATGCGCCGCTCGAGCAGAGGATGCGAGCGTACCTCGCCTACGCGCGCGCCATCCCGCAGGCAACGCAGCAGATCCGCGCCAACCTGCGCACCCCGATGCCCGCGCCGTGGATCGAGTACGGCATCAATGCCTTCGGCGGCTTCGCTGATTTCTTCGCGAACGACGTGACGGCGGTTTTCGCCGCGGTCGGGGATCGTGACCTGCAACGGCAGCTCGCGCAGGCGAACGCTGCCGCCTCGCAGGCGATGCGGGGCCTCGCCGACTGGCTCGTCTCCGAGCGCCCGCGCGGCACCCAGGACTACGCGCTGGGGCCGGCTCTCTTCACGCGCATGGTCCGGGCCACCGAGCAGGTCGACGTCCCGGTCGATCGTCTTTACGCGCTGGGACAGGCCGACCTCGAGCGCAACGTCGCCGACCTGCGGCGCGTCTGTGCGACCTACGCGCCCGGCCGCACGCTGCGCGAGTGCGCCGACAAGGCGAACGCGGTGAAGCCCGCAGACGGTGCAGTCGCCACGGCGCGGCGGCAGTTGCCAGAGCTCAGGGCCTTCGTCGAGCAGCATCGGCTCGTGACGATCCCGGGACCGGAGCAGGCCCTGGTCGAGCTGGCGCCGCCGTACAACGCCCAGAACTTCGCCTATATCCAGACGGCCGGTCCCTACGAGAAGCCGGACGTGCCCTCGATCTACTACATCGCGCCGCCCGACCCGCGCTGGACGCCCGAGGAGCAGGCACAGTACGTGCCGGGCGAGGGCACGCTGCTTTCGACCTCGGTGCACGAAGTCTGGCCGGGGCATTTCCTGCATTTCCTGCATTTCAATCGCAACCCCTCGCGCGTCGCGCAGCTGTTCTGGAGCTATGCCGCCGTCGAGGGCTGGGCGCACTACGTCGAGGAAATGATGAAGGACGAGGGGCTGCGCGGCGGACAGCCCGAATGGCAGGTGGGACAGCTGCTGTCGGCGCTCAAACGCAACGTGCGTTACGTGTGCGCGATCGGTCTGCACACGCGCGGCATGACGGTCGCGCAGTGCGAGCAGCTCTTCCGCGAGAGCGGCCTGACCGACCCAGGCAACGCCCGGCAGCAGGCGCTACGGGGCACCTACGACCCCGCCTACCTCAACTACACGCTCGGCAAGCTGATGATCCTGAAGCTGCGCAGCGACTGGCGGGCGGCGCACCCGGGTACGTCTCTGCGCGAATTCCACGACGCGTTCCTCGGGTACAGCGGGCCGCTGCCGCTGGTGCGGCGGCTGATGCTCGGCAACGCCACGCCGGCGTTGTGAGGCGCCTCACTCGCGCGTCATCCACCGCGCGACGATCCACGCGGCGAGTACCGCGATCACGAGGTCGGCACCGCCGTAGACCGGCGACGGCGCGCCGAGCTGGAGCAGCGTGAGCAGGAGCACGAACAGCAGCGTGAGCAGCGCGGCGACGTGCGGCACGAGCCCGGCCGCGACGAGCAGCCAGCCGAGCCCGACGTAGCTGAAGGCCTTGTGTGCGAGCTGTTGCGGCGGCGGCACGTTGCGCAGCCACAGCGACTGCAGGTCGGGCAGGTTGCCGTTCGCCACGACCACGTCCATGCCGCCGGCGAGCAGCGGTTGCACCGACGACCACGCGAGCCACGTGCCGAGCAGCAGCGCGACCAGCGTCGAGCGCGGACCGTCGTCGAGCTTGCTCAGCACGACCAGCGCCGGCAGCAGCAGCGCGATCGCCGCGATCTCCCCCGCGACGAGCACGCTGCCGGCCACGAAGGCACGTCCGACCAGCACGAACGCGACGAGGATCAGCAGCATGTCCACGGCACGCTGCCGCTTGGCGAGGCTGAACGCCGCCTGCGTGACCACGAGCCAGCCGATGAAGAATCCCGCGAGCGCCATCCATTCGAGGTGCGGCGTCAGCAGCGGGCGCACCGCGCGCTTGAGCTGGCGCAGGCCGGGGTCGGGCACCAGCGGCCACAGCCGTTCGATCAGCCACAGGCCGACGACCGACATCGCGACGATCGAGGAGCGGCTGCGGGGCGCCGCTGGTGCGGAGATGCGGCTGCCGAGCGCGTGGAACCCCGAGCCGAGCACGGCGCCTGCGAGCGACCCGGCCGCATTGAGCGAAAGGTCGCGCAGGCTGGACACCCGTGGTGACACCGAAGCCTGCAGCAGCTCGAGCACGAGCGAAAGCGACGCGCCCAGCGCGAGCGCCGCCACCAGGCCGCCGATGCGGCCCCAGCGCGGTTCGAAGATCAACGCGATGCAGAACCCGAACGGTGCATACAGCAGCAGGTTGTTGAACATGTCGCCGCGACCGGCACGGGCCCAGTCGAGCGCGTGCAGTGCCTCGAGCAGCGTCGGCCCCTGCGCCTCGAACCGGAACGGGTACAGCGAGACGTAGACGATCAGCGCCGTGACGATCGCGAGCAGCAGCGGCGCGGCGAAGTGCGAGCGGCTCGCCATCGATGCCGCTCAGGGCCTGAACGGCAGGTAGTGGTCCACCAGCAGTGCGGCGAACAGCAGCATCAGGTAGTTGATCGAGAAGCGGAATACCCGCATCGGCAGCTCGTCGGGGGCCTCGGGCCGGCGCAGCGCGACGGCGTGCCGCAGGAACGCGACGCCGAGCCACACCGCGACCGCGAGGTACGGCAGCCCGCTCATGCTCGTGAGGTACGGGAGCAGCGTCACGATGAACAGGAGGATCGTATAGAGCAGGATGTGCAGCTGCGTGAACTCGACGCCGTAGGCCACCGGCAGCATGGGGATTCCGGCCTTGGCGTAGTCGCGGCGCCGCGCGATCGCGAGCGCCCAGAAATGCGGCGGCGTCCATGCGAAGATGATCAGGAACAGCAGCAGCGAGTGCGGGTCCGGCATGCCCGTCACGGCCGTCCAGCCGAGCACCGGTGGCGCCGCGCCGGCTGCGCCGCCGATCACGATGTTCTGCGGCGTGACGTGCTTGAGCCAGACGGTGTAGAGCACCGCATAGCCGATCAGCGACAGGAACGTGAGCACCGCGGTGAGCGGGTTCACCAGCCACCACAGCGTCGCCATGCCGAGCACGCCCAGGAGGGACGCGTACGCCAGGGCCTGCCCCGTCGTGACGTGACCCGTCGGAATCGGCCGGTTCATGGTCCGCGCCATCTTCTCGTCGAAGCGGCGGTCGACGACGTGGTTGATCGCGGCCGCGCTCGACGCCGCGAGCCCGATGCCGAGCGTGCCGAACAGCAGTGCCGGCCACGGCGGCAGGCCGGGCACTGCCAGGAACATGCCGACGACCGCCGTGAACACGATCAGCGCAACGACCTTCGGCTTGCCGAGCTCGTAGTAGTCGCGCCAGCTCGAGGCGGCGCCAGACGGTGCGATTTCAGGTCGGGCCAGGCTCATGTCGGACATGATTCTACCGTCCGACGGCCCGGCGCCGCCCATTCAGTACGTGCTGGCGCCGCGCGTCGGGTGCAGGAAGCGCAGCAGCGCGACCAGCGCGAGCACCAGCAGCGCCGCCACCGCGTTGTGGGCCGTCGCGAGAGGCAGCGGGAATGCTTCGAGCACCATCGCGGGACCGACCAGAAGCTGCAGCACGAGCGCGGCGCCGAGCGCCACGCCGGCCCCGCGCACGCCGCTCGACTGTCCTGTACGCGCCGCGCGCCAGGCGACCCAGCCGAGCACGAGCGCCACTACGAGCGCACCCAGCCGGTGCGTGAAATGGATCGCCACGCGCGCCGGGTGGTCGAGCACGCCTCCCTCGTAGTCGATGCCGAGTCCGCGCCAGAGCACGAACGCGTCACGGAAGTCCATCTGCGGCCAGAACGAATTCTGGCACGTCGGAAAGTCCGGACAGGCCACGGCGGCGTAGTTCGAACTGACCCAGCCGCCAAGGAACACCTGCAGGACGAGTACGGCCATGCCGATCACGGCCCAGCGTCGCAGCGCACGCTCCGCGGCGGGCCGTGATCGCCGCCCGGTCTCGAGCGCCATCCACCAGAGCAGCGCCAGCGTCGCGAGGCCGCCCAGCAGGTGCGCGGACACGATTGCGGGCTTGAGCAGCAGCGTGACCGTCCACATGCCGAGCAGCGCCTGCAACACCACCAGCGCGACGGCGGCGAAGGGCAGCGCGACGGGTTGCCGCGGTTCGCGCCGGTTGCGCCAGGCAAGCGCCGCCGCCACCAGGATTACGATCACGAGCGCGCCCGCGAGGTAGCGATGCAGCATCTCCTTCAACGCCTTGTGATATTCGACCGGTCGTTCCGGGTAGGCCGCGGCGACCGCGTCGCGATTGGCGGCGGCTTCGCCGGCCGTCAGGTGTCCATAGCAGCCGGGCCAGTCGGGACAGCCGAGCCCGGCGTGATTGAGGCGCACGTAGGCTCCGAGAACGACGACGCCGAGCGCGAGCATCGCGCCGAGCAGGCACCAGCGACGAAAGGTGGTCAGGCGCATGGGTCGCAGGGTCTCCTTCATCCGATGTGCGACAGCTTGAGCAGCCGCCGCAGGTCGCCGAGCAACGCCTTGTCCGGCGCCGTGGGGCCGTAGCTCAGGACCAGATTGCCGAGCGGATCGACCAGGTAGTGCCTGCCGGCGCCCGACGCCGGCACGTCGCTCGGGGCCGGCACGGCCGACATCAGCGACCTCGACCCGGCATCGTCGCCCAGGATCGCGATCACGAGGTCCGGATGCTCGGCGACGACTGCCGCGAGGTCGGCGCAGCAAGGCGCCGTGGCCAGGAACACGCGCTGGACCCGATCGATGTCCTTGTTGAGCGCGAGCCGCGTTTGCCGTGACAGGTACAGCGCCTTGCGGCAGCGCTCGTCGCACTCTCCCGGGCCGAGATACAGGATCGTCCAGCGGCCGCGCAGCCACCCGGGTGGAGTGGTCGTGCCGCCGGGCTGTGCGAGAACGACGTCGGGCAGCGGCACCGCCGGATCGACGAGGTCGCCCTGGTTGGTACCACCTGCCGGGCGCCAGTCCCCCGGTCCGTAATACAACCAGAACGCGGACGCGAGCGGCACGAAGAACAACGCCGCGAGCAGCAGCAACTGACGCCGGCCGCGCTGCCGGGCGAGGTCCGTGGACAAGTTGCGACCGCTCACGCCGCCGGTCCTGCGCCAGGAGTTCGATCGACGGCGTCGCCCACGCGCTCGAGGCTCAGCGCGAAGAAGGCGACGCACGCGACCAGAGCGAGTGCGAACCACTGGATTGCGTACCCGAGATGTCGTTCGGGGCCGGATCCGATCGACGGACGCCACGCGCGCTCGAAGCCGTCCGGCGCGGCGGGATCGAGCAGCATGATCCGGGCCTCGACCGGCCGGCCGAGTGCCGCGGCGAGGTCCGCACTGCGCGGGAAGTTGAGCACGCGCGGCCACCGCGTTTCGCCGACGGAGCCCGCCGCGCCAACACGAACGCCGGGCGCGGGCAGCCGGTCGAGGCGCCCGGCGACGGCGCGCCTGCCCCCGTCGACGGCGACGTCGGGGAGCACCTCCCGCGAGCCGCCGAGCGGGACCCAGCCGCGGTCGACGAGCAGGACGCGTTCGTCGCCACCTGCTTCGCGCACGAACGGCGTCAGCACCCGATAGCCGGGCAGCCCCGTCTTCGAAGGCATGTTGTCGAGCAGCACCTGGCGCGACGTGTCGTAGCGGCCCTCGGCCGTGACGTGCTGGTAGCGCGGCAGCTCGTCGACCGTGACGCCCGCCGCGAGCCGGACGCTGGTCTGCGTGCCGCGGGCGAACGAGTCGATCATCGCCTGCTTCTCGCGCGCCCGCCCGACCTGCCACCATCCGAGCGAGACGAACGCGGCCACCGTGGCAGCCGTGAGCAATGCGGCCCACGCGCGCGGCATGAAGACGCGGTCCGCGACGCGCAGCCTCATCTATACTGGCTGGACGCCGTCGCCGCGGCCGCCGTCCTCGCCATGCTGATCAAGATCCTCATCGTCGCCGTGCTGCTCGCCATCGTCTGGAGCCTCGGGTCGGGCCTGTTCCACCTCGTCAAGGACGACCAGGGCAGCGGGTCGAAGAAGATGGTGAACTCGCTCACCGTCAGGGTCGCGCTTTCGGTCGCACTGTTCGTGCTGCTGTTCATTGCCTGGCGCACGGGCCTGATCGCGCCGAACTACGTCCGGTGATCGCGGCGCGCGTCCTCAGAGCCAGTAGACGAACACGAACAGGCCGAGCCAGACCACGTCGACGAAGTGCCAGTACCACGCCACGGCCTCGAAGGCGAAGTGGTGCTGCGGCGTGAAGTGGCCCTTCATCACCCGCACCCAGATCACGACCAGCATGATCGCCCCCAGGGTCACGTGCAGACCGTGGAAGCCCGTCAGCATGAAGAAGGTCGACCCGTAGACGCCGCTGCCGAGCGTGAGGTTGAGCTCGTGGTAGGCGTGCATGTACTCCTGCGCCTGGAGCCCGACGAACACGAAGCCGAGCAGGAAGGTGAGCGCGAGGAAGAGCTTGAGAACGCCGCGCTGTTGCGCCTTGATCGCGTGGTGCGCGATCGTGATCGTGACACCCGACGTGAGCAGGATCGCGGTGTTGATCGCCGGCAATCCGAACGCGGGGATGGTCTCGAACTCCCCGCCGACCCCGCCCGGCCCGTTGCTGGGCCACGCCGGCTCGAAGTCCTTCCACAGCAGCAGGTTGCTCAGGAACTTGCTGCCCTCGCCGCCGAGCCACGGCACCGAGAGCTGGCGCGCGTAGTAGAGCGCCCCGAAGAACGCCCCGAAGAACATGACCTCGGAGAAGATGAACCACATCATCCCCATCCGGAACGAGCGGTCGACGCCTTCGTTGTACAGGCCGGCCTGGTTCTCGCCGATCACGGTGCCGAACCAGCCGTAGAACATGAACAGCACGGCCGCGAATCCCGCCCAGAAGATGAAAGGCGCGACGTCGACGCCGTTCAGCAGCGCCGCGGCGCCGAGCATCATCGTGAACAGCGACACCGAGCCGACGATCGGCCACTTGCTGCCGTGCGGGATGTAGTACTTCCCTGCGTCGGGCGTGGTGTGTGCGGCGTGGGCCATGGACGTGTGCCTTTTGGGTAGACCGGATACGAAGACGAGTGAATGGTGATCAGTGAATAGTGAACTGTAAGAGATGCCCGGGGAGTTTGTGCTTCCGACTATTCACTATTCACTGATCACTCAACCGATACATCGAATACGCGAGCGTCATGCGGTCGACCTGGCGCGGCAGGTCGGGAGCGACGATGAAGCGCACGGTGAACTCGCGCTGCTCCGACGCCGCGAACGACTGGGGCGTGAAGCAGAAGCATTCGGTCTTTTGCAGGTATTGCGCCGTGGTGGCGGGCGCGACGCTCGGGATCGCCTGGGCGGTCACCGGCTGGGTGCCCAGGTTCCGGACCAGGAACTTCGCCGCGTAGAGGCGGCCCGGCTGCAGCACCATCGCGCGCGTCGCGGGCACCAGCTCGAACGGGCTGCCGTCCGGCAGCATCGACATGAACTCGAGCGTGACCCTGCGGGCCGCGGTCGCGGATCCGTCCGGGCGCGCCGCGACCGGAGTTGCGTTCACGCGCAGCCCCGCGGCTTCGCAGATCACGTCGTAGAGCGGCACCAGCGCGAACCCGAACGCGAAACTTCCCGCCACCATCACGAGCAGGCTGCGCAGCAGCGGCCGGTGCGCGGCCGGTCCGTCCGGCGGTGGGACCTGCGCGTCGAGCGGAATCATGGTCGTCATCTCCCCGCGCGTCGCCTCAGGGCCGGCCCGGCAGGATCCCGGAGGCGACGAACCCCACGTATATCGCGATCGCGACCAGCGCGAGCGTCCAGGCGGCGCGGCGGATGTTGCGTCGCACCTCGTCCTGCGACGGACGGGGGTCGTGTGCCGGCGGCGGGGAAATCGTGCCGTTCACTTGACGAGCGGAGCCTCGTCGAACGTGTGGTACGGCGCCGGCGACGGCACCGTCCACTCGAGACCTTCCATCTCGCCCTCCCAGACCTGCGCCGAGGCCGGCGGTCCGCCGCGAACGCACTTCCACACGACATAGACCAGCAGCAGCTGCGAGATGCCGAAGCCGAACGCACCGATCGAGGAGACCATGTTCCAGTCCGCGAACTGCGTCGAGTAGTCGGGAATCCGGCGCGGCATGCCCGCGAGCCCGAGGAAGTGCTGCGGGAAGAAGAGCACGTTGACGAAGATCGCCGAGAGCCAGAAGTGGGTGGTCGCGAGCTTCATGTCGTACATGTGACCCGTCCACTTGGGCAGCCAGTAGTACACGCCCGCCATGATCGCGAAGACGGCGCCCGGCACGAGCACGTAGTGGAAGTGCGCGACGATGAAGTAGGTGTCGTGGTACTGGAAGTCGACCGGCGCGATGCTCATCATCAGCCCGGAGAAGCCGCCGATCGTGAACAGGAACAGGAACGCGAGCGCGAACAGCATCGGCGGCTCGAACGTGAGCGACCCCTTCCACATCGTCGCGGTCCAGTTGAAGACCTTCACGCCCGTCGGCACCGCGATCAGCATCGTCGAGAGCATGAAGAACATCTCGCCCGCGAGCGGCATGCCCACCGTGAACATGTGGTGCGCCCAGACGATGAACGACAGGAACGCGATCGAGGCGGTCGCGTACACCATCGCGTCGTAGCCGAACAGGCGCTTGCGCGAGAACGTCGGGATGATCTCCGAGACGATGCCGAACGCCGGCAGGATCATGATGTAGACCTCGGGGTGCCCGAAGAACCAGAAGATGTGCTGGTAGAGCACCGGGTCGCCGCCGCCGGCGGCCGCAAAGAACGTCGTACCGAAGAAGTGGTCGGTCAGCAGCATCGTCACCGCGCCCGCGAACACCGGCATGACCGCGATCAGCAGGTACGCGGTGATGAGCCAGGTCCATACGAACAGGGGCATCTTGAGCAGCGACATGCCGGGCGCGCGCAGGTTCATGATCGTGACGATGATGTTGATCGCGCCCATGATCGAGGATGCGCCCGCGAGGTGGATCGCGAAGATCGCGAGCGGCATCGCCTCGCCGGTCTGCAGCACCAGCGGCGGATAGAGCGTCCAGCCGGAGGACGGGCCGCCGCCCGGCACGAACAGCGACAGGATCAGCAGCGAGAACGCCGCGACCAGCAGCCAGAAGCTGAAGTTGTTCATGCGCGGCAGCGCCATGTCGGGCGCGCCGATCTGCAGCGGGATCATCCAGTTGGCGAGGCCGACGGTCGCGGGCATCACCGCGCCGAACACCATGATCAGCGCGTGCACGGTGGTCATGGTGTTGAAGAAACCCGGATCGACCAGCTGCATGCCCGGCATGAACAGCTCGGCGCGGATCACCAGGGCCATCGTGCCGCCCAGCAGGAACATGACGAGGCTGAACAGCAGGTACATCGTGCCGATGTCCTTGTGGTTCGTCGTCGTCAGCCAGCGCACCAGGCCCTTCCCCGGACCGTGGTCGTCGTGATGGCCTTCCGCCGCCACGTCCAGGTGGACGTGGGTGCGCGTCAGGATGTCCGGGTTATGCGTGTGCTCGGTCGTGCTCATGGGTCGGTTACTCCGCGTCCGCGACGAGCACGGCAGGCGTTGAATCGGGGTGGGTCGCCGGGGCGGCGAGGGCGGCGGTCTGCGACTCCGCGGCCGCGGCCGCGGCCGCGCTGCGCGCGGCCTTCTGTTCCGCGAGCCATGCGGCGTAGCCGGCAGCGTCCCTGACCTCGACGACGATCGGCATGAAGCCGTGGTCGCGACCGCAGAGTTCCGCGCACTGGCCACGGAAGGTGCCCGTCCGGTCGGCCTTGAACCACAGCTCGTTGATGTATCCCGGGATCGCGTCCTTCTTCATGCCGAAGTCGGGCACCCACCATGCGTGCAGCACGTCGGCGGCCGTCACCAGCACGCGCACCTTGGTGTCGACCGGCACGACCAGCGGATGGTCGACGTCGAGCAGGTAGTGCTCGACCGAGCCCGGGTCGATGCCGGAGTCGAGCTGGCGCGCCTCGTCGCTCGAGCGCGCGATCGACGAGAAGAACGACACGCCCTCGTCGACGTAGTCGTAGTGCCATTTCCACTGGTAGCCCGTGACCTTGACGGTGAGCTGGGAGCCGCTCGCGTCGTCGATGCGGACGAGCGTCCGGGCCGCAGGGATCGCCATGCCCACCAGGATCAGGACGGGGATCAGAGTCCAGATCACCTCGGCGTTGGTGCTGTGGTCGAATTTGGCCGGCACCGCACCCTTCGATTTCCGGAAGGTCGCGATCGAATAGATCATGACGGAGAAGACAGCGGCCGCGATCCCCACGCAGATCCAGAGGATCAGCATGTGCAGGCCGTAGATTTCCCGGCTGAGCTCGGTGACGCCCTGGCGCAGGTTGAGCGTCCATGCGGCCATGGCCGGGCTCGCCGTAAGCACCGTCAGGCCCAGTCCCGTCGCGGCCGCCAGGGCCCGCTTCACCGTCTTCGTTGGCACGTCAACAGACTCCCGTGATCGATCATCGTCTTCGCCGCCACGACGAGGCGGTGGCCCACGCGTTGCGGGCGCGGCCGTGCGACTCGACGTCGAGTCGGTCCGGAGGCGGCCGCGGGTGGGTCGCACAGTTTAACCGCCGTCCCATGGGCGAGGAAATACATGCCACCTCAGCGGAGGCCCGAGGTCGCAGGGCGGAGCAGGTCGAGCGTCGCGGCGACACGCGGTGCGCCGGCGAGGTCGAGGACGAGCGGAGCGGGGCCCGCCTGGGAGCGGACCCCCTGCCACGGGATCTGTGCGAGCGGCTCGCTGTTCAGCAGCTCCGTCAGCGACGCGACATTCTCGTCGACGCGACAGAAGGCCGGGTCCACGGTATTCGCGATCCAGCCGAGCCATCGGCAGCGTCCGTCGGCGCGGATCGCCTCGTACGTGAGTCGCGCGTGGTTCAGGCACCCGAGCGTGAGGCCCACGACCAGCAGCACGTCGACGCGCAACGCCTCGGGCAGGTCGCTCATGAACCCGGCCGGGTGCAGTGGCACGCGCCAGCCGCCGGCGCCTTCGACGACGACAAGGTCGGCGCGACTCGCGACGAGCTGGTAGGCGTCGACCAGTCGGGGGACGCCGATGTCGACGCCCGCTTCGCGCGCCGCGATGTGCGGCGCGATCGCGGGCGCGAAGCAGAACGGATTGACTTCCTCATAGGGGAGCGCGACCGAGGCGGCTGCCTGCAGCTGCCGGGCATCCTCGTTGCGCAGCCGGCCCGCCTCGTCCAGCCGGCTTCCGCTCGCGACCGGCTTGAAGCCCGCCGCGCGGTGCCCCCGGCTCCCCGCCAGGCGCAGCAACGCCGACGCGACCGCAGTCTTGCCCACGCCCGTGCTCGTGCCCGTCACGAAGATTCCGTGGCTCATCAGCCGGACCTCGCCGGGCCCCTGGTTCGCGCTGCGTCTTTGAAGGAGAGGATGTCAATCGCCATTGAATTGCATTTGACTCAATATTTTATGAATTAAAAATTGACTATTACCGGCGTACTCGTAGCCCGGACATGGGGAAGAGGAACTCCTGGCCGGCGCGCCCGGAACGTCCGGCCACGGGACGTTCGGGTACCCAGGCCTGGGCATAGACCACCTCGTAGGTGGCCTGCAAGCGGCCGTCGCGACGCCGCGATTCATAGGCGGCGAGCATTCGCCCCCACGTCGCCTTGCCGGTCAGGCCGCGGGCTCGCCCGGCGGTGGCGTTGTGCGCCCCGATCGCCTTGAGTTCGCGCATGAGGGTCCTGGCGTCGTCGTACGCGACCACGTGCCGTTCGACATCGAGAACCGGCTCGGCAAAGCCCGCGCGGACCAGCGCCTCGCCGAGGTCGTGCATGTCGACGAACCGGCTCACGTGGGCGTGGGAGGGATCGGCCTCCCGCCAGGCCCGGCGGAGCTCGACGAGCGTGTCCGGCCCGAGCGTCGCCAGGTGCAGCACGCCGCCCGGCCGCAGCACGCGACGGCACTCGCGCAGCACGCGGTCGAGGTCGATGCACCACTGCAGCATCAGGTTCGAGAACACCATGTCGAAAACCCTGTCGGCAAAAGGGAGCGCGCCAGCGTCGGCTGCGACGAGGTCGAACCGCCGGCGCCAGCTCCGGCGACGAGCTGCCTCGTGGAGCATGCCGGTAGCGAGGTCGAGGGCGGTCACGCGACCTTCCCGATACCGGCCGCTCAGGGCCGCGGCACCCTGACCCGTGCCGCATCCGAGGTCGAGCACGCTGGCAGGTCGCAGCGTGAGCAGGTCGAGGCGGTCCAGCAACTCGTCGCGCACCCGCGCCTGCAGGACCGCGGCAGCGTCGTACGTGCGGGCCGCCCCCGCGAACGAGCGACGCACGCGCGTGAGGTCGAGCCGGTGCGGGTCCGGCGGCTCCTGCGGACCGCGGGCCCAGCGCGAGCCCGCCGCCGCGGGCTCGATAGCAATTCCGAGCGCAGCCGCCCGTGGCTCGGCAGGGCCGGACGTCGCCGCCAGCCCGAGGAATCGCACGACTTCGTCCAGCACCGAGTCGGGATGCGACAGGAATGGCGCATGGCCCGCCCGTGGGATCTCGACGTAACGCGCCCCGCGCAGCGCGGCCGCCAGCTCGCGCCCCGCGCCCGGGGGCGTGATGCGGTCGTGCTCGCCGGCGAGCACGAGCGTGGGCGCCACGATCCGGGAGAGCTCGTGCCGCAGGTCCGTGTCGCGCAGGATCTCGAGCCCCGTGCGCAGGGCGGCAGGGTCCGCCTCGCCGTGCGAGTCGAAACTCTCGCGCAACATGCGCAATGCCTCGGCACCCCGTTCGTCGCCCCACGTCTGCAGCGCCAGGAAGTTGGCGACCGTGCGGCGGAAGTTGACCTGGAGACCGGCCGCGAACCCGTCCAGCACGTCCTTGCGCATGCCGTGCGACCAGTCGTGGCGCATAAGGAAACACGGCGTCGTCGTCACCAGCACGAGCCGATCCACGGCGACGCGACCCGCGCGCGCGATTTCGAGCGCGACCAGCCCACCGAGCGACCAGCCGAGCAAGGCGGCCCCCGGCGGCACGAGTGGCTCGACCCCGGCGGTGAGCTCCTTCAGCGTCGAACCGGCCGCGAGACTCCCGCCGCTGCGCCCGTGACCCGGCAGGTCCACGACGTGCAATCGCGCGCGCTCGGCCAGCCGGTCGAGCCACGGGCCCCACATGCCGCCGTGCAGGGCCCAGCCGTGCAGCATCACGAGGTCCGGTCCCTGCCCGCGGACCTCGACGAACGGTCGACGTCCCGCAGGATCACTCATGACGAGGCGAACCGGCCCTGGCGCACGAGGTCCGCCAGTGCCTCGAGCAGGCACGCGACGTCGTCGTCCGAGTGGGCGGCGGAAAACGTGATTCGGAGTCGCGAGGCTCCCACCGGCACCGTGGGCGGCCGGATCGCGGGAACCCAGAAACCCAGGGCGGCGAGCGCGTCGCTCGCAGCCAGCGTGTCCGCTTCGGAGCCCACGACCAGCGGTTGGATCGGCGTGCGCGACGCAAGCAGTCGCAAGCCGAGCGCAGACGCACTTTCGCGAAACCGGCGCGCGTGCGCGAGCACCCGCTCGCGGCGCCAGGCTTCGTCGCGCATCACCTGCAGCGAGGCTCGTGTCGCGGTCGCCACCGCAGGGGGCAGCGCCGTGGTGTAGAGGTACGTGCGTGCCCGCTGCAGCAGCGAGTCGACGAGCGGCTCCGATCCGGCCACGAAAGCGCCGAACGTGCCGAGCGCCTTGCCGAGCGTGCACATCAGCACCGGCACCCGCGTCGAGTCGAGTGCAGCTTCCTCGACCGCGCCACCGCCATGGGCGCCGAGGACGCCGAAACCGTGCGCATCGTCCACCGCGAGCACCGCACCCGACTCGTCGCAGGCCTGGGCCAGCGCCGCGAGCGGGGCGACGTCGCCGTCCATGCTGAAAACCCCGTCCGTCAACACCAGCACCGGGCGGTCGACCGAGCGGGCGAGCCTGCGGCGCAGGGCGCCGGCGTCCCCGTGTGCGTAGCGGAACACGCGTGCGCCCGAAGCGAGGCCGGCGTCCAGCAGCGAGGCGTGGTTGAGGCGGTCTTCGAGCACGGTGTCGCCACGGCCTGCGAGCGTGCCCGCGATCGCGAGGTTCGCCATGTACCCGGTCGAGAAGAGCAGCGCGCGCGGACGTCCCGTGAACCGGGCCAGCTCCTCTTCGAGCGCTTCGTGCTCTTGGAGATGCCCGCTCACGAGGTGCGATGCGCCACTGCCGACCCCCCAGCGTTCAG
>CAVQQX010000115.1:0-27568 GCA_963714645.1 uncultured Gammaproteobacteria bacterium
GCGGAGGGCTGTGCCTGCGAGCCCCGCTGCAATTCCGACGCCATTCAACATTCATCATTCACCGATCACGAAAACTGGTCACTCGGTGTTGCGCAGCAAGGCGTTGATGCCGACTTTCGCCCGGGTCCGGGCGTCGACGCGCTTGACGATCACCGCCGCGTAAAGCGAATACTTGCCGTTCGACGCCGGCAGGGAGCCCGCAACGACGACGGCGCCCGCCGGAATCCGGCCGTAGGTCACCTCGTCGCGCTCGCGGTCGTAGATCCGGGTGCTCTGGCCGACGAAGACCCCCATCGACAGGACCGCGCCCTGCTCGACGACCACGCCCTCGACCACCTCGGAACGCGCGCCGATGAAGCAGTCGTCCTCGATGATCGTGGGCGTCGCCTGCAGCGGCTCGAGCACGCCACCGATCCCGACACCGCCCGACAGGTGCACGTTGCGGCCGATCTGCGCACACGACCCGACGGTCGCCCAGGTATCGACCATCGTGCCCTCGCCGACGTACGCGCCCACATTGACGTAGCTCGGCATGAGCACGGCATCGCGGGCGATGTACGCTCCGCGGCGCACGACCGCCGGCGGGACGACACGGACACCCTGGGCACGGAATGCTTCGGCGGTGTAACCCGCGTACTTGAGCGGCACCTTGTCGAAAAACCGCGTATACCCGGCATCGACCGCGGCGTTGTCGAACAGCCGGAACGACAGCAGCACGGCTTTCTTGAGCCATTCGTGGACCCGCCACTGGCCTTCCACCTTCTCGGCGACGCGGGCCTGGCCTGAATCGAGCAACCCGAGGGCAGACTCGACCGCGTCGACCACATCGGCAGGCGCCGAGTCGGGTGTGAGAGCGGTACGCTCCTCGAA
This sequence comes from uncultured Gammaproteobacteria bacterium, assembly GCA_963714645.1. GTDB lineage: Bacteria > Pseudomonadota > Gammaproteobacteria > Steroidobacterales > Steroidobacteraceae > RPQJ01. The sequence goes on from CAVQQX010000115.1 coordinate 871, forward strand.
CGCGGCGTCGATGCGTGCGGCGAGTGTGGCGTGCTTACCGCAGGAGGTCGCTGTCATCCTGGCATCCGATGGGGCGGGCGATTCGAGGGCGCGGTGCGCGTGTTGCGAACAGGTCGCAAGAATACGCGACCGGGGCGGCGCCGTGCGCGCGACTGCAACCGGACGCGGGACGGGGCGGCCGACACATTTCCGCAATACAGCCCGGCGATGATGTCACACGGCTGTCAAACTACGCATCCACGCACGACGGCAGGGCAGGGCGACAGGTTCCATGGGCGGCAAGCTGCGGGCACGAATGCTCCGGGACGCGTGGCTGGACCGCGACCTGAGCTGGCTCGAGTTCAATCGGCGCGTGCTCGCCCAGGCGCTCGACGAGCGGGTACCGCTGCTCGAACGGCTCAAGTTTCTCGCGATCTTCACGACCAACCTCGACGAGTTCTTCATGAAGCGCGTCGGCGCGCTGCGGACGCGCGCCTACGCGAGCGGCGTGCCGGCGACGGTCGAGGAGTTCAACGCCCACATCCTCGCCGTCCGCAGCGCGCTGCATCCGCTGCTGCTGCAGCAGGCCGAGTGCTTCGGTGAACTGCGCGAGCGTCTCGTGCGCCACGGCGTGCAGCTCTCGACCTGGGCCTCGCTCACGACGGTGCAGCGCAAGGAGGCCGAGGACTATTTCGACCGGCACGTCTCGCCGGCACTCACGCCACTCAGCCTGAACCCCTCGCACCCGTTTCCGTTCATGTCGAACCTGTCGACGTCCTGGGGCTTCGTGCTGCACGACCCCGATCTGGCCGAGCGGGTCACCGTGCGCGTGAAGGTGCCTGCCACGTTGCCGCAATGGTTGCCGCTCCGAGCCGACGTCGCGCCCGGCCACCGCTGCTTCCTGTCGTTGCACGAACTCGTGCGCGAGCACGCCTGGAAACTGTTTCCCGGGGTCACGATCGAGGCCGGGACGCTGTTCCGCGTGTCCCGGAACGCCGACGTCGCGATCGAGGAGGAAAGCGACAACAGCATCCGCGAGCTGGTCGAGGAGCAGCTCCGGCAGCGCCGCTTCCAGCCCGTGGTGCGCCTGGAGTTCGGCGAGGCTCCGAGCCCGGAGATCCGCGACGGTCTCGTCGGCCGGTTCGAGCTGCGCGAGGGCGACGTCTACGAGCTGCCCGGCATGCTCGACTACACGGGCCTGCACGAGATCGCCTCGCTGCCGATCCCGGAGCTGCGCGACACGCCGTGGACGCCGCTGCCGCCGTTCGGGATCGATGCGGACGCGGACATCTTCGCATCGATCCGCGCGGCCGACGTCCTCGTGCACCACCCGTACGAGAGCTTCGATGCTTCGGTCGAGCGTTTCATCCGCGAAGCCGCGGACGATCCGAGCACCACGACCGTGAAGATGACGGTTTATCGCCTGGGTGACGACACCCCGTTCGTGCGCTCGCTGATCAAGGCGGCCGAGAACGGCAAGCAGGTCGCCTGCCTCGTCGAGCTCAAGGCCCGCTTCGACGAGGAGCGCAACCTGCACTGGGCGGAGCAGCTGCAGAAAGCCGGCGATCACGTGATCTATGGCGTCCGTGGTCTCAAGACCCACACCAAGCTCGCGCTCGTCGTGCGTCGCGAGGGGGACGGGGTGCGCAGCTACGTCCACATCGGCACGGGCAACTATCACGTCAAGACGGCGCGCCTCTACACGGACTTCGGACTCTTCACCTGCGACCCGGTGCTGACGCGCGACGTCGTGACCCTGTTCCACCACCTGACCGGCTATTCCCGCACGCCGCACTTCGAGAAGCTGCTGGTGGCGCCGATCAACATGCGCGACCGCTTCATCGACCTGATCGGTCGGGAGGCGGCGAACGCGCAGGCCGGGCGTCCAGCACGCATCGTCATCAAGCTGAACCAGCTGGAGGACCCGCCGGTCTGCGAGGCACTCTGCGAGGCGTCGAACGCGGGTGTCCCGATCGACGTCATCGCCCGTGGCTTCTGCTGCCTGCGGCCGGGCGTGGTCGGCCTCACCGAGCACCTGCGCGTGCGATCGATCATCGGGCGTTTCCTCGAGCACGGCCGCGTGTTCCATTTCGCCAACGGCCACGAGGACCCCCTCAACGGCGACTTCTACCTCGGGTCGGCCGACTGGATGGATCGCAACCTTTCGCGACGTGTCGAGGCCGTCGCACCCGTGGAGAGCCGGCCGCTGCGCGAGCGCCTGTGGGAGGTGCTGCAGGTGGAACTCGCCGACGAGCGCAACGCCTGGCAGTTGCAGACCGACGGCAGGTACGTGCAGTCGCGGCCGACCAGCCGTTCCCCGCGGGTGTCCCGCGACGGCAGCCACGTCACGATGATGAAGCGGACGCGCCAGCGGTCCCGGCGCTGACCCTGCGCGACCGCGCGGCCGCATGACCGGGGCACCCATCGCGCACTGGACCGGCCGCAGCGGCCTCGCGCTGCGCTTCGTGCTGGGTCGAGCGACGCCGCCGGCACTGGAGTTCATGGCCCCCGACGCGCCCGGCTGGCGCGAAGACCCGACGGTGCGCATCGAAGTCGGACCCCGCGGGCGCTTCGACCTGCGGGACGGGAATGTGCCGGTGCTCTCGGGCACCGCCGACCCGGCGCGATTGCGGCTCGAACTCGAGGTTGGCGAGGCCACGCTGTACGGCTTCGGCGCCGCCAACGGTGCGGGCACGCGGAACGACGCCCGATTCCGCCTCATGACCCTCGACACGATGCTCTACGCGATCGCGGGTTCGAGCTACACGGCCATGCCTTTCTTCATCGCTCGATCGCCGTCGATGACGCTTGGAGTACTGGTCGCGACCACGTACCCCCTCGACGTCGAGACAGGAGGCGGAAGGGTCCGGCTGGCAGCCTCCTGTCACGCCGACGACATGCCCCTCGACGTGATCGTGTTCCGGGGCACGGCCGCGGAAATCGTCACGGCCCTCTCCACGCACGCCGGCCGCGCATTGCTGCCGCCTGCGTGGGCCCTTGGCTTCCATCAGTCGCGCTGGTCGTACCGGACGCAGGGCAAGGTCCTCGCCATCGCGCGACGTTTCCGCGAACTGGACCTGCCGGCGGACGTCGTGCACCTCGACATCCACTACATGGACCGCTACCGCGTCTTTACTTTCCATCCACGCCGTTTCCCGGACCCGGTGGGCATGCACCGGCGTCTGCAGGATCTGGGCTTCCGTACGCTCGCGATCGTCGACCCGGGCGTGAGCGTCGCGCCGTATCCCGTGTACGAGGAGCTCCGATCGCAGGGCCTGCTGCTGCAGAGGAGCGACGGTCAGCCGTACCAAGGACGGGTGTGGCCGGGGGCGACCGTGTTTCCGGACTTCACGCAACCGGCCGCACGCCAGGCCTGGGCACGCTGCCATGAGCCCCTGCTCGATGCAGGTGTCGCGGGGTTCTGGAACGACATGAACGACCCGGTGCTGCGCGGCGCCGAGTATTACGACCCGCTCGCCGAAGACGTCTGGCACCACGGCATCCCGCATCGGCGCGTGCGCAACGTCTATGCAAACGGCATGGCGGAGGCGACGACACTCGCGTTGCGCCGGAGTCGGCCCGGCCGGCGGCCGTTCGTGCTGTCGCGTTCGGGTTTCCTCGGCATCCAGCGCCACGCGGCCGTGTGGACCGGCGACAACCACTCGACCTGGCAGCACCTGCGCGAGAACCTCGCGATGGTTCTCAACCTCGGCCTGAGCGGCGTGCCCCTGAGCGGTGCGGACGTGGGTGGATTCGCGCGCACGACCGGCCGATTCGGAGCGATCAAGCCGGTGCGGCCCTCGCCGGAGCTGTTCATCCGCTGGATGGAACTCGGCGCGTTCATGCCATTCTTCCGCGTGCACTGCACGCTGTTCGCACCGAGCCAGGAGCCGTGGAGCTTCGGTGCGCGCGCGCTCACGCTGGCGCGCCGGGTGCTGCGGCGTCGCTATCGCTGGCTGCTGCACCTCTATCGGCTGGCGCTCGAGTCACATGAGCAGGGGCTGCCGATCGTGCGACCGCTCTTCATGCACGAGACGGTGCCGGCCGGCGAAGGCGAGGACGAGTTCCTGTTCGGTCGCGACGTGCTGGTCGCGCCCGTGCTCGAACGCGGTGTCACGAGTCGCGACGTATGGCTGCCGCCCGGGGAGTGGGCACAGTGGCACGATGGCCGGGTCATGACGGGCGGGCGCCGCGTGCGGGTTGCGGCGCCGCTCGGGAGGACACCGGTCTTCGTGCGTGCGGGCGCCGCCATGTTCAGCGCCGAACCTCGCCTCAATGCGGCCGGGACGCTGGCTGCACCGCTGGCGCTCGAGGTGACGCTGCCAGGTAGCGGTGCGACTGGGCGAGGCTCGCTGTTCCTGGACGACGGCGAGTCGGCCGACGGACGCCGCTTCCTGCTCGACGTCGCGGTCGAACGTGCCACTCCCGATGAGTTGCGCATCGAACTGCGCCGGTCCAGCACCAGCTTCACCCCGTCCCAGGACCGATTCGAGCTGTACCTGCCCAGCGAGTGCGGCGAGGTGCAGGTCGATGGTTGCGCGCTCCCGCTCGCAGAGCGCCGGATCGCTCCCGACGATCGCGACGTGACGCGACGGGTGGCCAGTGTTCCGCTCGCGGCGGCTACATTGCATCTGATCCTGCGTCCTGGCCCGGTCCGCGCCGAAGCGTAACGGAAAGTTCTTGAGGAAGTCATCTTAAGTACATGTTAGACATGGATTCTGTGCGCCATGCAAGCACAGAACTCGTACCGATGACGGAACGCCCGGCCAGCCGGGCCTCGCTGCGGATGCGCAGCGTCTTCATTTCCGACGTCCACCTCGGCTTCAAGGGGTGCCAGGCGCGCTACCTGCTCGACTTCCTGCGCCGGATCGAGTGCGAGCGGGTCTACCTGGTCGGGGACATCGTCGACCTGTGGTCGCTCAGTCGCTCTTTCTACTGGCCGCAGGCGCACAACGACGTCATCCGGACATTGCTCGGCAAAGCCAAGCATGGGACCCGCGTCGTCTACATCCCGGGCAACCACGACCGCGTGTTCCGCGACCATGAGGGCCTGGTGCTGGGCAACGTGGCGATCTGCCGCGAGGCGATCCACGAGACCGTCGACGGGCGGCGGTTCCTCGTCCTGCACGGCGACGAGTTCGACGGCATCGTCCGTGCAAGCCCCCTGCTGGAGTCGATCGGCAATTCGGCGTACGCCGGTGTGCTGCGGCTCAACCGCTACCTGAATGCGGTGCGCGTAAGGATGGGTTTTCCTTACTGGTCCCTCGCTGCCTTCCTCAAGCACAAGGTCAAGAACGCAGTGAAGTACATCGCCGGGTTCGAACGTGCACTCGCGGCCGAGGCCCGGCGACGAGGTGTCGACGGCGTGATCTGCGGGCACATCCACCGCGCGGAGATCAGCGAGATCGACGGCGTCGCGTACTGCAACGACGGCGACTGGGTCGAGAGCTGCACGGCGCTGGTCGAGGATTTTTCGGGACGGTTGAGCCTGCTGCGCTGGACAGAGTCGCAAGCGGTGCTGGTGGACGGCCGCGAGCTGCCGCTGCTCGAGGACGCGGCAGGCGTCGCTGCCGCCGCGGTGGCCGCGTGAAGGTCGCACTGGTCACCGACGCCTGGTTCCCCCAGACGAACGGGGTCGTCCGCACACTGGCGACGACGGTGGAGCGCATGCGCGCGGAGAGCGTGCACGTGGACGTCATCTCGCCGGACCAGTTCCGATCCGTTCCGTGCCCGACGTATCCGGAGATCCGCCTCGCGCTGTTCGCCGGCAAGGCCGTCGCGCGGCAACTGGAGACCCTGGACCCGGACGCAGTACACATTGCGACCGAAGGTCCGCTCGGCCTCGCTGCCCGGCGCTGGTGCGTGCGTCATCGACACCAGTTCACGACGGCCTACCACACGCAGTTTCCGGAATACGTCCGGGCGCGCGCCCCGGTGCCATTGTCGGCGAGTTACGCCGTGCTGCGCTGGTTCCATGCGGCTGCCAGCCGCACGCTCGTGGCGACGCCGTCGCTGCGGCGGCAACTCGAGGCGCGGGGCTTCGGCAACCTCACGATGTGGAGTCGGGGCGTCGACAGCACGCTGTTCCGGCCACGGGAGAAGTCGTTCCTCGACCTGCCGCGACCGATCTGGCTCTACTTCGGCCGGGTCTCGGTGGAGAAGGGCATCGAAGACTTCCTGCGTCTCGACCTCCCCGGCACCAAGCTGATCGTCGGCGACGGTCCGGCGCGACCGTCACTTGCACAACGGTTTCCGGGGGCCAGGTTCGTCGGGTTGCGTCACGGCGAAGACCTCGCGCGGCACGTGGCGGCCTGCGACGCGTTCGTGTTCCCGAGCCGGACGGACACCTTCGGCCTGGTGCTGCTCGAGGCCATGGCCTGCGGCTTGCCCGTCGCCGCCTATCCCGTCACCGGACCGATCGACGTCGTCGCGCACGGTGTCACCGGCATGCTCGACGAAAATCTCCGTGCGGCGGCGCTCGCCTCGCTGCAGCTCGATCCTCGCGCTTGCCGCGAGCATGCACTCGCGTATTCCTGGGAAGCATCGACCCGGCAGTTCATCAATGCGCTCGCTCTGCACCCGCGCAACACGACTCGAGCGGTGGGACGCGTCACGGCCTGAGTCGCGTCAAAGTTGTCTTCCCGGACGCAGCGACTCGCGTGACTGATCGGGCGCGGGCAGGGGGCGGCGACGAAGTGGTCGTCGCCGGACCGGACCGGTCAGGCGAGCGCGAGCAGAATCGCGCGGGCGATCGCGAATCCCAGCAGGCCGCCCGCAAGGACGTCCGTCGGGTAGTGGAGGCCGAGCACGACGCGCGACGCCGCAATGGTGGCGGCGAACGGCAGCAGCGGCCACGCCAGTACGGGCACCTGCTCCACGACGATCGTTGCAAACGCCACGGCGTGCAGCGTGTGACCCGACGGGAAACTGTATCGGTCGAGCGGGGCCGTGCCCGCGCGGATGCGGCCGTGCGCGACGAACGGCCGCTCCCGCACCAGGCGATGCTTGAGCTCGCGGTAGAGCAGGGCCCCGACGACTCCCGCAACCGCCATCTGCAGCGAAACCCGCGCACCTTCGGAGCCACTCGCGGCGAACGCGAGCATCAGGCAGTACCAGAGCGGGCCGTCGCCGAGGCGACTGACGGTGGCGAAGAAGCGACGCACCCCGGCAACCCGGCAACCGCGGTTCGCGCCGAGGCACAACCGGTATTCGAACCCGTCGATCTGACGCCAGAGCCCATCCAGGCTGTAGGTGCGCATGACGGTCTCCCCGGGCGGGTCGCAGGGCCCGCGCGTGACGGGAGCCTGCGCGCGCCTCGAGAACCCGGGATGTCAGGAGTATTAAATTTTAATGAATTTAACTGCTTATGTCGTATACCTGGACAAGAAGGCAGCGACTCCGTCCGTGGAATCGCCGCCCGTGACGGCTGGCCGGCTCAGCTGCCGATCCGGCCGCCGTCCGTGCGCCGGATCACGACCGTCGCGGGTCGCGGCCGCCGCGGTGTCGCCTGAGTTCCGTAGGGCCAGCTGCTTACTGACGAAGGATGATCGGTGCTCGGCGCGCCGAACTGGTCGTTCCAGTAAGGCGTCGTTTCACCGGGATGCTGGACGTTGACGAACATCGTGCGCTGGTCGGGCGTCATCGTGATGCCGGTGATCTCGCAGCCGCGCGGCCCGTTGAGGAAGCGCCTCACCTCGCCCGTCGCGGGGTCCGCCGCCAGCATGCCGTTGTTGCCGATCCGGTCGTAGCCGCGGCTCTGCAGGTTCTGCGCCGAGTTCGAGATGTCGGTCTGGATCCAGAGGATGCCGCTCGGGTCCACCCAGATCCCGTCGGGCGAACCGAACACGGGCTGGTCGGGCGGGACGGTCGCGTCGTAGGCCGGGTCGCCTGCCAGCAGGAAGATGTCCCAGGCAAACGTCGCGTCGTCGTGGGCCGACTCGCGGAAACGCAGGATGTGACCGTAGGGGTTGCTCGCGCGATCAGCGTTGACCGGTGCGACGTTGCCACTGCCGTTCGTGAGTGTGACGAACACCTCGCGCGTGTGGGCATGCACGGCGACCCACTCCGGTCGGTGCAGCCGCGTGGCGCCGACGGCGTCCGCAGCCTGTCGCGTCCGGATCAGGACGTCGGCCTGGTCGGTCCAGCCGTTTGCGACGGTGAGCGCGCCGGTGCCGTGCACCAGCGGCACCCACTCGCCACCGCCGGCCGCGTCAAAACGCGCGACGTAGAGCGTGCCGTGATCGAGCGGGCTCGAGCCGCGCGCCCGCAGCTGTCGCCACGGCTCGCTGCCGACGAACCGGTAAAGGTAGTCGCCATTCTCGTCGTCACCCGAGTAGACGACGAGGCGGCCACGGCTCTCGGTGCACGTCGCGCCTTCGTGCTTGATGCGGCCGAGCGCAGTGCGTTTGACCGGCTGCGACGACGGGTTCCAGGGATCGATCTCGACGATCCAGCCGAAGTGGTTCAGCTCGTTGCGATTGAGTGCGAGGTCGAACCGCGGCTCGGCCTTGTGCCAGTCGTACCCGAACCCGGCACGGGTCACGCCGTAGCGAGCCTCGAGGGGAGTCGCGACCCAGGCGCCGTCGTCCGTGCCGAAGTAGCCGTTCCAGTTCTCCTCGCACGCGAGGTACGTCCCCCAGGGCGTGTGGCCATGCGCGCAGTTGTTGAGCGTGCCACGAGGCGACGGCGAGACGGGCGACTGCAGGAGCGGATGGTTCGTGGACACCGGCCCGGAGAAAGCCATGGGCGTCGTGCCGGTAATGCGACGGTTGCGCGGATCTGCGACCACGCGCCACGTCCCGCCCGCGTCCTTGTGCACGGCGATCACGCTCACGCCGTGACCGGCGAGCGCCTTGGCGACCTTCTCCCGGCCGACCTCGTCGTTCGTGATCGCGGCGCCCTGGGCGGCGCTGTAGATCTGGCTGGCATCGGTGTACTCGTGGTTGACCACCAGCAGTCCGCGCGAATTGCCGAAGACCGGGAACGGAAAATAGTGCATACCATCGTGGTTGAAACCCACCTGCCGCGCCTGCTCGGCCGCCGTGTTCGACGCGTCTTCCGCGAATGCCGCCGCACCCGCCAGCAAGGGCGTGCCCCAGGGCGCGAGCACCTGCCAGGTGTAGCCGTCCGGAACCACGACGGTGTCGTCCGTGCCCGGCTCGATCGGCGTGAATTGCAGCCGTGGAGTCGGTACGTTGCCGCTCGCCGCCGCCGGTGACGCCGCTATTCCGCCGCCGATGAAGCCCGTCGCGGCCGCTGCCAGCGTGCCCTGCAGGAACGATCGCCGGCGTACACGCGCCTCGATCATGTCCTGCAGGTGCGGATTGCCGGAGTCGTTCGAGCCGATGTCGTCCGTGTCGTGCATGGTTGCGTCCTCTCCTGCTGGGTTGCCGTGGCGAACGCCGGCATTGCACCCGGCGCCGGTGAACGGGCCGTGTCGGCCAGATGACCGTTCCGTGGCGAGGCGGGGGCACGAACCCGTCGGCCGACGCGCGGCCGGGAACGCGCTGTCATCAAACCGTCACCATCGTTGAGGACGATCGCCTTTTTGTCAGACGGCCGCACGCACCGCAGCGTCGCAGGCGTCGGGGAGGCGGCGACATGGCGAACGACGGCAGCGCGTGGAATGCAATCATGCAGTACTCGTTCCTGAGCGTATTCGCCCGGGACGGGGTGATCGACGCGGCCGAGCTCGCGATGATGCAACGGCTCGCGCTGCGGGACGGGCAGGTCGATGCGCAGGAGCGTGCGGTGTTGAGCCGGATTTTCGCGCGCGTGTCGCAAGCGACCGTGGCACCCGACGTCTGGCGCGAGATCGAACGATTCAAGGCCGAATTCGCGATCCCGTGACGCTCAGCGCCGCGCGAACTCCGCGATCCGGCGCGCGGCCGTCACGCAATCCTCCACGCTCGCGACCAGCGACACGCGAATGCGGCCGCGGCCGGGATTGCCCGCGCCGGAATCGCGCCCGAGGTAGCGTCCCGGCACGACGGAGACGTGCTGCGTCTCGTACAGGCCGCGGGTGAACGATTCGTCATCGTCCACTCGCGGCCACAGGTAGAACGCGCCGGCCGGAATCGCCAGTGCCTGGCGCAGAGCCGTCGCGAGGATCGGAGTGACCCGGGCGAATTTCTCGCGATAGAGTCCACGGTTTGCCACGACGTGGGCCTCGTCGCGCCAGGCCGCGATGCTCGCGAGCTGCACGTGCTCGGGCATCGCACAGCCATGGTACGTGCGGTAGAGCCGGTAGCGCGCGAGCACGGCTGCGTCGCCGGCGACGAACCCTGAACGCAGGCCCGGCACGCTCGAGCGCTTCGACAGGCTGTGGAAGACGACGCAGCGCTCGAACCCGAGGTTGCCGGCGTGCCACGCCGCCTGCAGGAGGCCCGCGGGTGGCGTCGATTCGTCGAAGTAGAGCTCGGAATAGCACTCGTCCGCCGCAACGAGGAAGCCGTGGCGCGCGGAGAGTTCGAGTGCGCGGAGCAGATAGCCTTCGGGCAGCACGGTACCGGTGGGGTTGCCAGGCGAGCACAGGAACAACACCTGGCAACGGTGCCAGGTCGCCGCATCGACGGATTCCAGGTCCGGCAGGTAGCCGTTCTGCTCCGTGCATGGCATGTAGCGTGGCTCGGCGCCGGCGAGCAGCGCCGCGCCTTCGTAGATCTGGTAGAACGGGTTGGGCATCAGGACGAGCGGTCGGCCGCGGGCCGCCACCGACGCGTCCACCGCCGCCTGCACGAACGAGAACAGCGCTTCGCGCGTGCCGTTCACGGGCAGCACCATCGTCTCCGGGTCGACCGCGCCTGCGTCGAGCGCGAAGCGCCGCTCGAGCCAGCGTGCGCAGGCCTCGCGCAGGTCACGGTGGCCGAGCACCAGCGGATAGTTGCGCAGGCCGTCGAGTCCCGCGACGAGCGCAGCCGATATCAACGGCGGCGGCGCGTGGCGTGGCTCGCCAATCGACAACGGGATGTGCGGGAGGGAGGCGGGCGGCGTCGCGCCCGCCAGCAGGGATCTCAGCCGCTCGAACGGGTAGGGCTGCAGCAGGTCGAGCCGGGGATTCACGCCGGGGCAGCGCGACTTGGCGTCAGGCCGGCGCCGCATGCGCATCGCGACGGTCGAGCGTCGCGATGAGCCGTTCCTGCAGCCGCTGCCGGGCGGACTCCGTGAGCGGGCCGGCCTGGCCGTCCGTGATGTAGAACACGTCCTCGGCGCGCTCGCCGATGGTCATGATCTTGGCCGTGACCACGTCGATCTGCTCGCTCAGGAACACCTTGCCGATCTCCGACAGCAGGCCCGGCCGGTCGCCGGCGATGATCTCGAGCACGGTGCGCCGCTGCAGCGGGTCTTCACTGAACGTGATGTGGGTCGGCGTCGCGAACATGCGCACCTGGCGCGGGGCTCGCCGCGTGACGACCGGCGTGTCGACGGCCGCGCTCTGCAGCACCCGGCGCAGCTGCTGCTCGATCTGCAGCGCACGCTGCCGGTCCGCGATCGGCTGGCCGGTATCCTCGAGCACGAGGTAAGTGTCGAGCCCCTGTCCGTCGTCGAGCGGCGTGATGCGCGCGTCGACGATGTTGAGGTTCATCTGGTCGAGCAGCGCGGTCGTGCGCGCGAAATTCTGCTGCCGGTGCGGGCCGTAGGTGAGCACCGCATTGCCGCCGCGCTCGACCGCAGCGCGCACGGCGACGAGCAGCGAGGTGTCGCCCGGCTCGCGCTCGGCCAGCAGCTTGGTGTGCCACGCGATTTCGGCGGGCGAGTAACGCAGGAAGTACAACGCGTTGAAGCGGGCCCAGATCTCCGCGGCGCGGTCGGGCGCGACCCGCTCGCGCGCCAGCAGTTCGAGCGCGCCCGCCTTGGTCTCGGCGACGAGTTCCTCGTGCTCGAGCGGCGTCTCGAGGCCCCGGCGCAGCGCGCGGCGCACGCGTTCGTAGAAGTCGTGGAACAGCGAAGCCTTCCACGAGTTCCACAGCTTCGGGTTGGTGCCGCGGACGTCCGCCACGGTCAGCAGGTAGAGGTAGTCGAGGTGGGTCTGGTCGCCGACCTTGCGCGCGAACTCCTGGATCACCTTCGGGTCGGAGATGTCCTTCTTCTGCGCGGTCACCGAGAAGGTCAGGTGATTGCGCACCAGCCAGGCGACGAGCCGCGCGTCGTAGCGCGAGAGTCCCTGCTCGAGGCAGAACGCCTCCGCGTCGACGGCGCCGAGTTCGGAATGATCGCCGCCGCGCCCCTTCGCGATGTCGTGGAACAGCGCGGCGAGGTACGCCACCTCGGTGCGCTGGATCGTCGCCATCAGGCGCGACATGTCCGGCAGCTCGTGCTCGAAGCGCGGCAGGGCGAGGCGGCGCAGGTTGCGGACGACGAACAGGATGTGCGCGTCGACCGTGTAGGCGTGGAACAGGTCGTACTGCATGCGCCCGACCACGCGGCCGAAGGCGGGGATGTAGCGGCCGAGCACGCCGTAGAGGTTCATCCGGCGCAGCTCGTGGGTCACTCCGGCCGGCGCGCGCAGCAGCTCGAGGAACAGCCGGTGATGGCGCGGGTTCTGCCGGAATTCCTCGTCGATCAGCCAGAGGTGCCGGCCGAGCAGCCGGATGGTCGCGGCCCGCACTCCGCGCACCCCCGGCGTCTCCTGCATCAGGCGGAAGAGCTCGAGCATGGCGGACGGGTTGCGCACGAACGCATCGTCCGTGGTGACCTCGAGATAGTCGTTGCGCAGCTGGAAGCGCGGGTTGAGCGGGACGATGGCGTTCTCGCCGTCGTTCAGGATCGCCTCGCGGAAGAGCTGCAGCAGCATCTCGTTCAGCAGGCTCACGTCCATGACGGTGCGGTAGTACCGCTGCATGAACTGCTCGACCGCGAGGGTATAGCTCGCGTCCTCGTACCCGAACATCTTGGCGATGCGGATCTGGTGGTCGAACAGCAGCCGGTCCTCGCGCCGTCCCGTCAGCACGTGCAGCGCGAAGCGCACCTTCCAGAGGAAGGCTTGCGCCTGCCGCAGCTTGCGCAGCTCGGCCGCGGTGAGGAAGCAGTGACCGACGAGTTCGTCGAGTGTCTCGGCGCCGAAGTGCCGCTTGGCGACCCAGCCGATCGTCTGGATGTCGCGCAGGCCGCCCGGGCTCGCCTTGACGTTGGGCTCGAGGTTGTAACCGGTGTCGTGGTAGCGGTGGTGGCGCGATTGCTGCTCGGCCACCTTCGCCTCGAAAAACGCCTGCGACGACCAGACCTTGTCCTGTGCAAGTGCGCGGCGCATCGACTGGAACAGGTGGTCGGGCCCGGCGAGCAGCCGAGCCTCGATGAACGTCGTTGCGACGCTGACGTCGGCGGCGCTCTCGCGCTGGCAGTCGTCGATCGTGCGGACGGAGTGCCCGATCTCGAGGCCGATGTCCCACAGGAAGGTCAGGAAGCGCTCGATGCCGGCTTCGGCGTCGACGACCTCGCTCTTCGGCAGCAGGATCAGCACGTCGATGTCGGAGCACGGATGCAGCTCGCCGCGGCCGTAGCCGCCGACGGCGATCAGGTCGACGTCCTTCGCATGCGGGCCGACGTGCAGCTTCCACGCGCTGCGCAGGACGACGTCGACCATGCGCGCGCGGTCGCGCACGAGGCCCTCGACCGCTTCGTCGTCGGCGAACCGCTGCTTCAGGCCCGCATCGCCCTCGGCCAGCGCCTGTCGGAAGGCCGCGACCGGGTCCGCCCCCGACTGGAGCGTGCCCGGCAACGCCGCCAGCAGGGACCACGAATCAGGCGCACTCGCCGGCTCGGAGCCGGCTTCGTATTCGTCGTAGGGCGCGACCGGGCTGTTCACTGGGGCGCTGCCCGGCTCACTTCGGCGGCTGCTCGGCGGCTCCCAGGGTGAGCACTTCGAAGCCGTCCGCAGTCACCAGGATCGTGTGCTCCCACTGCGCCGAGAGCGAGTGGTCACGCGTGATCACCGTCCAGCCGTCGGGCAGCAGGCGCACGTCCCGCCGGCCTGCATTGACCATGGGCTCGATCGTGAAGGTCATCCCTTCCTGCAGCACCAGCCCGGTCCCGGGGGTGCCGTAATGGAGCACCTGAGGGTCCTCGTGGAAGCCCCGCCCGATGCCGTGGCCGCAGTACTCGCGCACGACCGAGTAGTGGTTCGACTCGATGAACTTCTGGATCACCGCGCCGATGTCTCCCAGCCGCGCGCCCGGTCGCACCTGACGGATGCCGAGCCACATGGCCTCGTAGGTCAGGTCGCAGAGGCGCGCCGCGTGAGGCAGCGCCCGGCCCACGTGGTACATGCGGCTGGTGTCGCCGTGGAAGCCGTCCTTGATCACCGTGATGTCGAGATTGACGATGTCGCCCACCTTCAACTTCTTGTCGCCCGGGATGCCGTGGCACACCACGTGGTTGACCGAGGTGCAGATCGACTTCGGGAAGCCGCGGTAGCCGAGCGGAGCGGGCACGGCCTGCTGCACGCCCACGATGTAGTCGTGGCAGACCTTGTTGAGTTCGTCGGTGGTGATGCCCGGCACGACCCGCGGCCCGATCATGTCGAGCACGTCCGCGGCCAGGCGACCGGCGATCCGCATCGCTGCCTGGTCGGCCGGGCTCTTGAGCGATACTCGCGCCGCCGGCTCGGCGGGGCGGGGGGCGGGGCTCGACTCGAGGTATTGCATCAGGCGCATCCGTGGTGGCCTCGGATCGTAAGTAATTGAAAATCCGAGGTCGCGATGGTATAAAGCGCGGCCTTTTTTGACAATGAAATCCGCACACGCACCGTCACGTGTGGCTGGGTGCCTGGCAGGTCGTGAGACCGTCCTGGGTTGCCGCATGGGGTGCGTGGAGGTTCAACCCTTCAAGGAGTCCTTTCGATGACCGGCATGTCCATGCGACAGATGCTGGAAGCGGGTGTTCATTTTGGACACCAGACCCGCTTCTGGAACCCGAAGATGTCTCCCTTCATCTTCGGCGAACGTAACCGAATCCACATCATCAACCTCGAACAGTCGCTGCCGATGTTCCAGGAGGCCGCGACGTTCATCCGTAACGTCGTCGCCGACGGCGGCAAGGTGCTGTTCGTGGGAACGAAGCGGTCCGCGCGCGAGGCGATCGCCGCCGAAGCGCAGCGCTGCGGCATGCCTTTCGTGAGCCATCGCTGGCTCGGCGGCATGCTCACGAATTTCAAGACCATCCGGCAGTCGATCCGTCGGCTCGCCGAGATCGACGAGATGCAGGCGAACGGCATCCTCGAGAGCCGCAGCAAGCGCGAGGCGCAGATGGTGCGGCGCGAGCGCGACAAGCTCCACCGCAGCCTCGGCGGAATCAAGGACATGGACGGTCTGCCGGACGTGATGTTCGTGGTCGACGTGGGCCACGAGAACATCGCGGTCCACGAGGCGCAGAAGCTCGGCATTCCGGTCGTCGCGGTCGTGGACACGAACTGCTCGCCTGACGGAATCAGCTACGTGATCCCGGGCAACGACGACGCGATGCGCGCGATCCAGCTCTATGCCGCCGGCGTTGCCGATGCGGTGATCGAGGGCCGGTCGACCGTGATCGAAGTCCCGGTCGGCGAGGACGAGTTCGTCGAACTCGACGAGGAAGGCAAGCCGCGGCCGAAGTCGGGCGCGCCGAAGCCGACGCGGGGCCGCAACGCCCCGGTGCGCAAGAAGACGGCGGCGGGCGCGCGGCGCAAGCCGGCGGTCGTGACCGAAGACACGGCGGCGGCCGACCAGCGAGCCGAGGAGCTCGTGGAAGCCGATCCGGAGGAGAGCGCCGAGGCGTTCATGGCGCGCCGCGAGGCCGCCCGCAAGAAGTCGCCAGGCGCCGCTCCCGTGGCTGCAACGGCAACCGGAACGGCGCCTGTGACCGAAGCCGCTGCCGCGACCGAGACCGCCGCGGCAGCGGCGGAGCCGGCTCCGGCCACGGGCGAGGGCGCCTGACCATGGCCGTCACCGCCGAGGCCGTCAAGGCACTGCGTGAGCGCACGGGCGCGGGCATGATGGAGTGCAAGAAAGCGCTGGTCGAGACCAACGGCGACCTCGAGGCCGCCGCCGAGATCATGCGCAAGTCCGGCCTCGCCAAGGCCGACAAGAAGGCCGGCCGTGTCGCCGCGGACGGCGTGATCGCGCTCGAGCGCTCAGACGACGGCCGGCACGCCGCGGTCGTCGAGGTCAACTCGGAAACCGACTTCGTCGCGCGCCAGGACGAGTTCCAGGCGTTCGCGCAGGACGTCGCGCGAGCGGCGCTCGCCCACCGCCCTGCGGGCCTCGACGCCCTGCTGGCGGTGAAGCTCCCCGCCGGCGCCACGATCGAGGAGACGCGGCGTGCACTGATCGCGCGGATCGGGGAGAACATCGGCGTGCGCCGCTTCGACCTCGTGGATGCAGAGGCGCCCCTCGCCACCTACCGCCACGGCACGCGGATCGGCGTGGTCGTCGCGGTGCAGGGCGGCGACGAGGCGCTGCGTCACGACCTCGCCATGCACGTGGCGGCGATCAACCCGCAGTACCTCTCCGCCGACGAAGTCCCCGCCGACCAGGTGGCGAAGGAAAAGAACATCTTCGCCGCGCAGGTCGCGCAGGATCCGAAGGCGGCCGGCAAGCCTGCGGAGATCGTCACCAAGATGGTCGACGGCAAGGTCCGCAAGTTCCTCGGCGAGATCACGCTGCTGGGCCAGCCGTTCGTCAAGGACGACAAGCAGTCGGTCGAGGCGGTGCTGAAGAAGTCGGGCGCGAAGGTCGAGCGTTTCGTCCGCTACGAAGTGGGCGCGGGCATCGAGAAGAAGCAGGAAAACTTCGCGGCCGAGGTCATGGCACAGGTGCGCGGCGCCTGAGCGCCGCACGGCCGGCACCAGGCAACTCCTGAGGAACCCCGCGCAAGCGGGGTTCTTTATAATCGCGGGACTATCCGGCTGGCGCAGACGATGGAATCCACCGCAGAACCACACGCACGCAACCGACGTGTCCTCGTCAAGCTGTCCGGAGAGGCGCTCATGGGCGTGTCCGACTACGGAATCGATCCGGTCTTCCTGCGTCGGCTCGGACACGAGATCCGCAGCGTCCGCGAGCTCGGGATCGAGATCGCGGTCGTGGTCGGGGGTGGCAACCTGTTCCGCGGCGCCGGCCTCGCCCGCACCGGCATGGATCGCGTCACGGGCGACCACATGGGCATGCTCGCCACGGTCATGAACTCGCTCGCGCTGCAGGACGCGCTCGAGTCGATGGGCGCGCCGACTCGCGTGATGTCGGCGGTGCGGATCAACCAGGTCTGCGAGGACTACATCCGCCGCCGGGCAATCCGCCACCTCGAGAAGGGGCGCGTGACGATTTTCGCCGCCGGCACCGGCAACCCGTTCTTCACGACCGACACGGCCGCGAGCCTGCGCGCGATCGAGATCGAGGCCGACCTGCTGCTCAAGGCGACCAAGGTCGACGGCATCTACGACGCCGACCCGGTCATCAACCCACATGCTCGCCGCTACGATCAGCTGACCTACGACCAGGTGCTCGACCAGCGCCTGAACGTGATGGACGCGACCTCGATCGTGCTGTGTCGCGACCATCGACTGCCGTTGCGTGTGTTCAACCTGAACGACCCGGGTGCCCTCGTGCGCGCCGCCGCCGGCGGCGACGTCGGTACCCTGGTCACGGTCTGAGGGCGGCAGGCGCCGCCAAGAGGGGAGTCGCTACCATGCTCGAAGACATCAAAAAGGACGCGACCGAGCGCATGGGCAAGTGCGTCGCCGCGTTCCGCCAGGAATTGAAGCGCCTGCGCACGGGTCGCGCGAGCGCCTCGCTGGTCGACCACATCCGCGTCGACTACTACGGTGCCGAGTCACCGCTCAACCAGGTCGCGACCGTCGGCGTCGAGGACGCGCGCACGATCACGATCGTGCCGTTCGACAAGCAGATGGTCGGGGTCGTGGAGAAGGCGCTGATGAAATCCGACCTCGGCATCACGCCGACCACGGCGGGCAGCGTGATCCGCGTGCCGCTCCCGGCGCTCACCGAGGAGCGCCGCCGCGACCTGACCAAGGTGGTCAAGCACGAAGCGGAGAACGCGCGCGTCGCGATCCGTAACGTGCGTCGCGACGTGATGCAGGACCTCAAGGAGATGCTCAAGGAGAAGATGATCTCCGAGGACATCGAGCGCAAGGCGCACGAGGAAGTGCAGAAGCTCACGGACAAGTACGTCGCCGACGTGGATGCGGCGATGCAGGAAAAGGAAAAAGAATTGATGCAGGTCTGACCGGTGGCGCAACCTCGTGCGGCCGCGCCGGGCATCCCACGCCACGTCGCAGTGATCATGGACGGCAACGGGCGCTGGGCGTCCCGCCGTGCCATGCCGCGGCATTTCGGGCATCGCGCGGGCGCCAGGGCCGTGCGCGCCACGGTGGAGGGCTGCGCCCGCCGCGGCGTCGAGGCGCTCACCGTTTTCGCGTTTTCGAGCGAGAACTGGCAGCGGCCGGGCGAGGAGGTCGACAAGCTCATGGACCTCTTCGTCGAGTCGATCGACAAGGAAGTCGACGAGCTGCACCGCAACCAGGTCCGCGTGCGTTTCATCGGCGACCTCGCACGGCTGCGAGCGGGCCTGACGGAGCGCATCGCCGCCGCCGAGAAGCGTACGGCCGGCAACCGGCGCATGACGCTCCACGTCGCCGTTTCCTACGGAGGTCGCTGGGATATCGTCGAGGCGACGCGCGTGATCGCGCGACGCGTCGCGGCGGGCGAACTCGGCCCCGAACGCATCGACGAAGCCACCTTCGCCCGCGGGCTGCAGCTCCACGGAGCGCCAGAGCCCGACCTTTTCATCCGGACGGGCGGCGAGCAGCGCATCAGCAACTTCCTGCTCTGGGACCTGGCCTATACCGAACTGTATTTCTGCGACACGCTGTGGCCGGACTTCGACGATGTCGCGCTCGACGCTGCGTTGCAGCACTATGCACGGCGCCAGCGACGGTTCGGGCTGACTGACGCGCAGGCGCGACCGTGAGCAGCACCTTGCGGGCGCGCATCGCGACGGCCCTGGCGCTGGCCGCCGTCGTGATCGTCGTGCTGCTGTACCTGCCGCCGTCGGTCGCGGCGGTGCTGATCTCCGTTGCGATCTTCGCAGCGGGCTGGGAGTGGGCCGGCTTCGTGCGGCTTGTCTCGCAGCCGGCGCGGATCGCCTACGCCGCGGGGGTCGTTCTGGTGCTGGCCGGCGCCGAGCTGCTCGCGCGCGATCCACGCTGGCTCGAGGTGCTGCTGCGCGCGTCGGCGCTCTGGTGGCTCGCGGCCTTCGTCTGGCTCGCCACCCGGGCCCACGCCGGCGGCTGGATTGCGACCGGCATCGTCGGGTTCCTGGTGCTGGTGCCGGCCGGGCTCGGCCTCGGGCACCTCGTCGCGCTGCAGCCGAGCGGCCAGCGACTGCTGCTGTTCCTGCTCGTGCTGATCGCCGCTGCCGACGTCGGCGCGTATTTCGGCGGCCGCTCTTTCGGCCGGCACAAGCTCGCGCCGCACGTGAGCCCGGGCAAGACCTGGGAAGGATTCGCCTTCGGCATGCTCGCCGCGGCCGTCGTCGGCGGGGTGGGCGCCTGGGTGTTCGCGCGCCCGTTCTGGCCCTGGCTGCTGCTGTGCGAACTCGTCGCGCTCGTCTCGGTCGTGGGCGACCTGACCGAGAGCATGTTCAAGCGACAGGCCGGGCTCAAGGACAGCGGCTCGCTGCTTCCCGGCCACGGCGGCGTGCTCGATCGCATCGACAGCCTCACGGCCGCGGCGCCCACATTCCTGCTCGGCCTGATCGCCTTAGGGCTGTTGCCGTGAGACGCGTCGCGGTCCTCGGGAGCACCGGCAGCATCGGGGTGAGCACGCTCGACGTGGTCGCACGGCATCCCGAGCGGTACACGGTGGCGGCGCTGGCAGCGTCCAGCCGTCGCGAAGCGCTGCGCGACCAGTGCCTGCGCTTCCGTCCGCGCGTCGCGGTGCTGCAGGCGCCGCTCGAGGCTTCCTGTCTCGCCGACGAACTGCGCGCCGCCGGCTGCGCGACCGAGGTGCTGTGCGGAGACGAGGCGCTGGCAGCCGTGGCCGCGGACGCGGCGGTCGACGTGGTGATGGCGGCGATCGTGGGCGCCGCAGGCCTGCCGTCGACCCTCGCGGCGGCCTCGGCTGGCAAGCACGTGCTGGTCGCGAACAAGGAGTCGCTCGTGCTCGCCGGTGCGCTGCTGGTGGAGGCAGCCCGCCGCGGCGGCGCCACGCTGGTGCCGATCGACAGCGAGCACAACGCGATCTTCCAGTGCATGCCGCCGACGCTCACGACCGGCCGCGCACCGCCAGGCGTCAATCGGATCCTGCTCACGGCCTCGGGCGGACCGTTCCTGCGCGCGACACGCGATCAGATGGCACAGGTCACACCTGAGCAGGCCTGCGCCCACCCGCGCTGGCGCATGGGCCGGAAGATCTCGGTCGATTCGGCCACGCTGATGAACAAGGGGCTCGAGCTGATCGAAGCCTGCGTCCTGTTCGGCATGGAACCGGCCGCCGTCAGCGTGGTCGTACATCCGCAGAGCCTCGTCCATTCGATGGTGGAGTACGTGGACGGATCGATCCTGGCGCAGCTGGGCAACCCCGACATGCGCACACCGATCGCCCACGCGCTCGGATGGCCGGAAAGGATCGCCTCCGGTGTAGAATCCCTCGATCTGGTGGCGGCGGCACGACTCGATTTCGAGGCGCCCGACCTGGTCCGGTTTCCGTCGCTCGGCCTGGCCCGGGCCGCCGCGGTGGCCGGCGGCACGGCACCCGCGGCCCTCAACGCGGCCAACGAGGTCGCGGTGGCTGCGTTCCTCGACGGCCGGCTGGGGTTCCTCGACATCGCGGGCGTGATCGACAGGGTCATGAGCGCGCATCGCAACACGCCGGCGCGCGAGCTGGCGGACGTACTTGAAGCGGATCGCTGGGCCCGCAACCTCGCCGCTGCGAGGCTGGCCGGCGCCGCCTGAGGCATCGCATGACGACATTGATCTCTTTCCTGGTCGCGATCGGCGTGCTCGTCGCCGTGCACGAGTACGGCCATTTCTGGATGGCCCGCCGCATGGGGATCCGCGTGCTGCGCTATTCGATCGGGTTCGGCAAGGTGCTCTGGTCCCGCCGCGGCGCGGACCACTGCGAATATGCACTCTCGGCCATCCCCCTGGGCGGTTACGTCAAACTCCTCGACGAACGCGAAGGGCCGGTGGCGCCCGAGCTGCTGGAGCAGGCGTACAACCGCAAACCCGTGTGGCGGCGGGTGCTAGTGCTGCTGGCCGGGCCGTTTGCGAACTTCCTGTTCGCTGCGGTCGCTTACTGGATCCTGTTCGTCGCCGGCGTCCCGGCTCTCAAGCCCGTCATCGGCGACGTCACGGCGGACTCGACGGCGGCCACGGCCGGCCTGCGCTCCGGCGACGAGATCGTCGCCGTCGGGGGAGCGCCCGTGGCGACGCGCGAAGACGCCGTGCTCGCGATCCTCGCGCGCCTGATGGACGGCTCGCCGATCGAGCTCACGGTCGAGCGCGACGGTGGGAGCCGGACGCTCGGCCTCGAGGTGACCGGCGATCGACGTGCGCTCACCGAACCGGGCGCGTTGCTGCCACGACTCGGGTTCGATTTCTGGTATCCCACCGTGCCGACCGAGATCGGCAAGATCGTGCCGGGGAGCCCGGCCGCGCGCGCAGGGCTCGCAATCGGCGATCGCCTCGTCGCCGTCGACGACCGTCCCGTCGAAGACTTCCGCGACCTCGTGGCAATCGTGCAACCGAGCCCGGGCAAGACGCTGCGATTCCGCGTCGAGCGCGCCGGCGACACCTTCGAACGGCGCATCGAAGTCGATGCGGAGCGCGACGGCGACCGCCTGGTGGGCCGCATCGGCGTGCAGCCGGTCCCCGCGCTCGACGTGCCGGCGGACATGAAGACGATCGAACGCTACGGCGCCTTCGCTGCCAGCGGCCGCGCTGTCGAGAAGACCTGGAACATGTCCGTGCTCACCGTGCGCATGATCTGGAACGTCGCGACCGGCGACGTCTCGGTCAAGAACCTGAGCGGCCCGATCAACATCGCCGAATACGCCGGATTCTCGGCGCGGCAGGGCATACTGTCGTTCCTGTCGTTCCTCGCCGTGGTGAGCGTGAGCCTGTTCGTCCTGAATCTGCTGCCGATCCCGATCCTCGACGGCGGACAGGTGGTCTACCAGCTCGCCGAGGCGGTCAAGGGCAGCCCGCTGTCCGAACGGACCCAGGCCGTGGGCCAGCAGATCGGCATCGTGCTGCTGCTGGTCCTGATGAGTTTCGCGTTCTACAACGACCTGTCCCGGCTGTTCAGCTGAGCCTTTCCCAAACCATGCGATTGAAGTACGCGGCCGTCCTGCCGGCCCTCCTTGCCGTACCCGCCGTTCTCGCGCAGACGGATTCCGGGCCCGAGTTCACCGTCGGGGACATCCGCATCGAGGGCCTGCAGCGCATCACCGAGGGCACGGTCTACAACTACCTGCCGGTCAACATCGGCGACCGCATGGACGAGCGCCGCATCGCCGAGGCGCTGCGCGCGCTGTACGCGACCGGCTTCTTTCGCGACGTCGAGGTGCGGCGCGACGGCGGCACGCTGGTCGTGGCCGTGCTCGAGCGCCCGTCGATCGAGAGCTTCACGCTCACGGGCAACAAGGACATCAAGACCGAGGACCTCGAGAAGTCGCTGCGCAACGTCGGGCTCGCGCGCGGCAAGACGTTCAACCAGTCGACGCTCGACGAGGTCGAGCGCTTCCTGACCGACCAGTACTTCTCGCGCGGCAAGTACGCGGTCAAGGTGGACACCAAGGTCGAGGAAGTGCCGGGCAACCGCGTCAAGATCGCCGTCGACATCGCCGAGGGCAAGCGCTCGCGCATCCGCCAGATCAACGTGGTGGGCAACGAAGCCTTCAGTGACGACGTCCTGCTCGAGAACTTCAAGCTGCGGACGCCGAACTGGCTCTCGTGGTACCGGCAGGACGACCGCTACTCGCGCGAGGAACTCTCGGGCGACATCGAGAAGCTGCGCTCGTACTACCTCGACCGCGGCTACGCCAACATGGACGTCGAGTCGACGCAGGTCGCGATCGCGCCGGACAAGGACGACATCTTCATCACGCTCAACGTGCGCGAGGGACAGGTGTTCCGCGTCTCCGACGTGAAGATCGCGGGCAACCTCGTGGTCCCGGAAGCCGACTTGCGGCGGCTGCTCGCGGTACGCAAGGGCGACATCTTCTCGCGCAAGCAGATCACGACGACGACGGAGCTGATGCAGCTGCGCCTCGGCCAGGACGGCTATGCGTTCGCGAAGATCGATCCGGTGCCGAAGGAGAACACGGCGACGAAGGAGATCGAACTCACGTTCCTCGTCGATCCTGGCAACCGCGCGTACGTGCGCAACATCACCTTCACCGGCACCAGCGGCATCAACGACGACGTGCTGCGGCGCGAGATGCGCCAGATGGAAGGCGGTTATCTCTCGAACTCCGCGGTCGAGCGCTCCAAGCAGCGCCTGCAGCGCCTGCCGTTCATCGAGCAAGTGGAGGTCGAGACCACGCCGGTCGCCGGCACGCCCGACCTCGTCGACGTGAACTTCGAGATCAAGGAAGGCCTGCCCGGCCAGTTCAGCGGCGGCGTCGGCTATTCCGAGTCGCAGTCGGTGCTGCTGAACGGCAGCTTCGTGCACAGCAACTTCATGGGCACCGGCAATCGCGTCGCGGCGGAGATCAACGCCGGCCGGTACAGCAAGGTATTCAGCCTGTCGCATACCGACCCGTACACGACCATCGACGGCGTCGCGCGCACGCTCTCCGCGACATACCGCCAGCTCGACCAGTACACCACCGCCTCGTCCGACTTCGAAACGACAACGGGCACCATCGGCCTCGACTACGGCTGGCCCATTTCCGAGTTCCAGTCACTGCGGCTGGGCGCGGCGCTGCAGCGCTCCGACCTCTTCACCGACCCGAACAACAGCGCCGCGGAAGCGACCGAGTGGGTGCGCCACAACGGCAAGCTGTACACCCGCACCGACGAGATCGGTGTGCCACCGATCACCTTCATGTACTTCGGCACCAAGTTCAACACCTTCGAGCTGTCGGCGGGATGGTCCTACGATTCACGCAACCGTGCGATCTTCGCCGACCGCGGCGCGCGCCACAGGGTGAGCTTCGGCTACACGGTGCCGGGCAGCGACGTCGAGTTCTACAGCGTGAACTACGACTACCTGCAGTTCATACCGCTCGGCCGGTGGCTCACGTTCATGATCAACAGCGAGCTGGGCTACGGCGATGCCGCGGGCGACACCACGTCGATGCCGCCGTACCGGCGCTTCTTCGCCGGGGGACCGGAGACGGTGCGCGGATTCCGCGAGAGCCGGCTGGGGCCGAAGGACTCCTTCGGCAACCCTTACGGCGGCAACCTCAAGTTCACCAACCAGCTCGAGTTTCTGCTGCCGATGCCGGCGAAGTGGCGCAATACCGCCCGCTTCAGCGCATTCTTCGACATCGGGAACGTGTTCTCCACCGACGACACGCAGTTCGTCGGCAGGGACGGCGTGACGCCCGTGGATTACGACTTCTCATTTGATAAACTGCGCTATTCGACCGGTCTGGCCGTCCAGTGGATGGCCCCGCTCGGCGTCTTCCGGTTCAGCTACGCCGTGCCGCTCAACAAGTTCGACGGCGACGGCGTCGAATACGGCGACGAGACCGAAGGCTTCCAGTTCTCCATCGGCCAGGCTTTCTGAGGTGTTTCCTTACATGCGTACCAAGACCGCGTTGCTTGCCCTGCTGGCGCTCTCCGTGAGCGCAGCGCCGTTCGCCGCGGCCGACGCGCAGGTGAAGATCGGAGTCGTCAACGTGGCCCGCCTGCTGCAGGAAGCGCCGCAGGCGCAGTCTGCGTCGCAGGCCCTCGAGGGCGAGTTCGCGACCCGCAAGCGCGACCTGCAGAATATGGAGCGCGACCTCAAGACCCGCGAGGACAAGCTCACCAAGGACGGCGCGACGATGGCCGAGGCCGATCGCCGCAACCAGGAAAAGAGCCTGCGTGACGGCCAGCGCGAGTTCGCGCGCAAGCAGAACGAGTTCATGGAAGACCTGAACGTGCGCCGCAACGAGGCGCTCGGCCAGTTGCAGCGCACGGTCCTGCAGGAAGTACAGACTTACGCCAAGTCCGCGGGGCTCGATCTGGTCGTGGCGGACGCGCTCTACGCGAGCCCGTCGGTGGACATCACGCCGCAGGTGCTCTCGGCCCTGCAGGCCAAGGGCAAGACCGCGCCGGCGAAGCCCTGAGCCCGCGCCCGGAGGTACCGCCATGCCGGTGAGCCTGGGCGCGCTGGCGGTCCGCTTCGGGTGCGAATTGCGGGGCGACCCGCAGGCCGTGGTCGAACGCGTAGCGACCCTGCAGGACGCCACGACCGGCGCCATTTCGTTCCTCGCCAACACCAGGTATCGCAAGCACCTCGCCGCCACCCGGGCGACGGCCGTGGTGCTCGACGCGGCGAGCGCGGCGGCGTGCCCGACGCACGCCCTCGTCGCCGCGAATCCCTACGCCACTTACGCCCGGATCGCGAATTACCTCAACCCCGCGCCCCCGTTCGCAGCCGGCCGGCATCCCACCGCCGTCGTCGCGGCGGACGCGCGTGTCGACCCGAGTGCCTGGCTCGGTGCGCACTGCTACGTCGGGCCCGGCGTGCAGGTCGGCGCGGGAGTATTCCTCGGGCCGGCTACGATCGTGCTGGACGGCGCGCGCGTCGGCGCGGGCACCCGCTGCATCGCGCGGGTGACGCTCAATGCCGGAGTGCAGGTGGGCGAGCGCTGCCTGCTGCACCCGGGCGCCGTGATCGGCGCAGATGGCTTCGGCCAGGCACCCGACCGGGACGGGTACGTCAAGGTTCCCCAACTCGGCAGCGTGCTGATCGGCGACGACGTCGAGGTCGGCGCGAACACCACGATCGATCGCGGCACGCTGGGCGACACGGTCGTCGAACGCGGCGTGAAGATCGACAACCTGGTCCAGGTGGGTCACAACTGCCGGATCGGCGAGCACACCGTGATCGCCGGTTGCACGGGGATTTCCGGCAGCGTGACGATCGGCCGGCGCGCCATAGAGCACGGTTGCGGACTTGTCGAGATCGACGCCATCTTTAAGCGCATAGGCTTTGAGCATCAGCCAGCTCTTGTCGAGCGGCCCGCCGGCGACGCCAAGTTTCTTGCCGGCGAGGTCCTTGACGCTCCTGATCGCGGCGCCCAGACCATCACCGCGCCGATCGCCGATGAGTGCGGGTAGAAGGTCAGCTTCGCGCCCTGCGCGCGCTGGCGGGCGACCCATAGCCAATCGGAGATGATGATGTCGGCATCGCCGCCCTGGATGGCGATCTTGCCGGCGTCGGTCGAGGCGAGCTCGGTGGCGTCGATGTCGAGCTTAGCTTCCGTATCGAGGCCGAACGCGTTAGCGACGGCGAGCTCCCACCCCAGCGTGCCGGTCTTCTGCAGCGCGATGCGCAGTTTTTCCCCCTGCGCCGGCCCGGCGAGGAGAAATGCCCGCTTGCGAAGTGATTTCGATCATTGCGCCAACCATGTCGTCTCTCCCTGGGATGCCGAGCCAGGCAATCGCTCCGCCCAGATCACCATCGGGCGCAGCGGTTGACGGACTACGGCTCCGTGGCGGCCCAGCCTCCCGCCGCGAGCAACGCCCCGGCCACCTCGTGGGCGCCGTCGAGGGCAAACGCTCGCTTCC